>DATBPT010000001.1:0-18155 GCA_036561205.1 Solirubrobacterales bacterium
CGTCCGCGCCGAGATGGGCCTCGGCGACGAGGGCGGCACCAACGGCGACTCGGACCCTTCGGGATTCGAGCACTAGCCGATGGGGCGCGTCGTCTTCTTCCTCTCCGAGGCGTTCCGGGCGCTGCGCCGCAGCGCCGCCCCGAGCATCGCCGCGATCGTCACGATCGTGATCACCACCCTGCTGCTCGGCGTCCTGGTCCCGGTCCTGCGAGCGAGCGAGTCGAAGGCATCCGAGGTCCGCGACCAGATCGGGCTCAAGGTCTTCCTCTATCGCGACGCCAGCCAGGTGCAGAAGGACGACCTGGCGAAGAAGCTGAACGCGGTCCCGCACGTCACCGCGGCGACCTACTGCTCGCCCGAGTGCGCGAAGAAGGACCTCCAGTCGCGCCTCCACGGCGACCTCGAAGGCTCGATCTCGGAGCTGAATTCGAACCCGCTGCCGCCGTCCTTCGACCTCACCCTCGACGACCCCGACAACCTCGAGGCCGTGCGCGCGGCGCTGCTACCGACCAACGCGGCCGGCAAGCCGACGCCGATCAGCCCAGCGATCGATCCGCCGATCGGCGAGAGCCGCGAGCAGGCGAACCGGATCCGCGAGGTCACCGGGGCGGTCAAGATCGTCCTGCTCGTGATCGCCGCCCTGCTCCTGATCGCCTCGCTGCTCCTGGTCGCGAACACGATTCGGCTCTCGATCTACGCCCGCCGGCGCGAGGTCGAGGTCATGCGCCTGGTCGGCGCCACCAACTGGTTCATCCGCTGGCCGTTCATGATCGAGGGTGTGATCGTCGGCCTCGCGGGCGCGGGCCTGGCGGTCGGCATACTTCTGCTCGGCAAGGTCACCATCGTGGATCCGCTCGCCGACGACTTCGCTCTCGTTGACAACCTCTCGACCATGGGGTTCGCGCCCCTGGTCGCGATGCTCGTCGCCGCCGCGGTAGTGGTATCCGCGCTCGGCAGCGGCATCACGTTGCGCCGCTTCCTGCGGGTTTGAGCTCCGAGCAACGGAGCGGGTTCGGCTCCGGTGTCGTCACCGGCCTGGTCATCGGGCTGGTGGTCGCGGCCCTGGTCGGGGTCGTCACCGGTTTTCTCACCGACAACTCCGACGACGACCCGATCGTTCGCGCGCGCCAGGTGATCGAGGACAACTACTTCCACGACCCCGACCGGACACGCCTCGACGACGCCTCGATCGACGGCATGGTCGAGTCGCTGAAGAAGCGCTACGACGACAAGTTCTCCCACTACTTCACCGCCGAGCAGCTCAAGGACTTCCTCGCCGCGACCTCGGGCCGCTTCTCCGGAGTCGGGCTGACGGTGACCGAGGTCCCCAGGGGCCTGCGGGTGGCGAGCGTGCTTCCCGACACCCCGGCGGAGAAGGAGGGGCTCGAGGAGGGCGACCTGATCGTCGGCGTCGACGGCAAGTCGATCGCGGGGGTCCCGTCCGAGGTCTCTACGGCGCGGATCAAGGGGCCCGCGGGGACCGAGGTCGAGCTGCGGATCGTGCCCGCCGACGGCGGCACGCCCTACGAACTGAAGCTCGAGCGCGCCGACGTCCGCGTGCCCGCCGTCGACGGCAGGATCCGCCGCGCGCCCGATGGCGAGAAGCTCGCCTATGTCCGCTTCGCCACCTTCAGCGAAGGTGCTCACGGCGAGTTGCGGGAGGAGATCGAGCGCCTCTACCGGCGCGGCGCCGAAGGCCTGGTCCTCGACCTGCGGGGTAACGGCGGTGGCCTGCTCAACGAGGCGGTGCTCAGCGCCAGCATCTTCCTCGAGGACGGCAACGTCGTCTCCACCCGCAGCCGCACCCAGGGCGACAAGGACTACCCGGCGGTCGGAGACGCGATCGACCCGCGGCCGACGGCGGTCCTGGTCAACCGCGATACCGCGTCCGCGGCCGAGATCCTGACCGCGGCGCTGCAGCAGAACGATCTCGCCGAGGTCGTCGGCACGCGGACCTACGGCAAGGGAACCTTCCAGGAGGTCATGGACCTGCCCGCCGGGGGCGCGCTCGACCTCACCATCGGCGAGTACCTGACCGCGGACGGCACCTCGATCCTCGGCGAGGGCGTGAAGCCGAACGTGCGGGTCGAGGACCAGCGCGCGACCGCGGGCAACGACGAGGCGCTCGACCGGGCGCTGGAGGTCGTCGGCGAGCAGCTTCCCGCCGGCCAGCCTTGAGCAATCGATTCGTGGCGGTGGTCGGCCGCCGGGGGCGCTTCCTGGTCGCCGAGCCGCTGTTCGAGCGCGGCGCCGAGCAGGTCGGGATCGGCGGCGGGGTCAGGGTCCGCGGCGGCGAGCTGGTCGTGGTCGAGCGTCACGGCGCCCGCGCCGGCGTCGTCGCCGAGATCGGCAACCCCGGCAGCGCCCGCGATGTCGCCGCCGCGTTGATCTGGGAGCGCCTCGGCGAGCGCGGGTTCTCGGACGAGGTCGAGGACGAGGCCGCCGACGCGATCGCCGCGGCCGAGAGCGTCGAACCGCTGCGCCGAGACCTGACCGCGCTCGACACGTTCACGGTCGACCCGGCCACCGCACGCGACTTCGACGACGCGATCTCGGCCTCGCCCGAAGGCGACGGAACCCGCGTCTGGGTCCACATCGCCGACGTCGCGGCTCACGTGCGCCCGGGTTCGATCCTCGACCGCGAGGCCGCGGACCGCGCCAACAGCACCTACGTCCCGGGAACGGTCGAGCCGATGCTGCCGCTGGCGCTCTCGGCGGACGCATGCAGCCTCGCCCCCGGGGTCGAGCGGCTCGCGGTCACCGCCGAGATCCTGCTCGGCACGGATGGCACGGCGACCTCGGCGCTCTTCTACCGCAGCCGCATCCGCTCCGATCACCGGCTCTCCTACGATCAGCTCGACGAGTACTTCGCCGGCCGCTCGCGCCCGCCGGAGCTGATCGCCGAGCCGCTCGCGCTCGCCCGGCGCGCCGCCGCGGCGCTGCGCGACCGGCGCCGGGGATCGGCGCTCGAGATCTCGACCGCCGAGCCGGAGTTCGAGTTCGACTCCGAAGGTGGGGTGGTCGCGGCGCGATCGGTCGAGCAGACCGAGGCCCACGGCCTGATCGAGCAGCTGATGATCTGCGCCAACGAGCGCGTCGCCGAGCATTGCGAGCGCCGCGGCGTGCCGACCCTCTACCGCGTCCACGAGCGCCCCGACCCGAGCCGCGTCGCCGCCCTGATCGAAAAGCTCGCGGCGCTCGATGTGCCGACCCCGGCGCTGCCGAAGGAGATCTCCGCGATCTCGCCGACCCAGGCGGGCGAGCTCGTCGCCGAGGCCAGCCGCCTGGTCGCGCGCGAGGCCGAGCGCCGCGGACACGGCCGCGCGGCGTATACATCACTCGTGCTCCGTTCGCTGAAGCCCGCGCTCTACTCCGATCGCAATCTCGGCCACGCCGGGCTCGGGAGCCCTGCCTACTCGCACTTCACCTCGCCGATCCGCCGCTACCCCGACCTGATCGCCCACCGCGCCCTGCTCTCGACCCTCGGCGCGGGCGAGTCCGAGCCGGATCGGGCGGCGGTTCGCGAGGCGGCCGCCTGGTGCTCGGAGCGCGAGCGCGAGTCGATGACGATCGAGCGCGATGCGGACAAGACCTGCTCCGCGTTCCTGCTCGAGCGCGAGCTGTTCGAGGCAGGCCCCCGCCGCTCGTTCGAGGGCGAGGTGTCCGGCGTGATTGCGCCCGGGGCGTTCGTGCGCTTCGGCGGCGAGCTCGGCGACGTCTACGAGGGCTTTCTGCCGGCGCGGCGACTGCGCGGCGAGCGCTTCGACCTCAACGAGACCGAGACCGCGATCGTCGGCGGGCGTAGCGGCAAGGCGATCCGTCTCGGCGATCCCGTGACCGTGCGCGTGGATGGGATCGAGGCCGCCCGCGGGCGGGTCGACCTGGTCCCCGCGGGCGAGGTCGGAAGATGAGCAGGAAGAAGCCGAAGCGCAAGCTCGCCTCGGGGGACGTCGCCAGCAACCGCCGTGCCAGCCACAAGTACGAGCTGATCGAGCGGTTCGAGGCGGGGATCGAGCTGCAGGGAACCGAGGTCAAGTCGCTGCGCGAGGGCAAGACGCAGATCGGCGACGCCTACGCGGTGATCGAGGATGGCGAGGTGTGGCTGCGAAATGCCCACATCCCCGCCTACGAGCAGGCGGCGGAGAACCACGACCCCGAGCGTCCGCGCAAGCTGCTCCTGCACCGCTACGAGATCGAGCGGCTGATCGGGCGCATGCAGCGCAAGGGCCTGACCCTGATCCCGACCCGGATCTACTTCAAGGGGCCGAGGGCGAAGGTCGAGCTGGCGCTGGCGACGGGCAAGCAGCAGCACGACCGGCGACGCGAGATTCGCGACCGAGACGTGCAACGCGACGTCGAGCGCGAGCTGCGCGACCGCCAGCGCTGAAATTCGCCATCGTGCCTGCAGACGCAGGGGTTTGGGCGCTGGGCGCGAAAACGCTGGCGAGCACCGGCAGCTCGTGAGACGATAAACCCATGCGCTCATTCAGGCTCGAACGCAAGAAGAAGAACGGCGACGACGCCGAATCGAAGGCTGCCGACGCGGCCGCGAGCCCGACCGAGCAGGCGGCCGTGGCGCCTCCACCCGATCCCAATGCGCCCGCTGCGCCCGCCACGCCGGAGGTGGCCTCGGGCCCGGTCCCCGACCCGAGCCAGCCCGTCGCCGCGACGACCCCGCTTCCGCCGGGGGCTGCCCCGGCATCGCCGGCAGCCCCGAGCGAGCCGGCCCCGGCGGCCGAGCCCGGCGCACCACCCCGTTCGGCGCCGCCGCCGGGCGCTGCCCCGGCTCCGGCGCAGGCGGTCGAGGCGACCTCCCGCCGCGAGCGGGCCGAGCAGAAGAAGCAGGAAAAGCGGCGAAAGCAGGAGGAGGAGCGGGCGAAGCGGCTGGCCGTGCGCGAGCAGCGGCTGGCCGAGCGCCAGGCGAAGAAGGCGGCGAAGAAGGGCGGCTCCGCCGCACCGAGCCCGTCGCCGCCGGTCGCCGAACAGCCGTCGGCGCCGGTCGCGGGGGCGCCCTCGGCGCCGGCCCCGGCGGCGGCCCAGCCTCCGGAGAAGGAGTCCTTCTGGGCCCGCCGGCGCCGTGAACGAGCCGAGAAGCTGAACGCCCGCAAGAACGAGAAGGCCCGGGCGAACGAAGAGCGTGCCCGCAAGGTCGCCGAGCGCAAGCAACAGCGTGACGAGCAAAAGGCCGCTCGGGACCAGCAGAAGGCCGCCAAGCAGGCCGCCCGCCAGGCGAAACGCGGCAAGGCTCCAGCTCCGGCGGCTGAGGCCCCGGCCGCGCCCGCGGCGCCGCCGATGCCGGCGGCCGCACCCGGCGCCCCGGCCCCGGGTGGCGGCGCTTCGACCCTGCCGGCGACGGTCGCCGCAGCCGGCGCGGCAGGCCTCGGAGGCGTCGTAGGCGCCGCGGCGGGCGGACGGTCCGACGACGACACGCAGGCGATGGCGGCCGTGCCGCCGCCGGTGCGAAACCTTGCCGGCGACGCGGCCGCAGCGCCGACCCCGCCGCAGGCAGAGCCGACGCCGGCCCCGTCACCGCCGGAGCCGGAACCGACGCGTCCCGAGCCCCCGACTGGGCCGCCGCCCGGTCCGACCTCGGACGAGCAGGCGATCCGTGAGGCGGCCGAGCGCGAGGCCCTCGCTCGCCTTGCCGAGGCCGAGCGCCGCAGCGAGTCAGAGCGTGTGCAGGCGAGCCAGGCGCAGGAGCGGGCCGAGGTCGACCGGCGGGCCGACGAGGTGGCTCGGATGCAGGCCGAGGCCGAGCAGCGGATCGAGCGGGCCCGGGTCGAGGCCGAGGACCGGCTTCGCGAGACCGCCGAGGCGACCCGCAGGGCGACCGAGGAGCGCCAGCGCGCCGAGGCCGAGCGCCAGGAGCCCAAGCGCGAGGCCCTGCTGGCGGAGCTCCAGCAGGCCGAGACCGAGCTCAAGGAGCATCGTGCCGAGGAGGAGGTGCTGGCCCGCGAGCTGGTTGATACCGAGGATCGCTTGGCCGAGAACCAGCGGCAGACCGACGAGGCGCTGGCGCGGGCAGCCGCTCGCCTGCAGGAGGTCGAGGCCCGGGCCGCCGAAGCCGAGGCCCGCGCCGCCCGCGCCGAGGAGCTTGCCGCCGCCAAGGCCGAGGAGGTCGAGCGCACCGGCCGCCTGCGCGAGATGCTCGACCGGATCGCCGAGGCCGAGCGTCGCGCCAGCTCAGCCGAGGAACGCGCGCGCCAGGCGGTCGACAAGGTCGCCGAGCGGCTGCCCGAGCTCGACACGGGAGGGATCTTCGACGCCGCGGCCACGGATCCGCCGCCGATCCCCGAGGCGGATCCCGAGCCGGCGCCTCCGGTCCAGCCGCACGGCGATCCGCTGCTGGCGCCTGAGCCCCCTGCGCCGGCGCCCGAGCAGACCCCGGAGTGGTTCTCGACCTCGCTCGAGCCCGAGGCGGTGTCCGCCGAGCCGCAACCGCCCGGGCAGGTCGAGGTCGACCCGGAGGAAGAGCCCGTCCTGGCGCCGAGCGGTCACGCCGGTCCGGTGGCGATCAACACGGCGACATACGAGGATCTGCGGACGCTCGGCCTCTCGGTGACCCAGACCGGCCGTGTACTCGCCTACCGCGAGCGCGTCGGCAGCTTCGCCACCCTCGACGACCTCGACCAGATCCCGGGCTTCCCGAGCTCGTTCCTCGACGAGCTCAAGACGCGCCTCGTGATCTAGCCCGTCCGGTGCTAACCCCGCGCGCCCGCGGTCTCGAGCGCCTCAACCTCGTCGTCGAAGACCCGGATCCGCACGACGAGCCCGCGACGAAGCGTCCATACGTGCGCGAAGTGATCCTCGAACGTGATCTCGCTGCGCGCGCTCTTGGCCCGCTCGTGGAGTGCAACGACGACATCGTCCCCCGCGACCGAGAATCGCTCGGGGTGAACCTCATGGTGCTCAAACAGCGCCGGCCAGCGGGAGATCCAGTGGTCAAAGCCCTCGATGCCCTCAAGCACCCGTTGCTCGGGCGAGTTCGCCGACGGCTCGATCCTCAGTTCGGGGTCGATGTGTGCGCGCCAAGCGGCCTCGTCTCCGGCTCGCATCGCCTCGAAGACGGCGCGGACGATCTCGACGTTCTCCTCCGACATGGCGGCGATCAGACCTCGTAGGCCTCGAGCAGCTTGAGCCAGACCTCGCTACGAGTCGGGAACGCCGGTACCGCGTGGGCGAGCCGGCTGAGCGGGATCTCCGCCGTGACCGCGATCGTCGCCGCGTGCAGCGACTCGGCGATCTCGGGGCCGACAAAGCTGGCGCCGACGATCAGCTCCCGTTCGCTGTCGACGACGAGCCGCGAGGTCCCGGGCGCGTTGCGCCCGTGGAAGCTGGCGCCGGCGTTGGCCGAGGTCGCGACGTCGATCGCCCGTGCCTTGATCCCGCGTTTCTCCGCCGCCGCGAGCGTCAGCCCGACCGCGGCGAGCTGCGGCTCGGTGAACACGATCCGAGGCGAGCCCGCCTTCTCGGCGGTCGCCGAGACGTCCTTGCCGAGGATCGCGTCGGCGCAGACCCGCGCTTGGTACTTGCCCATGTGGGTGAGCAGCGAGCGCCCGTTGACGTCCCCGATCGCGTACAACCAATCCGAGCCGCCGACTCGCAGCCGGTCGTCGACCTCGAGGTATCCGCCGGACTCGACGCCGGCGCTCTCGAGGCCGAGCTCTGTCGTCCGCGGGCGGCGGCCGACCGCGACCAGGAGCTCGTCGCCGCGAAGCTCCTCGCCGCCCTCGAGCCGAAGCGAGACCTGGCCGCCCTCGCCGCGCGACGCGGCGACGGCCTTGACCCCGGTTCGGATCTCGACCCCCGAGCGCTCGAGGCCGGCTCCGATCTGCTCGCTCGCGAACGGCTCCTCGGCGGCGAGGATCCGATCGACCCCCTCGACCAGGGTCACGCTCGCGCCGAGGCTGCTCCACGCCTGCGCCATCTCGACCCCGACCACGCCGCCGCCGAGGATCAGCAGTCGCTCCGGGACCCGGCCCGCGGTCGTCGCCTCGCGGTTGGTCCACGGCCGAGCCTCGGCGAGGCCCTCCACCGGCGGCACCGCCGCGGTCGTCCCCGTGGCGATCACCACCGCCTTCGTCGCCCGCAGTCGATCGCCCCCGGTGACCACCGTCCGCTCGCCGTCCAGAGCCCCGCGGCCTCGGAACAGCTTGATCCCGCGCTCCTCCAACCACGGCTCTTGGCCGCTGTCGTCGCGGTCGTGGATGACCTCGTCGCGGCGTGCCAGCACGAGCTCGGGATCGAGCTCGCCGGAGACCATCTCGCGCGCCCCCGGCACCCGCTCGATCTCGGCCAGCAGCTCGCCCGGGCGCAGCAGCGCCTTCGACGGCATGCAGGCGTAGTACGAGCACTCGCCTCCGATCAGCTCCTGCTCGACGATCGCCACCCGCAGCCCGGCGTCGGCGGCGCGGCCGGCGCAGACCTCGCCCGCAGGTCCGGCGCCGATCACGATCACGTCGAACTCCCGCTCGGCCATCGATCGGGTAGATAAGCAGTCATGGCAAGCAAGCGCGACAAGCTCGCCGACTATCGCTCGAAGCGCTCCTTCGACTCGACCCCGGAGCCAAGCGGCGAGGATCCGGGGGCGGGTGAGCGATCCCGCTTCGTGATCCAGGAGCACCACGCGACCCGTCTGCACTGGGACCTGCGGCTGGAGCGCGACGGGGTGCTGGTCTCGTGGGCGCTGCCGCGGGGCGTTCCGGCCGACCCGGACCGCAACCGGCTCGCGGTCCACACCGAGGACCATCCGCTCGACTACATCGACTTCGCCGGCGAGATCCCGAAGGGGGAGTACGGCGGCGGCAGGATGGCGATCTGGGACCGCGGCACCTACGAGGCGGAGAAGTGGGAGCCAGGCAAGGTCGTGGTCCGCTTCGACGGCGAGCGCGTCAGCGGCCGCTACTCGCTGTTTCGGACCCGCGGCAAGAACTGGATCATCCACCGCATGGACCCGCCGGAGCCCGGCGAGCCGTTGCCCGAGCGGCTCGAGCCGATGCTCGCCTCGCCGGGCCGGATGCCGAGCGACGACGATCGCTGGGGGTTCGAGATTCACTGGTCCGGCGAGCGGGTGATCGCCCTCTGCGACACCGGCCATCTGACGCTGCTCGACTCAGACGGCGAAGACCTTCGCCCGCGTTTCCCCGAGCTCGGCGCGATCGTGCTCGAGCTTGGCGGCGAGCCGGTGGCGCTCGACGGGGTGGTCGCGGTTCTGGACGAGGACGGCGCGGCCTCGGCGGAGCGGCTTCAGCGCCGCCTCGACGCGGCCAACGAGTCCCAGATCCGCCGGCGCCGCAACGAGATCCCGGCGACGCTGATCGCCTTCGACCTCCTGCACGCCGGCCGCGAGAGCCTGCTCGCGCTCGCCTACGAGGAGCGCCGCGCACGCCTCGAGCGGCTCGGGCTCAGCGGCCCGGCCTGGCAGACGCCCGCCTACCACCGCGGCGACGGCGCGGCCCTGCGTGAGGCGGCCAAGCAACAGGGATTGAAGGGCGTGATCGCGAAGCGGCTGACGTCGCCCTACCGGCCCGGAGAGCGGACGCGCGACTGGCGCGAGGTCGCCGTCAGACGTCGCTGAGCGACATCGAGAGGAAGGTCTGGTCGATGCCGATCGCGAGCGCGACCACGAGTCCCAGGTAGACGAGCGCGACCAGCGCCCGGGTCCGCCCCGGAATTGCGTGGTAGGCGCGCGCCTCCGGGGTGTTGCGAGCCTTCCAGCGGTGCCAGAGCTCGAAGCCGCCGAAGGCGAGGATGATCAACAGGATCGGGTTGTAGGCGACGATCGTGAGCGCGACGAGGCCGGCGTAGCCGGCGACCCAGACCCAGGGCGAGAGCGCCGCCATCGCCCGCCCGCCGTCGAGCGGCAGCACCGGCAGCAGGTTGAAGAGGTTGATGAAGAAACCGACGTAGGCGAGCGCCTGCCAGAACTCGTTCCCGGTTGCGAGCCAGACCCCCAGCGGCGCCAGGGTGGCGAGCGAGCCGAGCACCGGCCCGGCAAGCCCGACCCGGGCCTCGGCCGCGGCGTCGTCGCCCATCGACTTCGCCGAGATCACGGCGCCGAGGAAGGGAATGAACATCGGCGCAGAGGCCTGGACGCCCTCGCGGCGGAGCTGGAACACGTGGCCCATCTCGTGGACCAGGAGCAGGAGCACGAAGCCGACCGCGAACGACCAGCCCCAGAACAGCGCGTAGGCGGCAATCGAGACCAGCATCGTCCCCGACGTGGTCAGGAACTTGACCTTCGGCGCCAGCAGCAGGATCGCCTTCAGCTTCGACGCCAGGAGCAGCGCCCCGGCGGCGATCGGGCCGAGGAACCGCTTCAGCCGCTCGCGCCAGTCGCCGCGCCCGGAGCCCGGGTGAACGGGCTCGTACTCAGGGCCCGGCGGCGCCGGCGTCGGCAGCGGCGCGGGCGCCGGCCAACCGGTGTTCGGGGCTTCACTCATCAGGCCTATGAGGATACGGAGCGCCCGCCGTGGGCTCGGGCGTCCGCCGGCGGGTCTGATGGGGGCGGCTGTACTGCCCCCGGCGACCGCGGGACCTGTCTCCCGTCCAAACAAATCTCGCCTTGAGTTGGCTTGCGGGGGTGTTGGAGGCCGAGGGGACCTTCCTTTGTCCGACCCCGACGCGCACCCTTCCGATCGTTGCGTGTCAGATGACTGACCGCGACGTCATCGACCGAGTCGCCGTCATGTTCGGAACGACGGTGACGGAGAGCAGTCGAGCGGGGCGTCGCGTGCTCTATGCGACCCGAATCAAGGGCTCACGCGCCGCCCTACTCATGCGCGATCTTGAGCCGGCGATGGGCGCGAGACGGAGGCGGGCAATCGCGGGTTCGCTGAGCGGCTATCGCCCGGCGGCGCGCAAGCTCGACTATCGAGCTGCGGAGGAAATGCGCCGCCTTCGCGCCGAAGGCGCTCGGGTCACCGACTTGTCGCGGAGCTTTGGCGTGGCTCGCTCGACCGTTCGGCAGGTGGTCTCGCGATCGATCTACACCCGACCGCGCGAGCTGCCATGGCGCGCACCGATCGAGCCGTGCTGTCTCGATCCGTGCGACGGAATGTCGCTCGTCGAGCTCCATTGGTTGGCAGGGTGGCTTGAGGGGGAGGGAAGCTTCGGGCGCCCCCCGCCGTCCGACCCAAGACGCGTTCGGGTCATCGCGAAGACGCGTGACTACGACGTTGCACGGAAGGCGGGCCGGCTGCTCGGCGTGTCCCCCCAGTTTGCCCACGATGCACGAGAGCGACGGCTGGGCTGGTCCCCCACCTGGCGAGTGCTTAAGCGCGGAGATGGCGCCGCGCGGCTGATGCGAGCCCTTTACCCGGTGATGGGCTGCCGCCGGCAGGCACAGATCGACACCGCCTTGGCGGCTGTCGATCTGTCAGTCGATGGAGGCGGCGGGAGTTGCACCCGCGTCCGCGGAACCCGTCCTGGTGCGTCTACGAGCGTTCCCGTGGAGTCTGATCTCGGCTCCGGTTAGGTCGATCCTCGGGGCACGTCCCCGGAGCCATACCTTCCTGTTGGTGTCCCCGCCGGATCGAAGGTGCTACCCGATGAGTGAGCCCGCTGATGAAGCCGCTGACCCGGGACGCGGGCCTCCCGGAGCGACTCCCTCGCTACCTAAGCAGCGAGGGCGAACTCGTGATTGGAGTCCGCATTTGATTGGTTCCCGGGAGAGTTTTACGAGGCCAACCCGGGATCCTCGACTCGCAACACCAAGGCGAACAGTTCCACGTCGAATCTGGTTACGCCCCCGTATTTGCTCCGACAAAGGATAGCCCCTGCATAGAGGCTCATCCGACCACCGCGAAAATCTCCCCAGCGCAGCGCTCGCCGCTCTCGACGGCGCCCTCGAGGTAGCCCTGGTTGGCGGTCGCGGTGTGCTCGCCGGCGAAGTGGACCGCGCCCTCGCGCTTGCCGGCGTAGCCGTAGTACTTCGTGTACTGGCCGGGCAGGAAGGCCGCGTAGGAACCGCGGGCCCAGGGGTCGGCGACCCAGTGGTCGGTCCAGGCACGGCCGTTGAACCCCGCCGCGAGCCCGTCGAGGCGCGTACCCTCGCGCTCGCCGAGGCTGAGCAGGTTCCGGCGCACCTCGCGCGCGACCGTCGGCGCGTGGGCCTCGTCGGCGGCTAGCCCGCCCGCGCCCGAGCGCCCACCGAAGTAGGTGGTGACGATGCTCGTCGGCCCGGGCTCGCCGAGCGTGCTCTCCCAGGTGAGCAGGAACGGGTCGTCGCTGTACATGTAGCCGCTCCAATCGCCGTAGTCGCGGGGGCGGCGATCGAACTGCATCAGCACCTTCGCGTTCGTGCCCATGCCGAGCTCGTCGATGCAGCGGCGCTTCCTTGCACTCAGCCCGGCGCGGTCCAGGTCGACGCGCCGCAGGGTGGTGAAGGGGATCGCGAGGACGAGCTGGTCGGCGATGACCTCCTCCGCGACGCCGCCGAAACGCAGGCCGTAGCCGTCGCCGCGCTCGAACACCGCCTCCAGGGGCGCGCCGTGATGGATCGTGCCGTCGGGGAGGGCGTCAGCCATCCCGTGCACGACCTGGTCGTTGCCGCCCTTGACGTGGTAGCGCTCGTCGGCGCCGGGCGTGTTCTCGACGTACTCGAAGAACAGGTTCAGGGCGCTCAGGTTCGGGGCGTCGAGGCCGAACTCGCTCGCCATCTCGGCCCACACATACTGGCCCCAGGCGCCGGCGCTGCCGCCGGGCACGTTCCGATCGAGCCAGTCCTTGACCGAGAGCTGGTCGAAAGTGACCGCGGCCCGCGTGTGATGCGCGGCGCTGTATGGCCCGACCCGGCGCGCGTCGCGCTCCAGCCTGGCCTGGAACAGGTGCCGCTCGGCGCGCATCGACGAGCGCCGGCGAAGCCGCCCGTTCAGCCATAGCCGCGGGCTGCCGGGGTTGGGGATCGCATAGAGGTCGGTGAGCTCGAGCGCGAACTCGTGGACGAGCGCCCGCATGCGGGCGTGGCGCGAGTCGATGAACTCGCCCCCGTGCTCGGCCGTTTGCCCGTTCGCCCAATCGCGCGAGCTCCAGCAGCGGCCGCCGATCCGGTCGGGGTTCGCGTCGTAGACGGTCGAGGCGATGCCGTGGCGGTGGAGCCGGTAGGCGCAGCTGAGCCCGGCGAGACCGGCGCCAACGATCACGACCCGCGGCTGGTCGGGCGAGCCGGCCGTACGGCAGCCGAACAGCTGCGGGCCGAAGGCGAGGGCGGCGCCGCCGGCGGCGCCACGGCGCAGCAACTCACGCCGAGAGATCCCCGGTCGTTGCTCCATCGAGGCCACAATAGGCTCGCGCCGCACGTGTAGCCGAGAGGAGAAGCAAACGATGACGACCGAGGTGACCCAGGCCGAGAAGGCACTCGCCTTCCGCGCCCTGCACGAGGGCGAGACGTTCGTGATCCCGAATCCGTGGGATGCGGGCTCGGCGAAGGCCCTGGCGGCGCTCGGCTTCAAGGCGCTGGCGACGACCAGCTCGGGGTTCGCCTTCACCCTCGGGCGCCACGACGGCAGCGCGACGCTCGACGATGTGGTCGAGCACATCCGGCTGGTCGCTGCCGCCACGCCGCTTCCGGTCTCGGCCGACCTCGAGAACGGCTACGGGCGCGAACCGGCCGCCGCCGCCGAGGCGATTACACGCAGTGCCGAGGCGGGCGCCGTCGGCGGCTCGATCGAGGACTTCGACCCCGAGGACGGGCTCTACGAAGCCGCGTTCGCCGCCGAGCGGGTCGCGGCCGCGGTCGAGGCCGCCCGCAGTCTGGGGTTCCCCTACACGCTCACCGCGAGGGCCGAGAACCACATCCGCGGCAACCCCGACCTCGACGACACGATCGCCCGCCTGCTCGGCTACGAGGCCGCTGGGGCGGACGTTCTTTACGCGCCCGGCCTGCGCACCGGCGAGGAGATCGCCGCTGTGTGTGACGCGGTCTCACGGCCGGTCAACGTGCTCGCGCGACCGAAGCTGTCGACCGCCGAGATCGCCGGCGCCGGCGCCCGGCGAATCAGTCTCGGCGGCTCGCTGGCCTGGGTCGGCACGGCCGCCTTCGTCGACTCGGCGGTCCAGATCCGCGACCGCGGCGACTTCTCCTCGATCGCGGTTTCGCTTCCCGACGATCTGCTCGCCGAGTTCGGCTGATCAGCCGGCGAAGGCCGCACGCAGCCGACGCCGGCCACGAGCCGCCCAGGTCGCGCGCAGGACGGCCGCGGCGACCGGGCCGATTGCGGCGGGCCGGTAGTCGAAGCTGATCGTGTAGACGAGCTTGGTGCCGCCGGTCGTCGGCGTCAGCTCGAGGCGGCCGAGGTGGTTGGAGATCGGGGCCTCGTTGATCACGGTGTACTCGATCAGACTGGGACGGTCGTGGGTGACGATGCGCTCCTCGAGTGCGGCGGAGCCGGGCGGGTTCACCAGCCGCACCATCCCCAATCCCATCGGCTCCGCCGGATCGTCGCCGGGCTCGAGCACCTTCCCCTTCCCCGGCCAGAGCTCGAAGAAGTGATCGGTGAGATAGGTGAAGACGGCATCGGGTGAGCCGCTGACCTCCGCGGTCAGCTCGACCGTGTGCTTGGCCTCGCCCACCTAGACCATCTCGCCGAGCTTGCGGATCTGGAAGGCGCGGATCACGTCGGTGACCCCCTGAAGCAGCGCCCAGATGCCGGCGAAGACCAGCAGCACGTATGCCTTCTCGATGAAGAACTGGCCCCCGGTCCAGAAGGCGAGGATCACCATCAGAACCCCGCTCAGCAGCCCCAGCCACCAGAGCTCGTTGATCTCGCGCGAGACGAACGCCTGGATGATCCAGAACACGCCCACGATCAGGAACAGGAAGCCGAGGATGTCGGCGAGCGCGGCGAACGTGTTCTCGGGGCTGATCAGCGAGATCACCCCGGAGATCAGGAAGAGCACGCCGAAGATTCCGTACAGCCACTTCCCGCGCTCGACCATGCTCATGATCATCAGCTGCTGAAAACCGGTGGCGAGGAACATCAGGCCGACGAGGATCCCGACCGTGTTGATCGAGGCCTGATCGAACTGGAGGATGACGACCCCGATGATCGTCCAGCCGATCCCGAAGACGAGCCACAGCCACCACAACCCGGAGAACGCCTTGACCGCTTCCCGAGCCTCCGAATCGACCGTTGCTTCCATTTCGTGCCCCTTTCAGTTGGCCGCAGCTTTGCGTGTAACTGGGATTATCTGTCGATCGCCAGACGCAAGAAAGAACGAGGCGGCGCGGAGCCGGCGCCGACCCACGATTACACCGATCCGGAGGGCAACGTGCTGACGCTGCGTGGAGAGCTCAGCGGCGGGACGGTCCGCAAGCTCTCGCGTCCGGACAAGCGCCCCGGAGCCAGCGCCGAGGATGTCTATCTCCGGCGCTCGGAGATGTTGTTCGAGCGCCTGGCCGTGAGCTGGGAGATCGCCGGCCTGCCGCTCGACGATCAGAAGATGCTGCTCGGCCGCTACCGGATGGCCGACGCCGAGACCCAGCGCTGGGTGCGGCGGACGATCACCGAGCACCTCGAGCGCCACATCCCCGAGCTCGCAGAATGAGCTCGGCTCTGACGGCGGAGTGGGTGGCAGCCTCCGCCGAGCGGATCTCGAACCACTTCGAGCGCGAGCTTGAGGCGCTCGTCGCCGTCTCCTCGCCCTCGGGCGACGCCCCGGCGGCCGAGGAGCTCTGCGCGCTGGTCGCCGCCCTGCTTCCCGACGACGCGGCGATCGAACGCCCACCGTGCTCGACCGCCGGCTTTGCCCCGGACCTGCTGGCGACGGTCAGCGGCACGGGAACCGGGCGGGTGCTGTTGCTCGGCCACCTCGACACCGTCGTCGCCCACGCCGAGCACCGCCCGCTCGAGCGCCAGGACGGCAAGCTCGTCGGCTCGGGCTCGGTTGACATGAAGGGCGGGGTGGCGCTCTCGCTCGGGGTGATGCGGGCGCTGACCGCGGTTCCCGACAGCTTCGCCGAGCTCGGCCTGCTGACCGTGGTCGACGAGGAATGGCGCACCGGTGGCTTCGACCATGGCCCGCGTTTCGCCGGTTACGACGCCTGCCTCTGCTTCGAGGCCGGTCAGCTCGGCCCGGGTGGGGAGGAGTCGGTGGTCGCCAAGCGCAAGGCCGCCTCGACCCTGAGGGTGATCGCTCACGGCGTCGCCGCGCATTCGGGCTCCTCGCCGGAGAAGGGGCGCAACGCCCTGCTCGCCCTCGGCGAGGTGGCCCGGCGGGTCGCCGAGCTCAGCGACCCCGGCGGCCCGGAGCGGCTGACGGCGATCCCGACCGTGCTCCACGCCGGCGATGCCTTCAACGTCGTGCCCGCGGACGGCGAGCTGATCTGCGACCTGCGCGCCGAGCGCCTCGAGGCCTTCGAGCCGCTGCTCGAGGCGGGCGCCGAGGCGATCGACGGCGTCGAGATGGAGGCCGCCCTGGTGCGCCGCTGGCCGGGCATGGACAGCCGCGAGCTGGTCGCCGAGCGCCTCGCTGGGCCCGCCTCGGCGCTGCTCGGCCGGCGCCTGCACGTCGGCAGCCGCGGCGGCGCCAGCGATGCCAGCCACATGGCCGTCCACCTACCGCTGACCGTCGACGGGCTCGGGCCCAGGGGCGGTCACGCCCACCATCCGGACGAGTTCGTCGCCGCAGACTCCGTCCGCCCCCGGGCCGAGATCGCGCTCGCCGTCGCCGCCGCGGCGCTCGCCTCCTAAATCTGACAACACTCTCTGTCATAATCGCCGACGCGTGAGCGCCTCGGCAGAGATCGCGAGCGAGAGGGGCTACTTCCCCGCCGGCGAGTCCGTCCTGCGCCGGGTCCACGGCGAGCGCGCGGTCGGGCTCAACTACGGCCAGCGGGCGCTGATGCTCGGCGCCGCCCATCCGGTCAACTTCATCGGCACCCAGGCCAACACGCGCTCCGGCTCGCGCCCTTTCCTGCGCCTCGCCCACACGGCGAAGGTGTTCGAGACGATCTTCTTCGGCAGCCGCGCCGAGGCCGACCGGGCGCTCGCCTTCGTCGATCGCCTGCACCAGCGGGTTCGCGGCGAGCTGCGCGAGCCCGCCGGGCCGTGGCCGGCCGGTACCGCGTACAGCGCCTTCGACCCGGCGCTGATGCTGTGGACGGTCGCCGTGATCGCCGACTCGGCCGAGGCCTTCTACGAGACCTTCGTCCGCCGGCTGAGCGCGGAGGAGCAGGAGGCGCTGTGGCAGGACTACGTCCGCTTCGGCGAGCTCTTCGGCATGCCGCGCGAGCAGGCCCCGGCGAGCTATCGCGAGTTTCGCGCCTACTGGGAGGGGATGTGGACGGGCGGCGAGCTGCATCTCACCGACCAGGCCCGGGAGGTCGCGCTTGCGATCGCCTTCGAGATCCCGATGCCCCGCTACCTGCACCCGCCGCGCGAGGTCCACAACCTCGTCCTCGCGGGCACCCTGCCGCCCCGGGTGCGGCAGCTCTTCGGAATCCGCTGGACGTCGCTTCACGCCGCTGCCTTCCGCTCCGTCGTCGCCGGCTTGCGGGCCGCGCGTCCGGTGACCCCGCGGCGGCTGCGCCGCGGCGACAACACCGCCTCGTTCGAGATGGTCGCCAGAACAGAGAAGCAACTGGTCGCCGGTGGCCGGGCGACCCTGCCGTCCGAGACCGCCGCGGTCTAAGCGTCGTCCTGCGCCGACGAGAGCCCCACGGCCTCGAAAGCCGTCGCCCGATCCCTGACCGTCTCGAGCCGGATCACCTTGTCGCCGCGAAACGACCAGACCTGGAAGTAGCGGAACTCGACCGGCGCTTCGCTGCCCTTGCCGATCGCGCGCTGGATCACCGCCGCCACCACGCTGTCGCCGTTGCCGACGAGCTCCTCCGCCTCGATCGTCACCCGCTGCCAGGCCTCGAGAAACGTGCCCATGTACTCCGCGAAGCCCTCGAGTCCGAGGTAAGCCCCGGCCTCGGGAAACCCCGGACCCTGGACGAGCAGCGCAAGCGGGTCGTAGTGATCGACCCCGGCGCCGAAGTTGCCGTTCCGCCACTCCTCGTAGATCGCCCGCACGGCTTCGACGTTCGCTTGCGACATTGCTCGCGCAGTATCGCTAGGCGCGATCAGAGCAGCGCCGTCGCCCCCTTCACTGCGAAGTAGGCGCCGGCTGTGGAGAAGACGAGGATCGCCAGGAGCCGCTGGCGGCTGCGG
>DATBPT010000002.1:0-4702 GCA_036561205.1 Solirubrobacterales bacterium
GTGCATCGCCGAGACCAGCACCATGCCCTCGGCGATCTGAGACTCGGCGACCGCCGCCTGAACCTCGTCGGTGATGCGGACGAACTCGCGCCGCTCGGCGGTCTCGAAGGTGAGGTGCGCGGTGTGCGCCGTCACACCAGCGGCCTCAACGGCGGCCGGGCTCGGCTTCGTCCTGTCGGACTCCGCCTCACTGCCCGTCGGGGATCGGACGTGAGCGGTTGTCCACTCCCTCCGGGACCTGGCCGTCGCGGCCGACATAGCCGCCCGCGGCGCCGACGACGACGTAGACGGCGTCCTCCGGGCCCCGGTTGCGGATCAGGCGCACGGTTGCGGCGTCCACCCGCGCCATCCCTCCCGGGCCGAGCTCGTACCTGGACTCGTCGCCGAACTCGATCTCGATCCTGCCGCTGTGCAGGAAGTAGAGCTCCTGCTGGCGATCGTGGTAGTGGCCGCCGGTCTCCCAGCCGGGCGGCAGGACGATCGCGTTGACGCCGAACTCGGTCACGCCAAGGTCACTGCGGATCTTGCGGAATCCGTAACCTTCGCCGAGTCCGTCGAGGCTCGCGACCGCATATCCGGCGCCCTCGACCGGCTCTTTTGCCTCCTCCGCGTCCACCCGAGCACCCTATCCTGCTCCGACCTCCGATGACCAATGCATCCACAGCTCAGCTTCCCCCCGAGTTGAAGCCCGCCGACGGTCGCTTCGGCTGCGGCCCCTCCAAGGTCCGACCGGAAGCGCTGGCGGCGCTCGCGGAGGCCTCGGAGGTGATCGGGACTTCGCATCGCCAACGCCCGGTCAAGGATCTCGTCGCCCGCATCCGCGGCGGGATCGGCGAGCTGTTCGCGGCTCCGGACGGCTATGAGGTCGCGCTCGGCAACGGCGGCACGACTGCTTTCTGGGACGCTGCCGCAGCCGGTCTCGTGCGCGAACGGCCGCTGCACCTGAGCTACGGCGAGTTCTCGGCCAAGTTCGCGAAGGCGACCGCCGCGGCGCCCTTCCTCGCCGAACCGATCGTGGTCGTAGCCGAACCCGGCGACGCGCCCGAGCCGACCGCCGACCCCGCGGCCGACGTGGTCGCCTGGGCTCACAACGAGACCTCGACCGGGGTCATGGTGGCCGTCCGGCGACCGGCCGGCTCCGACGATGCCCTGGTCCTCGTCGACGCAACCTCGGGAGCCGGCGGGCTGCCGCTGGACCCGACGCAGGTGGACGCCTACTACTTCGCGCCCCAGAAGGGTTTCGGCTCCGATGGCGGCCTCTGGCTCGCCCTGCTCGCCCCGGCGGCGATCGCGCGGATCGAGGAGCTCGACGGCGCCGAGGACCGCTGGCAGCCCGCCTCGCTCTCGCTCGCGACCGCGCTCGAGAACTCTCGCAAGGACCAGACCTACAACACCCCGGCCGTTGCCACGCTGCTGCTGCTGGCCGACCAGGTCGAGTGGATGCTCGCCTCCGGCGGGCTCGACTGGTGCGTGCGGCGCTGCGGGGCGTCGTCGGCCCACCTCTACGGTTGGGCGGAGCGCAGCGAGTTCGCGACGCCGTTCGTCGCCGACCCGGCGAAGCGCTCGGCCGTCGTCGGGACGATCGACTTCGACCAGACCGTCGACGCCGCCGCCCTGGCCGCGACCCTGCGGCAGAACGGGATCGTCGACGTCGAGCCGTACCGCAAGCTCGGCCGCAACCAGCTGCGGATCGGGATGTTCCCGGCGATCGAGACCGCCGACGTCGAGGCCCTGACCGCATGCATCGACTGGATCGTCGAGAACGCGCCCGGGGTGAAGCGATGAGCGCCTCGGGTGAGCGCAGGCTCACGGATCCGATCCCGAGGGTCCTGGTCAAGGAGAAGATCGCCGACGCAGGCGTCGAGCTGCTGCGGGCCGAGTTCGACGTCGAGCTCGGCCTCGAATGGGATCAGGACGAGCTCGAGCGACGGATCGGCGACTTCGACGCGATCCTGATCCGCTCGGCGACGAAGATGACCGCGGACCTGATCGGCCGGGCCGAGCGGCTGAAGGCGATCGGCCGCGCCGGCACAGGTGTCGACAACGTCGACATCGAGGCGGCCACCAAGCGCGGCATCGTCGTCGCCAACGCGCCCGAGTCGAACTCGATCGCCGCCGCCGAGCACACCCTGGCGCTGGCCCTGGCGCTCTGCCGCAACGTCCCCCAGGCGCACGGCTCGCTGGTCGCCGGCGACTGGGCGCGCTCACGCTATGGCGGCAACGAGCTCTACGGCAAGACCCTGGGCGTGATCGGCTTCGGCCGCATCGGCCAGCTGGTCGCCAAGCGCGCTCAGTCCTTCGACATGGACGTGATCGCCTTCGACATGTTCGTCGCCCCGGAGCGCTTTCGCGAGCTCGGCGTCGAGGGCGCCGAGAGCCTCGACGACCTCTACGCACGGGCCGACCTGATCACCCTGCACGTGCCGAAGACGCCGGAGACCGAGGGCATGATCTCCGACGAGGCGATCGCGAAGATGAAGGACGGCGTCCGGATCGTCAACTGCGCTCGCGGGCAGCTGGTCGACCTGGACGCGGTCCAGCGCGGACTCGAGTCGGGCCGGGTCGCCGGGGTCGCCCTCGACGTGTTCCCGGAGGAGCCGTTCACGGCGCACCCGCTGTTCGAGCGCGATGACGTCGTCGTCACGCCGCACCTCGGCGCCTCGACCGCGGAGGCCCAGGACCGGGCCGGGATCGACACCGCCGGCCAGGTCCGCGCGGCGCTGACCGGGGGAGTGGTCACCAACGCAGTCAACATCGCCGCCGTGCGCCCCGAGGCGATGGAGGCGCTGGCGCCCTTCGTGCCTCTGTGCGAGAAGC
The DNA here is from genome assembly GCA_036561205.1 of Solirubrobacterales bacterium. Classification (GTDB taxonomy): domain Bacteria; phylum Actinomycetota; class Thermoleophilia; order Solirubrobacterales; family 70-9; genus WHSW01. The sequence continues at coordinate 2,818 of DATBPT010000002.1, forward strand.
TCGGCCGCCTCGCCCAGGGTCTCGGGGACGGCGCCGTCGACCGGGTCGAGGTCGCCTTCCACGGGCGGATCTCCGAGCACGACACGCGCCTGCTCGGGATCGCGGTCCTGGTCGGGATCCTCTCCGGCCACACCGAGGAGCCGGTCAATCTCGTCAACGCCCCGGCGATGGCCGAGGACCGAGGGATCGAGGTCACCGAGCACAAGGAGTCGGCATCGGAGGACTTCACCGAGCTGGTCACCGTGCGGATCGGCGATGTCGAGGTCGCCGGCACCGGGGTCGGCCCGCGAAACGTTCCCTATCTGGTCGGCGTCTGGGGCCAGAGCTTCTACATGCCGTTCGCCGACCACCTGGCGATCTTCCGCTACGCCGACCAGCCGGGGATGATCGGCCGCGTCGGAACCGCCTTCGGCGCCCACGGCGTCAACATCGACTCCGCCGCGGTCGGGGCCGAGGCCAGCGGGGACGGCGAGGCTGTGATGGCGCTGACCACGGACGCCCCGGTACCCGAGCAGGTGATCGAGGAGATCGCCTCCGGCGACTCCTTCGCCCTCGGCCGCGCCGTCAGCCTGTAGCGGAGGTTGTGGGAGATACTCAGCCGTGAAGGGTGCCCGGCCCGGCCACCGAGTCCACGCCGCCGCCGCCGCCTCAAGTGCCGCGGCGAACCTGCCGAAGCACGAAAATGTGGACGACGATGTGCAGGGTCTGATCGCGCTTGTGGTGATCGCCGTTGGCGGGGTCTGTATGGCGACCGGGGTGCTCGCGCGGCTGACGCACATGGTCAGCGAAGCAGTCGGCGCCTTGTTCTAGCGCGCCGGGGGCCGGCGCCCGTGGGTAGGGTTGCGGGCGTGAAGGCAGTCGTCATCACCCGTCACGGCGCCCCGGAGGTGCTCAAGGTCGAGGAGCGCCCCGACCCGCCGGTCAGGGCGGGGGAGGTGCGGGTCGCGGTCAAGGCCGCCGGGATCAACTTCGCCGACCTGATGGCGCGCTCGGGCGTCTACCCGGACGCTCCCGCGCCGCCCTGCGTGATCGGCTACGAGGTCGCGGGCGAGGTCGAGAGCGTCGGCGAGGGCGTCGACTCCCACTCGGTCGGCGACCGGGTGATCGCAGGGACCAGGTTCGGCGGCTACGCGGAGCTGGTCAGCGTGCCGGTCGGTCAGGTCGTGCCGCTGCCGAAGAAGCTCAGCTTCGAGCAGGGAGCGGCGTTCGTCGTCAACTACACGACCGCCTATGCGGCGCTGGTGATCATGGGCGGGCTGAAGGCCGACGAGCGGCTGCTGATCCACGCGGCGGCCGGCGGCGTCGGGATCGCCGCGACCCAGGTCGCGAAGGGGATCGGGGCGGAGATCTTCGGCACCGCGTCGGCGTCCAAGCACGAGGCGATCAAGGAGCAGGGCGTCGAGCACGCGATCGACTACCGCAACCAGGACTTCGCCGCCGAGGCGATGCGGATCACCGGCGGCGGCGGCCTCGATCTGATCATCGACGCGGTCGGGCCCTCGAGCTTTCGCAAGGACTACGGGATCCTGCGCGCCGGTGGCAGGTTGGTGATGTACGGCGCCTCGGAGATCCAGACGGGAGAGAAGCGCGACGTTCCCACGGCGCTGCGCGCCCTGGCCCGGATGCCGCGGGCGACGATGCCGTGGTGGAAGAGCCTCGCGATGATGAACGAGAACAAGGGCGTCTTCGGGCTCAACATGCTCAAGTGGTGGGACGCCGAGGGCCTCGACCGGGTCCTCGACCCGCTCGCCGCCGGGCTCGAGAGCGGCGAGTACGAGCCGGTGGTCGCCGAGGCGTTTCCGTTCGAACGCGCTGCCGACGCGCACCGGTTCATCGCTGAGCGCCGCAACGTCGGCAAGGTCGTGCTCACGCCCGAGTAGCGGCG
>DATBPT010000003.1:0-8878 GCA_036561205.1 Solirubrobacterales bacterium
AAGCCCGCTCAGGGAGGCGGGCTTGAGCCCGGAGAGCATGTAGGTCTGATCCTTGGCCGGGTCGGCGGCGGCGGCGAGCAACGGGCCCTCGCCATCGTCGGCGATCCGCGCATAGTGACCGGTCGCAAGTCCGGCGCAGCCGAGCCGGCGGCTGAGCTCGAGCATCGCGTCGATGCGCAGCCCGCCGTTGCAGATCACGCACGGATTCGGAGTGCGACCGGCGCGATAGCCGTCGACGAACGCGTCCACGACCCGGCGGCGAAAGACATCCTCGAGATCGAGCGTCAGGTGCGCGATCCCGAGCCGGTGGGCGAGCGCCCGCGCACCGAGCACGGCAACCGGCGAGCAGCAGCTCTTGCTCGCGTCGGTGCGCTGGTCGGCCCAAAGCTTCAGCGTCACCGCGACCACCTCCGCCCCGCGCTCGCGCTCGCGCAATGCGGCGACCGCGGAGTCGACGCCACCGCTGAGCGCCACCAGTACGCGCTCGCTCGCCGCCGGCGGCTCGGCGATCCAGGCGTCGGAGCCCGCCACCGCGGCGAGCGCCCGGTGCAGTGCGTCGGCGGCGAGCTCGACCGCGTGCCGGCCCTGAGGGCCGATCCCGCCGAGCGCCTCCGCGACCTGCTCGGAGCCGATCCGGGCGGCGTCGAGCACGGCCGCGCCGTGCGCCAGCTCGGCGACGGCGGCCGCGGCGGCGTTGGCGGCGGCACAGCCCTGGGCGTCGAAGCTGACCCGTGCGATCCGCCCGCGCTCGAGGCCGAGCGAGACCCGGATCAGGTCGCCGCACGGCGCCCCGCCCGCGGCCCCGTCGAAGCCACCGGAAAACGCCGGCGCGCGACGGCTGTCGTCGGCCAGGTAGTGATGCAGCGTCTCTGGATCGCCGTGCGGGTTCATCGACGCGGCGCTTGGCGCCGCCCGGCAAGCCTAGACGGAGGCGCCGCCCTACTTCGGGTAGTACGGCAGGTCCTGGGGACCCTTGTAGAGCGCGTCCTTGAGTGCCTGGCGGACGCTGCCGGCGCCGCGGAAGCCGTAGCTGACGACCGCGGTCGGCATCGGCCCGTCGGTAAGCGACTTCGGCTGCACGACGACGAGCGCCGGGGTGCGGTCGAGGTCGACGCCCTCGGTGATGCGCGAGTAGCGCGACGCATCGTCGACCTCGGTCACGAAGACGGCGGCGTCGGGGTGCGAGCGAAGCTCATCGACCATGACCTCGAGCTCCTGGTCGTCGATCCCGTCCTTGTCGACGACCAGCAGAACCACGGCCTTGCCTTGGTCGTAGGCGTCGGCGACCTCCTTCGGAAGCCCGGGCCCCGCCTTGAAGGCTGTGGTTTCGGCGCCCGGCACCGGCGCCGGCGCGGAGCTTCCGGAGCTTGCGGCACCGCTCGCCGGGTCGGCGCTTGCGGCGCCGGCCGGGGACGCGGCGGCGGGATCGGTCGCCGTCGCGGCGGCAGGATCGCTTGCCGTGGCCGCGGCGGGATCGGTGGCTGCGGTCTCGGCGGAGTCGCTGGACCCACCCATCCGCAGCAACAGCATCACGCCGACGAGCAGCGCGAGCACGCCGATGATCGCGGCCTGGACGAGCGGGTTCTCGTTCACCGCCTTTCTCATCGCAGGCCCCCGTGCAAGCTGGAAAGAGGCCCCAGCTTGCCGTTACCGCTCTGCCTGCGAACCTGAATGAACAGGTGGGTGCCTGCCGGCGCTACGACCAGCGCGCTACCGGACGATGGCTCCCAAGGCGATTGTGTTGGTTCACAATTTGAACGGCTGGCGTACAAGCTCGAGCCTTCCGCGAGATTAGCAACGACGAACTAGATCCTTAGTCGGCCGCAGAGGCCCGAGTCTTGAGCCCGCGGCGGGTCTTTTCAGTCGCGCGGGCGCCTCAGGCGGGTTTCTTGGTCCGTAGCGCGAGCCCCAACTCGCGCAGCTGGTCCTCGTCGACCGGCGCCGGGGCGCCGGTCAGCGGGTCCGACCCGGAGGCCGCCTTGGGGAAGGCGATCACGTCGCGGATCGAGTCGGCGTGCAGCAGCCGCTGCACCATGCGGTCGAGCCCGTAGGCGATCCCGCCGTGCGGGGGCGCGCCGTAGCGCAACGCCTCGAGCAGGAACCCGAAGCGCTCCTCGGCCTCATCCGGGGCGATCCCGATCGCCTCGAGCACCCGTTGCTGCAGCTCGGGGTCCGAGATCCGGATCGAGCCGCCGCCGAGCTCCTGGCCGTTCCAGACCACGTCGTAGGCGAGCGCCCGCGCCTCGCCCGGGCGCTCTGGGTCGAATTCTCCATCGGGCGCCGTGAACGGATGGTGCAGCGGATCCCAGCGCTGCTCGGCCTCGTTGAAGCCGAACATCGGCCACTCGGTGATCCAGCAGAACTCCTCCGCCACCGGATCGATCAGCTCGAAGCGCTCGGCGAGGTCGACTCGCAGCTGCGCGAGCACGGCGTTGGCGACCGCCGGTTTGTCGGCGACGACGAGCAACAGGTCGCCCTCCTCGGCCGCGAGACGCTGGTTGAGCGCCGCCAGCTCTGCCTCGGAGAGGAACTTGGCCGTCGGAGAACGCCAGCCCTCTCCCTCGCGAAACGCCCACACCAGGCCCTTCGCGCCGAGCTCCTGGGCGCGCTCGATCAAGCCGTCGAGGACCGAGCGCGGGACGTCACGGGCGCCGACGTTGAGGCCCTTGACGATCCCACCGGCCTCGATCACGCCGCGGAAGACCTTGAACTCGGTCTCGCTCAACAGATCGGTGAGCTCGCTGAGCTCGAGCCCGAAACGCAGGTCGGGACGGTCGGTGCCGAACCGCGCGATCGCCTCGTCGTAGGGGATCCGGGGCAGCGGCACGCTGAGCTTCGGGCCGTCGACCGCCTCGCAGACCGAGGCGAGCAGGCGCTCGTTGAGGTCGAGCACGTCCTCCACCCCGACGAACGACATCTCGATGTCGAGCTGGGTGAAGTCGGGCTGGCGGTCGGCGCGCTGGTCCTCGTCGCGAAAGCAGCGCACGATCTGGAAGTAGCGCTCGAACCCGGCAACCATCAGCAGCTGCTTGAACAGCTGCGGCGACTGCGGCAGCGCGTAGAAGGAGCCCGGCTCACGGCGCGAGGGAACGAGGAAGTCGCGGGCGCCCTCCGGGGTCGAGCGCGAGAGCATCGGCGTCTCGATGTCGAGAAAGCCCTCCCCGGAGAGGAAATCGCGGATCGCGCTGCTGACGGCGTGGCGCTTCGCGATCGCCGCCGCCATCCGCTCGCGGCGCAGGTCGAGGTAGCGGTAGCGCAGCCGCGCCTCCTCGCCGACCTCGCCCGAGAACCCCTCGATCTCGAACGGCGGCGTCTGCGCGTCGGCCAGCAGCCTCGCCTCGCGCACCCTGAGCTCGAACTCGCCGGTCGGCAGCTCGGCGTTGACCGTCTCGGGATCGCGGCGAACGACCGACCCGGCGACGCTGAGCACGTCCTCGGCGCGCAGCCGATGCGAGAGCTCGAACGCCTCCCCCGATTCGTCCGGGTGGAAGACGAGCTGGACGAGCCCGGTGCGATCGCGCAGGTCGATGAACACGAGCCCGCCGTGGTCGCGGCGACGATGGACCCAGCCCGCGAGCCGTGCATCGCCGCCGACGCGGTCGCCGAGCACCTGACCACACCAGGTGTCGCGGTATTCGTTCGCGCGTAGCGCCGGCAAGCCGTCACTCATCGAATCAGCCGCCTCAACAGCGGCGGGGTTCGGCTACGCCTCACTGAAGCGCCTCCGCGGCGCGCGTGAGGTCGAGCGCCGTCTGCTCGCCGCTCTGCATGTCGCGCACCTCCGCCTCCCCCTGCTCGTCGAGGATCACGGTCCGCCGGGCGCCGATCCGGTCCGCCTGCTTCATCTGGCCCTTGAGCGAGCGGCCGGCGAGGTCGAGCTCGGCGCGCAGGCCGGCGCCGCGCAGCTCCTGGACCAGGGCGAAGGCGCGCCCGGTCTGCGCGTCCGGCGCGGCGACGAAGACGTCGGCGACGGCCTCGGGCGGCGGCTCTGCGAGCGCCAGCAGGATCCGCTCGATCCCGGCCGCCCAGCCGCAGCCCGGCGTCGGCGGGCCGCCGACCGCCTCGACCAGCCCGTCGTAACGCCCGCCACCGCCGATCGTCGCCGCCTGGGCGTCGAGGCTCTCGGACTCGAACTCGAACACGGTCCGGGTGTAGTAGTCGAGGCCGCGGACGAGGGTGCCGTCGAGGACGTAGCTGACCCCCGCCTGGTCGAGAAGGCTCCGTACCTCGGCGAAGTGCTCCGCGTCGGCCTGGTCGATGCGGTCGAGCATTCGCGGCGCCTCCGCGATCGCCGCCTGCGTGTCCGGGTCCTTGGAGTCGAACGCGCGCAGCGGGTTCTCGGCCATCCGCTCGCGGACGTCCGGCGAGAGCTCGCCCTCGTGCTCGCGCAGGTATGCGAGCAGCTCCTCGCGGTAGGCCGCGCGCGAGGCCGGCGTCCCGAGGCTCGACAGGCGCAGCTTCAGCCCCGGGACCCCGAGGCCTCGCAGCAGGTCGTCGAGCAGCATGATCAGCTCGGCGTCGACGAGCGGCGAGTCAGAGCCGATCGCCTCCACGTTCAGCTGGTGGAACTGGCGGAAGCGCCCGGCCTGAGGGCGCTCGTGGCGGAAGAACGGGCCCCAGGTCCAGAGCTTCACCGGCTGCGCCAGCTTCTGCATCCCGTGCTCGATGTAGGCGCGGCAGATCGCCGCGGTCGCCTCGGGACGCAGGGTGAGGCTGCGGCCGCCTTGATCCTCGAACGTGAACATCTCTTTGTGGACGATGTCGGTCCCCGCGCCGACGCCGCGTGCGAACAGCTCGGTGTCCTCGAAGATCGGGGTGTCGATCCGACCGTACCCGGCCCGCCCGTTCAGCTCGGCCGCCGCGAAGTGGACGCGGGCGCGGATGGCCTCCTCGGCGGGCAGGATGTCGAACGTGCCCCGGGGGGCCTGAAAGCGCGCGCTCACAGGCTGAACCTAACGCGCCAGCTCGGCCAGAAACGGATTGGTGGCGCGCTCGGCGCCCAGGGTCGTGATTCCCATGTGCCCCGGATGGACCACCGTCTCCTCCGGATAGCCGTCGACCAGGGTGCGAATGCTCTCCAGCAGGGTCGGCCAATCGCCGCCCGGCAGGTCGACGCGCCCGACCGAACCCTGGAAGAGGACGTCGCCCGAGAACATCGCCGCCTCGTCACGGATCGCGTAGGTGACGTGGCCGGGGCTGTGGCCCGGGGTGAAGACGACCTCGATCTCCATCCCGGCGAGCTCGAGCGTCTCGCCGCCGGCGACCGTCTCGTCGGCCTCATAGCTCTCATAGGGGCCGAATCCCGGCCACGGTACGTAGGCCATGATGTCGGCCAGCACCGGGACCTCGATCTGGGGGCAATAGACCGGGGCGCCGGTGGCCCGCGCGACCGGCGCCACGGCACCGATGTGATCGAAGTGGGTATGTGTGAGCAGGATCGCGTCGATCCCCAGGCCGAGCTCGTCGACCACGTGCAGGATCCGCTCGGCCTCCTCGCCCGGGTCGACGATCAGCCCTCGATCGGAGCCTTCGCGTCGGATCACGTAGCAGTTCTCGGCCACCTGACCGACGGTAAGCATGCGCACGTCCATGGCGAGCGAGAGTAGCGCGCGGAGCGCTCAGCCCTGCTGTTTCTTCGCTGCCCGCGCCGCCTGCAGCTGGCGCAGCCGCCGCCGGTACATGAAGCGGTCGATGTAGTAGCCCATCGGCACGTACATCCCCAGCATCACCGCCGACAGCGCCAGCGCCGAGGCGACCGGGCGCTGGAAGGCAAGCCAGAAGAGCAGGAAGAAGATCCCGGCGCCGATCAGCCCCCGTTTGAAGGCCCCGCCCCAGGTCGGAGCGAGGTCGCGGCGATCGACCTTGCCGCCCTTCGACGACTGGCGCTGGCGCGCCCGCGACTTGGCTTCCTCCCGCGTCCGCGGACGCCCGCGCGGGCCACGGCGGTCGAGCCCCCCGCCCTGGGTGCCGCGGTGCTTGCGGCGGCGCTTCTTTCGCGTCTGGGCCACGAGGCCTGCAGGCTAACGACCGCCGCCCGCGCTTGCACGCGGGCGTTCAGGCGTCATAACAATGCCGCCTCGCAGGTCGCCCCGCTCCCCGGCCGAAGCCAGCGGCAACGCAACCGAGGAGACATATCGATGGGAATCGCGTCGGGGGGCCATAGGGGACGATCGCTCGCGCTGGCCGTCGCAGCGGCGGGTTTGATCGCCGCGACGCAGCCGCCGAGCGCCGATGCGGCGTTCGCGCACACCGTGGTCGAGGGAGAGACTCTCTCGGGAATTGCGGCAATCAATGGGATCAGCACAGAGTCGCTTGCAGCCTTCAACGGGATCTCGGCCGAGACCCTGGTGATCACGGGCACGATCGTCCAGATCCCGAGCGCCGCCGAGCTCGGGACCACGGCAACGACGACCACGGCGACGACGACTACAACGACGACGACCGCGCCGTCAGCGGCGCCGGCAACCGTCCCCGCTTCCTGGACGGCACCGATCTACTCCCCCCTTGGCGCCGTCTATCTCGCCTCCAACGCCGCCAGCGCCTGGAGCGCGATGCGCGACGCGGCCCTGAGCCAGTTCGGGATCGACATCTACCCGGCCGGCCCGCTCTCGGGCTATCGCACCTGGGAGCAGCAGTCCTACCTCTACAACCTCTATCTGGCCGGCGTCGGCGCACCCGCGAATCCACCCGGCACCTCCTCGCACGAGTACGGGACCGCGGTCGACCTCGCCAGCCCCGAGATGCGGACGGTGATCGACCAGATCGGCCCCGCCTACGGCTGGTCGAAGATCCACGGCCCCGACGAGTGGTGGCACGTGGACTACGTCGGCGGCTGAATTCGGCGCTCGAGAACCTGAGTCGCGGGGTCGAACCCGGCCAGCGGCACGTCCTCGGGCAGCCCACGCAGCGAGGCCTCGGGCACGAGGCCGACGACCTCGCCGCTGAGCGGGCGGACGCCGCGGCGCACGCCGAGCTCGCGAACCCGCTCGATCACGGTCGCCAGCGGCACCGCCGCCGGGTCGTGGACGTTGGTCGAAACCTGCGCCCGGTCGCCGAGGTCGATCGCGATCGCCCGCACGCCCGCGAGCCCCCCACCCGATTCGCGCAACTCGGCGGCGATCGCGGCCGCAGCGGCGAGATCCGCGGTGTCGAGCTCGATGTTGAAGGCCGCCAGCGGCGGCCGCGCGGTGACCAGAACGGCGCCGGCGGTCGGGTGCGGCTCGGCCGGGCCGAAGTCCGGCCGCAGCGTGCCGGAGCGCATCCGGTCGCTGAGCGCCGCGATGCCTCCCCGGCGGAAGTAGGCGCGCTCGGCTCGGCTCGGCTCGGAGGCGAGCTCGCCGTAGAGGAAGACGGGCAGGTCGAGCTCGGCGATCGCCGCCGCGGCGTCGAGCGCCAGGCTGCGGGTGGCGGCATGCTCGTCCTCGGATAGCCAGACGAGCGGGCAGACATCGAGCGCCCCGATCCGCGGGTGCGCCCCCTGATGATCGCCGATGTCGATTCGCTCGACGCAGGCCTCGGCGCCGGCCACCAGGGCGCCGAGCAGCTCGGGCGCGGGCGCGTAGAGCGTCAGCACCGTGCGATGGTGGATCCCGTCCGAGTGGCGGTCGAGCAGCTCGGCTCCGGCGAAGGCGGCGCTGATCGATTCGATTGCCTCGGCGTCGCGGCCCTCGGAGAAGTTGGGGACCGCGAGCGCCATCCGAAGCCCGCCTCAGCCCCCGACCAGCAGCTCGCCGGCACGGACCAGGGACTCACCGTCGACGCCGACGTCGGGTTTGAGGACGACGCAGTCGAGGTGGACCGGGACCTGGACCGTGCCCCCGATCGCCGCCGAGGCGCCGAAGGCGACGTGGCAGCTACCGAGGATCTTCTCGTCCTCGAGCAGATCGCCGGTCAGCTCGGCCTTCTCGTTGGTCCCGATTCCGAGCTCGGCGACATTGGTGCCCTGCTCGCCGCCGTGGGTACGGAGAAGCTCGAGCAGCAGCCCGCCCTGATCACCGCTGGCCGCGACCAGGTGCCCCGCCTCCACGCTCAGGGTCACCGGCTCGGAGATCCGCCCGATCGAGGTAATCGTTCCGTCGACGATCAGCGTTCCTTCCGCGCTGCCCTCGATCGGGGCGATGAAGCCCTCGCCACACGGGAGGTTGCCGAAGGCGCCGGGCGCGGTGAGGTCGCCCGCGTCGGCGATCCCCTGGCGCGCGCCGAGCCCGAGCCGCAGGTCGGAGCCCCGCTCGCAGGTGATCCGAGCCTCCTCGCCGGCGGTCAGGATCTCGGCGATCGCCGCCCCCCTGCGGCGCAGGCCCTCCATGTCGGCGGACATCACCCGGGCGAGCATCTCCTCGGTCACCCCGGGCATGGTCGCGATCCGCACCCCCGCCTCGGTGGCGGACCGGCGCGCCGCCGTGTGCGAGAGCGACTGCACGGTCGGGCAGATGACGACGTCGGCGGCCGCCATCGCGGCGGCGACCGAGCGCGGTGGCTCGGTACCCGACTCCGCGCGCTCGGTGATCAGCGCCAGGACGCCGTCGGCACCGAGGCGCCCCGCCTCTCCCCGAAGGCGCTCGCCGAGCCCGATCGTCGCCGGGTTGGCGACCACCAGCACCTCTTCGCCCTCGCGGACGCCGAGGCAGTCGCGGACCACAGCGGCCACGGCTCGTTCGAGGTCGCCACTCACCGCGCAAACGTAGCGAGCCTTGACACCGCCTTGGCACAGGCGCGCGAAAACGGCCCGGTTGGCGGCCCCCACCGCCGCTACGATTCGGCCCCCGCCGGAGTAGCTCAGCTGGTTAGAGCAGCGGAATCATAATCCGCGTGTCGGGGGTTCGAGTCCCTCCTCCGGCATCGAAGAAGCCCCGCAACAGCGGGGTTTTCGTTTGGCTGA
>DATBPT010000004.1:0-2875 GCA_036561205.1 Solirubrobacterales bacterium
GACCTCGTCTTCGACGTGCGCTTCCTTCCCAATCCCCACTACCGCGAGGATCTGCGGCCGCTGACCGGCCGCGATCCGGCGGTGGTCGACTACGTCGAGGCGGGCGAGCTTGCGAGCGAGTACTACCGGCGGCTGCTGCCGCTGCTCGACTTCCTACTGCCCGCCTACGTCGCCGAGGGCAAGACGCACCTGACGATCGCGATCGGCTGCACCGGTGGGCGACATCGCTCGGTCACGGTCGCCGACCGGGTTGCCCGTCACATCGCGGCCCGAGACGATGTCTCGCCGCGGGTCGTGCACCGCGACGTCGAGCTCGGCTAGCCCTCAGCGGCTTGCGGCCGCGGCGAGCGTTGCCTCGTAGGCCGTGTGCAGAGCGGCCGCCTGATGCTCATGCGTGAACGCCGACGTGACCCGCTCGCGAGCCGCGGCGCCCAGCCGGTCGCGGGTTTCGGGCGGTTGCGTCGCGCACCAGGAAATCGCGTCGGCGAGGGCGCTCGGATCCTCCGGCTCGACCAGCAGCCCGGTCCCGGCGGCGATCTGCTCGGCGATCCCATCGCGGCGCGAGCCGACAACCGGCAAGCCGCTTGCCATCGCCTCCAGCATCGAGATCGGGAACGGGTCGGAACGAGAAGGCAGAACGAAGGCATCCCACTCGCGGAGGCGCTCGAACACATCGGTCGTGGGTACGTGCTTGACCCCGGCGGCCCGCGCCCGCGCGAGTAGCTGCCTGGCCCAGTCGCGCTCGATCGCGTCGTGAGCGTCGCCGACCATCTCGAACTGAAAGCGGCCGTTTCCATTGGCGAGCAGGCGGCTGGCGGCGTCGACGAACAGGTCGCTGCCCTTGCGCGTCGAGACCACGGCCACGGTGCCAACCGTGAATGGCCGCGGATCGGATCGGATCGCGACCCGCTCGCTCGGCACCGGCGTCGACTCGTAGACGATTCGCGGCGTCCGCCCGCGCCAGGCGAGCCTCGATGCGGAGGGCCGCGAGACCGCGACCACCTGGTCGAGCCGCGTCCAGGCGGCCCGGCGAAGCATCCGCCCGCGCAGGTCGCGGGGAAGCATCTCGTGGACGTGGAGCATCGTCGGGATTCCCCGCCGGCGGGCGAGCAGCGCCTCGGCCATCGTCAGGACCGAGTTCGCGTGCACGATCGCGGGCCGCCTTTCGCTGAGGAAGCGGCGGTAGCGGCGGACGTAGTCGGGGGCGGCTCGAACCCGCGGCCCGATTCCCGGCGGCAGTCGAAGCGCCCGGAGGCTGTACTCGAACGCCCGCGGCGCCCCGTCGACGTCCCACCCGCGGGATTTGAACTCGTCGTAGAGGTCACTGGGCTTCGGCGCCCAGAAGCTGAACTCCCACCCGAACTCGCTCAGCAGAGGCACGATCCGCTCGACCGAGCGTGTTGCCCCGCCGAGATGACGCTCGTGAAGACAGACGACGACCCTCAACCCAATCTCCGCGGCCCAGGCTACCGGCGCCACGCGGACGACGAGCCGGTTGGCGGGCCACGCGGCCATACAATCGAGGCGTGAGCGAGCCTGTGATCTCGGTCTCGGGCCTGCGCAAGTCCTACGACGACTTCGAGGCGGTCCGAGGCCTCGACCTGGAGGTCGAGCCCGGGGAGGTGTTCGCCTTCCTCGGACCAAACGGCGCCGGCAAGACGACGACGACCGAGATCCTCGAGGGCTATCGCGAGCGCAGCGCCGGCGAGGTCTCGGTGCTCGGCCAGGACCCGTCCGCGCCCGACCGCGAATGGCGCGAGCGGATCGGCATCGTCTTGCAACAGTGCCGGATGCGGCCCGAGCTCACGGTGCGCGAGACGCTCGAGCTCTACGCCGGCTACTACCGCGAGCCGCTCGGGGTTGCGGAGACCGTGGCGCACGTCGGCCTCGGCGAGAAGGCCGAGACGCGCGCCGGCCGGCTCTCAGGAGGCCAGCTTCGCCGCCTCGACGTCGGCGTCGCCCTGATCGGCGATCCCGACCTGCTCTTTCTCGACGAGCCGACCACCGGCTTCGATCCGTCGGCCAGACGCCAGGCGTGGGAAGTGATCGAGGGCCTGCGCGATCTCGGCAAGACGGTCTTCCTCACCACCCACTACATGGATGAGGCCCAGAGGCTCGCCGACCGCGTCGCGATCATCGCCCGGGGGCAGATCGTCGCCGAGGGCCGGCCGGACCAACTCGGCGACCGCGAGACGCGGCCGGCAACGATCAGCTTCCGTTTGCCGGCCGGCCTCGAACCGGCTGAGCTGCCGGTGGCGGTCGAGGCCGGGCCGGGTGGCGACGGGGAGCTGACCCTGTCGACCCAGAACCCGGTCGAGGTCCTCAACCGGCTTACCGGGTGGGCGCTCGAGCGCTCGGTCGACCTCGACGGTCTCGAGGTCCACCGCCCGAGCCTCGAGGACATCTATCTCGAGCTCACAGGCGCCAACGGCGGCGAGGCGGGGGCCGGCGAATGAGCTCCGCGGCGCTCGCGCTGCACCAGTTCCGCTACGACCAGCGGTCCTTCTGGCGCAACCCCGGTGCGGTCTTCTTCACCGTCGCGCTGCCGCTGATGTTCCTCTTCATCTTCGAGGAGATCTTCGGCGACGACACGCTCGAGCAGCTGGGCCTGAGGACGACGACCTATTACGTGCCCGCGATCTTGACGCTCGCCGTGGTCTCGGCGACCCTGCAGAGCGTCGCCATCCGGCTCACGGTCGATCGCGAGAACGGGATCCTCAAGCGCGGCCGGGGGACGCCGCTCCCGAGCTGGGTGTTCTTCGCGGGCAGGATCGGCAACGCGATCGTGATCTCGGGACTGATGCTGGTCGTGGTTCCGGCAATCGGGCGCCTGCTCTACGACGTCGAGATCCCCTGGGATCACCTGCCCGCGGTT
>DATBPT010000005.1:0-3291 GCA_036561205.1 Solirubrobacterales bacterium
GCCGCGCGAGCGCCTGCAGCTGCGGATCGAGCGCCTGCGCCCGGTGGCGCTCGCCGTCGGCCTCGCCGCCGTGATCCTGCTCGTCGGCGCGACCGTGCCAAGCCAGGGCGTACCGCCCTTCATCTATTTTCAGTTCTGATCCCGTGAGCACTCAGCACAGAGACGACAGCGAGATGAGCCGCTTCGAGCGCCACGGGCAGCGCAGCTACAGCGCCCGCGACGCGGTCGGCGCCGTCGCCCTGGTCGCGCTGCTGCTGATCCTCTTCTCGGGCGGCTCGATCGGCGACGCGACCGCGCAGATCGACGCCGGGATCGGCCACGACATCGTCGCCGCGGTCGGCGAGCCGACCGAGTGGGTCAGCGACCGGCTGCCCCTCGACGAGGCCCAGCACGCGCTCACGGGCGGCCTCTCGCCCGACCAGGAGCTGACCGCCGGCGGCTTCGACCAGGGCACCGCGCCGGCGGCGGCCGCCGGGGTGCCGCCGGTCACCGCCGACGCCTTCGACCCGGCGGCGATCGGGGAGCCGGCGCCGCCGAAGCAGGATCTGGGCACGCTGCTGGTCACCGGGGACTCGCTCTCGACTCCGCTCGACACCGAGCTCGCGCGCCGGCTGGTGCCGCAGGGGGTCGACGTGATCCGCGATCCCCACCTCGGCACCGGGATCTCGAACTCCGACCTGATCGACTGGGGCCGGCTCTCGACCGGCCAGGTGGCCGCGGACCACCCGGACGCGGTCGTCGTCTTCATCGGCGCCAACGAGGGCTACGGGATGCCCGGGCCCGACGGCAAGGAGGTCCAGTGCTGCGGACCCGATTACGCGGCGATCTACGCCAACCGCGTGCGCCAGGTGATCGACACCTACCGCCAGGACGGGGCCGCCAAGGTCTACTGGCTGACCGTGATGACCCCCCGCGATCCAGACGCCGCGCGGGTGAGCAAGATGGTCAACGCGGCGATCCGCGTCGCCGCCCAGCCGTGGGCGAGTCAGGTCCGGGTCGTCGACACGGTCCCCGTGTTCACTCCGGGCGAGCGTTATTCGGACGCGATCGACGTCGACGGCCGGGAGACGATCGTGCGCGAGTCCGACGGCATCCACCTGAACCCGGCCGGCTCGGCGATCGCCGCCGATCTCGTCCTCGACCACATCGACGAGGACTTCAACCGCTAGTGACCCCGGAACAGAGCTACTGCTCGTAGCCCTCGACCGTGTCGGCGTCGCGAGCCGAGGCGGCGTCGGGATCGAGTCCGAACTCCTCCCGCGCCTCGCGCTGGCGAAGCAGGTCCCAGGCACGATCGAGCTCGATCTTCAGCTCGGCGAGGCGGGCGTGGCGCTGTGCGTCGGGCCCCTGCCCCTCGCCGCCCTCGAGCAACTGCTGCTCCTCGGCGACCATCGCCTCGATTCGGCCACGCAGGTCGGTGTCGTTCACGCACCGACCATAGCGCCGCGGACCAGAGCGTCGGTCATCCGGCCGGGCTCAGGTGTTCTCGCCGAACGTCTGCTTGAAGGCCTTGGAGCCCTTCTCGCATTTCGCCTTGGCGCTGAACTGCGTCGGCGCCTGGTCGAGGATCTTCTCGTTGCAGCTGTAGCCCTTGACCGAGTTGCAGGTGCCGTCGGCGCCACCGTTGGCATGGCGGCACTCGTGGTACTTGAGCACCAGTCGCTTGCCCTTCTCGCAACTCAGGTTGGTGACCTTGAGCGTGTAGACGTAGGAGGCGCCGAGGTGGCGCTGCTCGCTGGTGCTCAGCGTGCACGCCGACTTGCCGCTCGTGCCGCCGGCCTGGGCCTGCTTCGCCCCCGCCGGGATCGCCGCGATCGCGAAGACCGCGAGGGCGCAGCCGAGCGCCGCGCCGATCCTGATTCCTGCCTTCATTCCTACCTCCATCGTGTCCCCTCGTAGATCGAGCGGCGATTCTAGAACGGCCCTCGCGGATCGCGCCGCCAGCGGCGAATAGGCTCGCGCCCGATGGACTTCGATCAGGTCGACATCCTCATCGTCGCCACCGTCGCCGTCCTCGCGCCGGTGCTCGCCGACCTCTCGAGGCGGGTGAAGGTGCCGATCGTCGTCGCCGAGATCTTCCTCGGCATCCTGGTTGGCCCCCACGTCTTCGGCCTCGCCGAGACCGACGCCTTCATCGAGGCGCTCTCGACCTTCGGCCTCGCCTTCCTCTTCTTCCTCGCCGGGATCGAGATCGACTTCGAGCGCATCCGCGGCGCTCCCGCGCGCGCCGGCGTCGCCGGCTGGGCGATCTCGCTCGTGCTCGGCCTCCTGATCGCCCTGGCGCTGTACCTGACCGGGGTCATCCACGCGACGATCCTGGTCGGCCTGGCGCTGAGCACGACCACGCTCGGGACCCTGATGCCGATCCTGCGCGACGCCGGGATCCTCGATCAGCGGTTCGGCAACTTCGTCGTCGGCGCCGGGGCGGCGGGCGAGTTCGGGCCGATCGTCGTCGTCTCGGTGATCCTCGCCTTCGACGCGGACGAGCCGTTGCGGGCGCTGCTGCTCTTCGTCTTCGCCGTGATCGTCGTCGTCGCGACGCTGTTCGCGCTGCGCGCCCGTCCGGCTCGCGTGGTGCGCCTGCTGGAGACGACGATGGGCACCAGCGGCCAGCTCGCCGTACGGCTCTCGGTGCTGCTGATCGTGGCGCTCGCCGCGCTCGCCTCGGAGTTCGGCCTCGACGTCATCCTCGGAGCCTTCGCCGCCGGGATCGTCGTCGGGATCGTCATCCGCGGCACCGAGGCGCACGAGTTCCTCGGCAAGCTCGACGCGGTCGGCTTCGGCTTCCTGATCCCCATCTTCTTCATCGCCACGGGGATGGACTACGACCTCGACGCGCTCTTCTCCAACGCCGCTTCACTGGCGCTCGTGCCCGGGTTCGCGCTCCTCTTCCTGCTCACCCGCGGGCTTCCCGCGGTCCTGCTCTACCGCGACCAGCTGCCCGCGGGCGAGCGGATCTCGCTGGCGCTGTTCTCGGCCGCCGCCCTGCCCCTGCTGGTGGCGATCACGCAGATCGGCCTCGACACGCACACGATGCGCACCGAGGTGGCCGTCTCGCTGATCGGCGCCGGGATGATCTCGGTTCTCGTCTACCCGTTGCTCGGGCTTGCCCGCCACCGCAGGGCCGAGCGCCAGCGCGTCAGCCGCTGACCGGGACGCTGACCCGCCGTGGGGACGGCGCGAGGACGTGCTCGGCCGGGTCGAAGCGCCGCAGCGCGCGGGCGAACTTGAAGCTGAAGTCGGGCCAGAGCGAGGTGTTGAGTCCGTTGCGGTCCAGGTACCAGCTGGAGC
>DATBPT010000006.1:0-14485 GCA_036561205.1 Solirubrobacterales bacterium
GCGCCGCCCGCCAGAACCCGCAGGACGCCGGCCATGTGATCGCCGATCCCGCGCTCGGGGATCGCGACCTCGATCTCGATCGTGCCCGCGTCGCGCGAGATCACCTGGGCGGGGCCGAGCGAGGCGAGCACGTCCTGCATCCGGTCGTTCGATGCCAGTAGCAGAGCGGTGAACCGCTCGATCCCCTCGTCGCGGGCCCGCTCGGCGAGCAGCTGGCAGAGCGCGGTGCCGAGGCCGTGCCCCTGCCAATCGTCGATCACGGTCACCGCCGCCTCGGCGCTGGTGCCGTCCTCGAGGCGGACGAAGCGCGCGACGCCGACGCTGTCGCCGCTGCGCGGCTCGAAGGCGATCAGCGCCTCATGGTCGTGATGGTCGACCTCGGTCAGGTAGCGAAGCTGCGAATCGGAGAGCTCGGAGATCGCGGTCATGAAGCGCTGATAACGCGACTGCTCGCTGAGCCGCCCGAAGGCCGCCGTCAGCGCCGCCTTGTCGCCGGACTCGATCGGGCGCACGACGACGGTCAGCTCGTCCCGCAGGACCACGCTGACGCCGTCCGAGGATCGTTCCTCAGTCAACGGGTTCCGGCAGGCGATCGGCCAGGCGGACGAGCGGATCCAGCGACGCCTCGACCGAGCCGGCGCGCTCGCCCGCCGACGAATACTCGAACGGGTCGTCGAGGTCGCGGATCAGCAGCAGCACGTAACCGAGCAGGAAGGTGAGCGTGCAGAGCAGGATCATGTCGGTCGGCAGCGCACCGACGTCGATGAACAGGAGCACCGTGATCAGCAGCCCGGAGGTGAGCGCGGCGACCATGAATCCGGCGACGACGAAGGATGTCTCGTGGATCGAGTAGATCCGCAGCAGCATCCGCCGCGAGGCGTTCTGCTCGCCCTTGATCCGGTTGACGTACGTCGCCTGGGTGTGCGGCTCGACCGCGTGGAAGTGGTCGTTGAGGCCCTCGACCCGCCCCAGGACGGACTCGAAGGGCAGGTTGCCGTAGATCCACTCGAGCGTCGAACGGACGATTCCGGCGACGTGTTGCAGCGCCACCTTGGCTTCCGGAGCGGCGGTCGCGCTGTCGATGATCCGCAGCTCGTCGGCGATCGAGTCGAGGCTGGCGGCAAGCTCGACCGGCAGCTTCTCGCTCTCCTTGTAGTCGGACAGAGTGCCGGCGAGCAGGAACCCGAGCAGGAAGATGTTGCCGGCGACGAGCCCGGTGTAGAGCGGGTTGAGCTCGATGCTCTCGGCACCGAGCTCGGTCACCAGCGTCTTCGCCAGGGCGACCACGGCGACCGCCGGCAGGACCTCGAGCGCAAGGTGCCACCGCGAGCCGAGCGTGCGGCGGAGCTTGCTGACGGTCAGACCTCCTGGTAGAGCGGCCCGTCGCCGCCTTCGGGCATCGTCAGGCGCCCGCCCTTGGCGTTGATCGCGCCGCATTGGACGCAGTTCGAGGCGGTCACGTGCACGTCGACCTCGGCGGCGCCGCTCTCGAGCTGGTCGTCGGGGATCTCATAGACCTGCGCCGGGCAGAGGTTGACCCACGTCTTCGCCAGCTCCCGCGGGACATGGGTCTGGATCTTGACGTGGTTGGGGGCGTCATCGCGGGTCGCGTTGCCGGAGAGGAAGACCGAGTCGAGCTTGTTGAAGGTGAGCTTGCCGTCGGGCTTCGGGTAGTGCTTGTCGGCGCCGCCGTCGGCCATCGGGATCTCGGTGTCGGGCTCGTACTTCCACTTGCCGCCTGGGAAGAGGCCCTTGGTCACCGTCATCGCGCTGGCGATCGCGCCACCGAGGAAGAAACCCTTCGAGAACGGCGCCCGCATGTTGCGCGACTCGAACAGGTCGTTGTCGATCTGGGACTTGCGCACTCGCTCGTCGTAGGCGTCGAGGTTGACCGAGTCCTTTTTCAGCGCCTCGAAGATCGCCTCGGCCGCATACATGCCGGCGTACATCGAGTAGTGGATGCCCTTTAGCGTCGGCACGTTGACCATGTTCGCCGCGTCGCCCGCGATCGCCATTCCCGGCACGCTGAGGCTGCGCGGCATCGAGTAGTAGCCGCCGGAGGGGATCGTCTTCGCGCCCCATGCGACCCGCTTGCCGTTGAAGAGCAGCTTGGCGACGAACGGGTGCGTCTTCAGCTCCTGAAGCAGGTCGTGGCAGGAGAGGGTCGAGTCGGTGTAGTCGAGCCCGATTACAAGCCCGATCGCGATCTTGTCCTCGCCCATCGGATAGATGAAGCTGCCGCCGAACTCGTTCCATTTCGCCCGCTTGCGAAGCGGCCATCCCATCGTGTGGATCACCCGGTCGAGCGGTTTGCTGACCTCCCAGACCTCCTTCACGCCGAGCTCCCATCGCACCGGGAGGGTGCCGTGGAGCTCGAAGTAGTCGAGCGCCCCCTGGGTCAGGTGGCCGAGCGTGCCCTCGGCGAGCACGGTCATCTTCGCGGCCACGTCGGAGCCGGGCTCGAAGTTGCCGAGCGGCTCGCCGTCCTTGCCCCGGCCGCGATCGCCGGAACGGATCCCGCGCACGATTCGGTCCTCGACCAGGAGCCGGTCGGCGACCGTCTCGGTGAGGATGTAGGCGCCCTTCTCCTCCGCCTGCTCGGCGAGAAACCGCGACAGTTTCGCCACCGAGATCACGTAGTTGCCGTGGTTGCGGAAGTTCGGCGGCATCGGCTTCAACGGCAGCGCCGAGCTCTTGGTCAGCAGGTAGACCGCGTCCTTGGTCACCTCCTGATAGGCGAAGGGCCAGTCGGCGGGATCGAGGTCCGGGAACAGCTCGCGCATCGCCGAGGGCACCATGTTGGCGCCGCTCAGCGTGTGGGCGCCGCAGGCCTTGCCCTTCTCGATCACGGCCACCGGGACCTCGCCGAGCTTCTCCATCAGCTCGGGCTCGCCGGCGAGCAGGTCGAGCAGCCGGTTGGCGCAGGCGAGGCCGGCGGGCCCGCCGCCGACGATCGCGACGCCGACCTCGATCCGCTCGTCCTCGGGGTCGGTCGGCGGCACGATCAGCTCGTGCTCGTCGAACGCCGGGGGGTAGGCCTCCGGCACCACCGCTGACGCGGGGGGTGTCATCTGGCGCTCAGCCGCCCTTCTTGGCCTTCACGGCCTCGGTCAGCTTCGGGATGATCTTGTGCAGGTCGCCGACCACGCCGAGGTCGCAGAACTCGAAGATCGGCGCGTTCGGGTCCTTGTTGATCGCGAGGATGTTCTCGGAGTTCTGCATCCCGACCTTGTGCTGGATCGCGCCGGAGATCCCTGCGGCCAGGTACAGCTTCGGCGCCACCGTCTTGCCGGTCTGCCCGATCTGCGCCGCGTAGGGGTACCAGCCGGCGTCGACGACCGCACGGGTCGCGGCCACCGCGCCGCCCATCGCGTCGGCGAGCTGCTCGGCGAGCTTGAAGTTGTCCTTCTCGCCCAGGCCGCGGCCGCCGCCGACGAGGATCTCGGCGTCCTCGATGTTGACGTCGGCACCGCGCTGCTCGCCGCGCTGGCGCATGCGCGCCCTCGTCGACCACTCGGAGAGCTCGACCTCGACGTCGACGACCTCGGCGGCGCCGCCCGAGCCATCGTTCTCCGAGAACGCGTTCAGGCGGCCGATGATGATCCCGGGCTCGCCGACGTAGCCGACGTCGACGATCGCCGAGTCCTGAAGCACCGGGCGCTCGGAGACGAGCTTGCCGTCGGCGACCTTGACCGCGGTCACCTCCATCGTCACGCCGGCGTTGAGGCGCGCCGTGAGCCCGGCGCCGATCTCGAACCCGAGCAGGCCACCACCGAAGAGGGCGTATGAGAAGCCCTCGTCGGAAATGACGGACGCCATGACGTCGACGATCGGCTGCGCGAGGCCCTCAGGGGCAGACTTGGCGCGAAAGACGCGCTTGGCGCCATGGGCGCCGAGGCCGGCGGCGGCGTCGTCGGAGACCTCGCCGACGACGACCGCGGCAGCCTCGCTGCCGAGCTGCTCGGCGAGTCTCGCGGCCTCGGAGATCGCGCCGAGCGAGTTCTTGTTGAAGTTGCCCTCGTCGTCGTGCAGGGCGTAAACGAGAATCCCACCCATCTAGATCAGCTTCCTTTCGTCCAGCCAGGCGACGATCTTTTCGACCGTCTCGTTGGTGTCCTCGTCCTCGATGATCTCGCCGGACTCCTTCGCGGGCGGCGGGTTGATCTCCAGGACCTGCGTCTTCGAGCCGCCCTCGCCGACCTGCGCGGCGTCGATGCCGACGTCGCCGGTGGCCTTGGTGTCGAGCGGCTTCTTCTTCGCTCCCATGATCGCCTTCAGCGACGGGTAGCGGGGCTCGTTGATCGCATCGCCGACCGAGATCACGGCCGGCAGGTCGATCTCGACCGTGTCGTAGCCGTACTCGGCCTGGCGCTCGCAGACGAGCTTGCCGTCCTCGATCTCGATCTTGATCACCTGGGTCAGCGAGGGCATCTTCAGGTGGTCGGCTACCACGGCGCCGATCGTGTAGCACTCGCCGTCATCGGACTGCTGGCCGAGCAGGACCAGGTCCGGCTGCTCGGACTCGAGCACCTTGGCGAGCGCGTAGCCGGTTGCGCAGACGTCGGAGCCCTCGAGCGCCGAGTCGGTCAGGTGGACCGAGCGATCGGCGCCGAGCGCGACCGCCTTGTGCAGGGCGCGCGCGGCGGTCTCGGGGCCCATGGTCACGGCGACGATCTCGTCCACCTCGGCGTTGCCGCCCTCGCGGATCTGCATCGCCGCCTCGATGCCGTGGGTATCGAACGGGTTGAGGTTCTTCTCGCCGGAGCGGTCGAGCCGCTTCGTGCCCGGATCGATCCGCTTTTGCACAGCGGCGTCCGGGACCTCCTTGACGAGACAGCAAATCTTCAAGTCGGGTCCTCCTTCAGGGATGAGCGGCGGGCATGTTACCGGACGGCGGGCGTTTGACTGACCAGTCAATCGGGATCTGGTGCGTTGAGATACGAGGTCGCATGGCCTAGGGTGCCCGCAGATGAGCCTCGCCATGCGTCAGCGGCCGTCGCCGGCGATCGTTATCGCCGTCGTCGCCCTCGCATTCGCCGTCGTCGGGTCTGCGATCGCCAGCACATCGGGGCTCGACAAGATCACCAAGTCGAAGGTCAGGTCGATCGCCGACAAGGAGATCGCCAAGAAGGCGCCGGGCCTCTCGGTGGCGCATGCGGCCGCAGCCGATACCGTCGGCGGCAAGTCGGCGGCAGCGCTTGCCCCGTCGTCCGGGTTCGACCAGAACTCCGCCGTGGTCAGCCTCGGGCTCGGCTTCACCACGGTCGCATCGGCGACGATCACCACCTCGGCCCCCGGGCAGGTGCTGGCGACGGGCTCCGCCGAGCTCGACGGCAACGTCAGCGGCGACGGCAACCGCGGACAGTGCATGATCGCGATCGATGGAACCTCGAGCGCCTTCTACGAGCTCGATCTCGACGACGTCGGCGCCCTGAACCAGGGCACGGTCGCGGTCACCTTCGCCCGCACGCTTCCCGCCGGGAGCCACACCGCGGAACTGCGGTGCACCGAGCTCAGCGGCGACATCTCCAAGGACGACGCCGCGATCCAGGTGATCGGGATCAATACCCCGTAGTCGGGTCGTGCCTAGGCGCGCGCAGCGACGGCCCCCTGGATGAACTCGACGATCTCGTCGGTGGACGCACCCGGGGTGAACACCTCGGCGACGCCGAGCTGCTTCAGCTCGCCGACGTCGTCGGCCGGGATCGTGCCGCCGACCGTGACCACGACGTCGGCGGCGTCCTGGTCGCGGAGCAGGTCGAGGACCCGGGGCACGAGGGTCATATGGGCGCCCGAGAGGATCGAGAGCCCGATCGCGTCGGCATCCTCCTGGACGACCGTCGCGGCGATCTGCTCGGGCGTCTGATGAAGGCCGGTGTAGATCACCTCCATGCCGGCATCCCGGAGGGCGCGAGCGATGATCTTCGCGCCCCGGTCGTGGCCATCGAGGCCGGGCTTGGCCACGACCACGCGGATCTTGCGGTTGTCGGTCACCGGCCGCAGGGTAGACGAGCTAGCGCCGTTCGAGGACGGTCGAGATTCGCTCGACCAGCTCGGCGGGCGAGAACGGCTTCTTGATGTAGTCGTCGGCGCCGGCGGCGAAGCCGCGATCGACCGACGCCTCCTCGACGCTCGCGGTCAGCAGCATGATCGCGGCGCCGGCGAGCTCCTCGGAGGCACGAAGGCGTTCCGTGAGCTCGTAGCCGTCGAGCTTCGGCATCATCACGTCGATCACGCAGACGTCGGGCCGGCGCTCGAGCGCCAGCCTCAGCGCCTCCTCCCCGTCGCCCGCCGTGATCACCTCGTAGCCCGCCCGGGTGAGGCGGAAGACGACCAGCTCCCGCACGTCGGCGTCATCGTCGGCCACCAGGATCAGCGTCACTAGAACTGGGGATGCTCGGTGTAGGTCCCGTAGACCGCCTGCAGCGCGGCGACGATCTCGCCCTCGGAGACTCGCACGCGGGCCGCGTCGATGAACCTCGGCATCAGGTTCTCGCCGGCGGCCGCCGCCTCGCCGATCGCCGCCAGGGCCGCGTCGACCTGTCCCTGATCGCGAGCCGACTTGGTCCGCTCGAGCCGGTCGCGCTGGCGCCGCTCGGCCTCGGGGTCGGGGCGGTGGATCTCGATCTCCTCCTCGCCCTCGAGCCGGTAGTCGTTGACGCCGACGACGATCCGCTGCTTCGAATCGACCTCGCGCTGGTAGCGGAAGGCGGCGTCGGCGATCTCGCGCTGGGGAAAGCCGGCGTTGATCGCCTCGACCATGCCACCGAGCTCGTCGATGCGGTCGAAGTACTCGTAGGCGGCCGCCTCCATCTCGTCGGTGAGCCGCTCGATGAAGTAGCCCCCGCCGAGCGGGTCGGCGGTGTTGGTGACCCCGGATTCGTGGGCGATCACCTGCTGTGTGCGAAGCGCGACCCGCACCGCCTCGGCCGTCGGCAGCGCGAGCGCCTCGTCATAGGAGTTCGTGTGCAACGACTGGGTCCCGCCGAGCACCCCGGCGAGCGCCTCGATCGTCGTCCGGACTATGTTCAGCAGCGGCTGCTGCGCGGTCAGCGAGACGCCGGCCGTCTGCGTGTGGAAGCGCATCATCTGCGAGCGCTCGTCGCGGGCACCGTAGGTGTCGCGCATCTCCCGCGCCCAGATCCGCCGCGCCGCGCGGTACTTGGCGATCTCCTCGAAGAAGTCGATGTGGGCGTTGAAGAAGAAGCTCAGCCGGGGCGCGAACGAGTCCACGTCGAGACCGCGCTCGATCGCCCGCTCGACGTAGGTGAAGCCGTCCTTGAGCGTGAAGGCGAGCTCCTGCTGCGCGGTCGAGCCGGCCTCGCGGATGTGGTACCCGGAGATCGAGATCGGGTGCCAGCGCGGCATCTCGGTGGCGCACCATTCGACCATGTCGGTGACCAGCCCGATCGCCGGCTCGATCGGAAAGCACCATTCCTTCTGGGCGATGTACTCCTTCAGGATGTCGGTCTGGATCGTGCCCCCGAGCCGCTCGGCCGGGATCCCGTTCTCCTCCGCCGCAACCACGTAGAAGGCGAGCAGGATCGCCGCCGGGGCGTTGATCGTCATCGAGACGGTCACCTGGTCGAGCGGGATGCCGTCGAACAGGGTCGCCATGTCGTCGACCGTGTCGAGCGCCACGCCCTCGACGCCGACCTCGCCGAGCGAGCGGCCGTGGTCTGAGTCGAGGCCCATCAGGGTCGGCATGTCGAAGGCGGTCGAGAGGCCGTGCTGGCCATGGTCGAGCAGGTAGCGGAATCGCTCGTTGGTCTCCTCGACCGTGCCGAAGCCGGCGAACTGGCGCATCGTCCACAGGCGCCCGCGGTACATCGACGGGTAGATGCCGCGGGTGAACGGGAACTCGCCGGGATGGCCGAGCTTCAGGTCGGGGTCGAAGCCGGGCAACTCCTCCTGGGTGTACAGCGGCTCGATCGGGTGGCCCGAGAGGGTCTCGAACAGGGCCTCGCGCTCCGGACTGCGCGAGTAGACCTCATCCCGCCACTGGTGGGCGCGCCGACGCGCCTCGGACTCGATCGCCATGGGCCAAGTTTAGATGCGGGCGGGGCGCAGATAGATTCGCCCGATGTCGCGCTCGGCGAGCCGTGCATGGATGGCGTTCTGCGTGATCGGAATCGCGCTCTGGGTCGGCGTCACGGTGCTCGTCGCGATCGTCAACGACGACCCCGCCGACGGCGGGCCCGTGCTGCTCGCCTTCGCCGGCGGCGCGGCCGCCTTCTTCTCCGTCGTCTTCGGCGTCGCCCTGTGGCAAACGCGTCCGCGCAGCGATCCCGAGCTCGACGCTCTGCTGGCCGAGCTCTCGCTCGAGCCGACGATGGCGGCGCGCAGCGCCCGCGCAATTGGCGGCATGCGGCGCGTCGCCCGCGTCTACATCGGGCTCGGAGCCCTGGTCACGGTTCTCGGACTGGCGGCGATCGTCCAGGAGGGCCTCGAGGTCGGCAGCTCCCGGACGACGCTGTACGCGATCGTCGTGGTCGTCGTGGTTTGGGCGCTGGCGGTGCCGTTCGTGCTCCGGCGCGCGAACGCGGCCTCGCGGGCGGTGCTGACCCCGCTCGGGCTGAGTCAGAACGGCGCGACGCTGGCCGGCGAGCGCCACGGTCGCCGGGTCTCGGTCTCGATCGGGCCCAAGGGATCGGTGACCCGCGTCAACGATGCGCCCGAGCCGCCGGCACTGCCCGGCGAGGAGATCCTCGCCTACGCGGGCCGCGGCGACGAGCGTGTCTGGGAGGGGGTCTCGGTCTCGTACGAGCGCGAGGCGACCACCGTGCGGCGGCAGGGACACGCGGGGGCGAGCTGGCTCTGGGACCTGTGGCTGGCCGAGCGGCTGGCCGCGGACGCCGGCTAGGAAACCGGCGGCCTGCGGTCTGCCCAGCACCGCTCCGCCTCGATCTGGGCCGCGAGCGAGATCAGCGTCGGCTCGCGGTTCGGGCGCCCGACCAGGGTCACCGACCGCGGCATGCCCTTGGCCGTGAAGCCGGCCGGGATCGCGGCGGCGGGCTGCCCGGTGTGGTTCCAGATCGGGGTGAAGCAGAAGGTGCGGCTCATCCCGAGCACGGTCCGCAGCGCACCCCTGCCCTCCCAGCGGCCGATCTCGATCGCCGTCTCGCCGACGCTGGGGGTGACGAGGACGTCGAACTCGCTCCAGCTGCGGTTGATCTTCTCGGCGTTGGCGGCGGCGGCCCGGGTCGCCCGGCGCACGGCGCCGGCCGGGTATGCGCCGCCGAGCCGGCCGAAGCCGCGGGTCCGCGCCTCGAGCCGCTCCGGGTGGGGCACCTCGTCGACGTCGTCGCGCGCACCGCCGAGGTAGCGGGGGACGAAGTTGCTGCCCATGAGCCCGAACTTGGGCTCGTGGCGGCGAACGTCATGTCCGAGCGAGCGCAGCAGCTCCTCGGTCTCGGCGAGCCCTGCCTTGACCTCGTCGGTGACCACCGGCGGCAGGATCGCCCGCGCCGGCGTCTGGGAGATCGCGATCCGGAGCTTGCCCGGCACCGTCCGCGCCGCCTCGACGTAGGGCTGCTCGGGTGGCTCCGGGCCCCCGGGGTCGCCACCGCCCTCGGTGACCACGTCGAGGTAGAGGGCGCTGTCGGCGACCGTGCGGGTGACGCAACCGGCCGCCGAGAGGTTGTTCCAGTGGTCGTGCGGGCCCATCGGTACCCGTCCGCGCTGGGGCTTGAGCCCGACCAGGCCGCAGAAGGCGGCCGGGATTCGGATCGAGCCGCCACCGTCGGTCGCCGAGGCGCCACCGACGAGGCCGGCGGCGACGGCGGCGCCGCTGCCGCCGCTCGAGCCGCCGGTCGAACGGCTCGTGTCCCAGGGGTTGCGCGTCTTGCCCCAACCTTGGGTCTCGGTGAACGCACAGATCGCCAGCTCGGAGAGGGTCGTCTTGGCGAGCACGACGGCGCCGGCGCGGCGCAGGCGGCGCACGATCTCGCCGTCCTCCGCCGCGGGCCTGTCCTCGAACGCCTTCGTCCCGAACCAGGTCGTGACGCCCTCGACGTCGACGTTGTCCTTGATCGCCACCGGTACGCCGAGCAACGGCGCCTCGCCGTTCGCGGCCCGGCGCTCGTCGGCGGCGGCGGCGTCGGCGAGCGCACGCTCGGCGAGCACCTCGGTGAGCGCGTTTATCTCCGGGTTGAGTCGCTCGATCCGCTCGAGGTAGACCTCGACCAGCTCCCGCGACGAGACCTCCCCCGAGCGGATCAGCTGCGCTTGGCGCGCAAGGCCGGCGAACGCGAGCTCTTCGGCGTCCATGGCCCGATCCTATGGCGCCCGAGCAACCCGGCGCCGAGCAGCAGGGCGCTGAGGCCGGCGAGCGCCAGTCGCCGGCCGAGGCGCTCGAAGCGCATCACCCGCCAGCCATGCTCGCGGGCGATCCTGGTCAGTTTCTCGTCCGGGTTGACGACGACCGGGTGGCCGACCGCACGCAGCATCGGCAGGTCGGACGCGGAATCCGAGTAGGCGTAGGACTCGGCCAGGTCGATCTCGTGCTCGGTCGCGAACCGCCGCATCGCCTCGACCTTGCCCTCGCCGTACATGAAGGTGCCGCCGAGCTCGCCGGTGAAGAGGCCATCCTCGCCGATCTCGTAGCTGGTCCCGATGCCGCCGTCCATGTAGAGGATCCGCGCCAGCAGCTGGACCAGCTCGTCGCCCGCCGCGGAGACGATGAAGGTCGGGCGCCCGGCGTCCTGGTGCGCGTAGACCTCCTCCAGCATCTCGGGATAGATCCTCGGCAGCACGCCGACCAGGACCTCGGGAGCCATGCGGGCGATCTGGCGCGCCGAGGTCCCCTGAAACACCTGCTTGATCTCGCCGAGCAGCTTCGCGGTCGCCTCGTCGGTCGAGCCGCGGAGGCGAAAGCGCATCGCGTCGACTCCCCAGCGGGCCATCTGGCGGCGGCTTATCAGCCCGGCCTTGGTCGCAGCGCGGGCCCAGGGCAGCCCCGAGGACCCCGAGATCAGGGTCCGATCGAGGTCGAAGAACGCCGCCGCGCGCGGCAAGCTAGTCCCCTGCGACCTCGAGGATGATCGCGTCGCCCTGGCCGCCGCCGGAGCAGATCGCCGCGCAGCCGAGCCCGCCGCCGCGGCGGCGGAGCTCGTGCACGAGCGCTCCGACGATGCGCGCGCCGGAGGCGCCGATCGGGTGGCCGAGCGCGATCGCGCCGCCGTTGACGTTGACCTTCTCCTCGTCGACGCCGAGCATCCGGACCGAGTTCAGGGCGACGGAGGCGAACGCCTCGTTGATCTCCCAGAGGTCGATTTCATCGGCCGTCTTGCCGAGCTTGTCAAGCGCCTGCTGAGCCGCCTTCGCGGGCGTGCGCGCGAGGTAGGCGAACTCATCGGCGACCGTCCCGTAGGCGAGCACGCGGGCGAGCGGCTCGCGGCCGTTGGCCTGCGCCCACTCGTCCGAGGCGACGACGACGGCCGCCGCACCGTCGTTGACGCCGGGGGCGTTGCCGGCGGTGTGCGTGGCGCCGTCGCCGCCGATCGCCGGCAGCTTCGCCAGCGACTCGACGGTCGAGTCGGGGCGGATCGCCTCGTCGGCCTCGACCACGGTTTCGGCCTTGCGGGTCTTCACCGTCACCGAGACGATCTCCTCCGCGAGCCTGCCCTCGTCGGTCGCCTTGGCCGCCAGCTGGTGCGAGCGCGCCGCCCAGCGGTCCATGTCCGGGCGGGTGATCTCGAGCTCGTTCGAGACCTCGCTCGCCTCGTTGATCATCTGCTTGTCGGTGAACGGGTTGGTGAGCCCGTCGTGGGTCATCGCGTCGATCGCCTTGACGTCGCCCATGCGGAAACCGAAGCGGGCGCCGGGGAGCAGGTACGGGGCGCTCGACATCGACTCCATGCCGCCGGTGACGCCGAGCTCCAGGTCGCCGGCACGGATCGCCTGGTCGGCGAGGCCGATCGTGCGCATGCCCGAGGCGCAGACCTTGTTGATCGTCTCCGAGGGCACCTCCTTCGGGATCCCGCCCTCGATCTGTGCCTGGCGCGAGGGGATCTGCCCCTGGCCGGCCTGCAGGACCTGTCCGAAGATCACCTGCTGGACCTGGTCGGCGCCGACGCCGGCGCGCTCCAACGCGGCTTCGATCGCATCGCCGCCGAGCTCGGGCGCGCCCTTGGAGGCGAACGCCCCGCCCATCTTCCCGAACGGGGTGCGCGCGGTGCCGAGGATGACTGTCTGGGACATCGAAGCCTTTCTGCTCTCTGACTTAGGGGCGGCGCGGGCCGCGAAGGAACACCCTCAATGCTAGTCAAGGGACCGACCTGGGCGCCCCGAACCGCCGGTTATAGACTCGCCGCCGTTGAAGGTCGAAGTCACATCGGCGGGGCCGGCTGAGGTCGACACCGACGTCCTTGCCGTCACCCTCGCCGAGGATGGGGAGCTGCCCGCCGAGATCGCCGACGCGGCGGGCGCCGCCGACGCGAAGCCCGCGTTCAAGAAGCTCGCCCTCCTGCACCCCGAGCGGCCGGCGCGGGCGCTCGTGGTCGGGGTCGGCAAGCTCGACGAGCTCGACGCCGAACGCCTCCGGGTCGCCGCCGCGCTCGCCGCCAAGCGCGCCGCCGGGCTCGACGCGACCTCGATCGCCTGGGTGGTGCCGAGCGGCGGCGAGCCCGGCGAACGCGCCGCGGCCCTGGTCGAGGGCACGATCCTCGCCGCCTACCGCTTCGACCGCTATCGGTCCCGCGACGCCGACGACCCGGCGCCGGCGCCGCTCGAGCGCCTCGTCCTGATCGCCACCGCCGCCGACGTCGGCGCCGCCGAGGCCGCGGCGAACATCGCCCGCGTCGCCGCCGAGGCCGCCAACCGTGCGCGCACGCTCCAGAACCTGCCCTCGAACGAGCTCACCCCGGCGGTGCTCGCCGAGCGTGCGGAGGAGATCGCCGCCGGCGACGACAGGGTCGAGGTCGAGATCCTCGACCGCGAGGCGATCGCCGCCGCGGGGATGGGCGGCCTGGTCGCGGTCTCCCAGGGCTCGGCCACCGAGCCGCGGCTGATCGCGCTGCGCTACGCGGGCGGTGGGCCCGGACCGCGCATCGGGCTGGTCGGCAAGGCCGTGACCTTCGACAGCGGCGGCATCTCGATCAAGCCCTCGGCCGGGATGCAGGAGATGAAGATGGACATGTCCGGCGGCGCCGCGGTGCTCGAGTCGTTCGCCGCGGTGGCCGAGCTCGGGCTCGAGCTCGACCTGGTCGCGGCGATCCCGGCGACCGAGAACATGCCCAGCGGCACGGCGATCAAGCCCGGCGACATCATCACCCAGCTCAACGGCAAGACGGTCGAGGTCAACAACACCGACGCCGAGGGGCGCCTGATCCTCGCCGACGCGCTCACCTACTGCGTCCGCGAGCTCGGCGCCGAGCGTCTGATCGATCTGGCGACGCTCACCGGCGCGGTTCTGGTCGCGCTCGGCTCGACCTACGCGGCCCTGATCTCCAACGACGACGGCTGGGCGGCCACGGTCGAGCGGGCGGCGACCGAGAGCGGCGAGCTCGCCTGGCGGTTGCCGCTGCACGCGGAGTACAAGCAGCTCACCCGGGGCACCGTCGCCGACCTCACCAACGCCGCCGCCAAGCGCAAGGCGGGGACGATCTACGCGGGCTCGTTCCTGGAGGAGTTCGTCGACGACGTGCCCTGGGTCCACCTCGACATCGCGGGCACCGCCTGGGACACCGGGCGTGAGTACGTCGGCAAGGGCGCGACCGGGTTCGGCGTTCGCCTGCTGCTGCGGCTGGCGCTCGATCTGGCCCCCTGAGCTCAGGAGCCGATGACCATGCAGGTCGAGGTCGCGTGGGCGAGCAGCTTCCCCGTCGCGGCGTCGGTGAGCTTCGCCTGCGCCGTCGCCTGCCGGCGACCGCGGTAGAGCACCTCGCCCTCGGCTCTGACCAGGGGCGTCTCGGCGGTGATCGCGCGCACCATCTTCACCTCGAGGCTGAGCGTGGTGTAGGCCTCTCCGGCGTCGAGCGTCGTATGCACGGCACAACCGAGCGCCGAATCGAGCAGCGTCGCGGCGTAGCCGCCGTGGACGACGCCGATCGGGTTGTAGTGCTCCTCCCCGGGCTCGCCCTCGAAGAGGGCGCGGCCGGGCTCGACCTCGACCGGCCGCATCCGCAACAGGACCGCGATCGGCGGCGGCGGCAGCTCGCCGGCGGCGAGCCGGCGCATGTAGTCGATCCCCTTGAGCTCGGCGCCGGCGGCCGCGACCGCGAGCGGGTCCTGCCAGGTGACGGTGCGGCTGCGCGTCGCCTCGGGAGAGCGCTCGGCGTGGACCGCGGCGGATTCGGTCGAGATCATCGACCCCCCTCCTCCTGACCGGCGGGATAGGCAAGGTCGGCGAGGATCTCCTCGTTGCTGACGGTGACGTTGATCGGTCCGAAGTCGATGAGCCTCATGCGCGACCTCCTCGGTCGACTGGGAGTTGCTTCACGAAACGCACCGTAGCAGAGTTAAGTTGCGTGATGCAACCTAGTGT
>DATBPT010000007.1:0-10714 GCA_036561205.1 Solirubrobacterales bacterium
CGCTGTCACCGGAGCGCTCGAGCGTCGCCGAGACCGGGACCGCGTTGTTGAGCGGCTGGGCCTTGACCAGCGCCGTGGTCGGCTCGGCCGTGCCCGACCCGCGCAGGAGGTAGCCGGCGCCGACGCCGACCACGAGCAGGATCAGCACCGCCATCCCAGTCGCCGGCCGCAGCATCAGGCCGCGGAAGCCGGCCCACCACGACTCACGGGCGGGCACCGGCTCTCGCGCCGGCTCGGCGGCGGCCGCTTCGGCGCGCACCGTCGTCATCAGGTTCTCGCGCAGGCTCGGCGGCGGCGTGCGCTGCTGGACCGTGGCCGGCAGCAGGTCGACCGCCGGGCTCAACCAGCGCAGCCTCGCGTTGCACGACTCACAACCCTCGAGATGACGCTCGAGGACCACCGCGTCGTCGGCGCCCAGGGCGCCGAGCGCATAGGCGGCGAGGTCGTCGCGCAGGTCGTTGCAGTCGGCTCGATCGTCGCTCACGGCAGCACTTCCGATGGCCCCTCGATTCCCATCCGCTCCGCGAGCGTGATCCGGACCTTCTCCAAACCCAGCCTCATCCGTCCCTTCACCGTTCCCAGCGGCATCCCGAGCATCTCGGCGATCTCCGAGTGGGTGAAGCCACCGAAGTAGGCAAGCCCGATCACCTCGGACTGCTCCTGCGGCAGCTCCTGCAGGGCCCCGCGGACCTTACGCGACGTCTCCCGCCGGATCGCCTCCGAGTCGGTCAGCTCGCCCGCCGACTGCGATTCGAGCACGGCGTCGTCGTCGAGGTCGAGCTTCGGCGCGGAGCCGGAGGTGCGGCGCAGCGCATCGATCGCCCGGTTGCGAACGATCCCCAGCGTCCATGAGCGGACGCTGCCGCGAGCGGCGTCGAAACGGGCGCCGCTGCGCCAGACGGAGATGAACGCCTCCTGGGTCACGTCCTCGGCGACCGCGGCGTCGCCGACGATCCGGTGGGCGAGCGAGTAGGCGGCGCCGCCATGGCGGTCGTAGACGACCGCGAACGCGTCCGCGTCGCGGCGCTCGATCAGGGTCATCAGGTCCTCGTCGGCAAGGCGCTGCAGGGCCTCAGGTGTGAGCTTCTCAGCCACCGAAAGGATCTACGCGGGAGCAGCTGAATCGGATCATCGGGATTGCTGCAAGTATCACCCCCGTGACCGGCTCGACTCCAGCGAGGCTCTATTGCACGCTCGTGGGCGCGGTGCTGGTGATCGCCGGGATCATCGGCTTTTTCTACAGCTCCAGCTTCGACACCGGGGCGGCGAACGTGGCCGCCAACACCGATGACGTCTTCGGCATCCTCGGCGTCAACGGCTGGCACAACCTCGTTCACATCGCGCTCGGGTTGCTCGCCCTCGCCGTCGCCGGCTCGCCCTCCGGCGCGCGGGCCTACTGCCTCGGCATCGGCCTCGTCTATCTGCTGCTGGCGATCTGGGGCTTCATCGACTCCGACAACGTGTTGATCGGGCTGATCCCGGTCAACAACGAGGACAACTTCCTCCACCTGATCCTCGGGCTGGTCGGGCTCGCCGCGGGCGCGGCGACGCCGGCGACCGGCGGGGCGTCCCGCCCCTCATCGAGCCTAAGTTAGCTCGCGCAGAAGCCGTTCGGCCGCGTCGCGTACGCCATGCGGGCGCCGGCGCCGGCGCTGCATCTCGACCACGACCAGGGCCGCGGCGGCGGCCCCGCCGACGGCGACCGCGGCGACCGGCCGGACCCAGTTGCGCGGGTCGCGGAGCGCTTCGAGCTCGCCCTCGGAGAGCTCGTCCGCCCAGCTCGAGAGCTCGGCCGCGGCCTGCTCGGCGATCGACGAAAGCGTCGTCTCCAGCCTCGTCGCCAGGCTCTCCGGCGGGTCGATCGGCCGCAGCGCGTCGCTGAGCAGGCTCTCGAGGTTGAGCTCTCCGGCGCTCTCACTCATCGCTCATCAGCTCCTCGAGCTGTTTGATCGCCCGATGGATCAGCACCTTGGTCGCGCCGTCGGTGCGGCCGAGGGCCCGTGCGATCTCGCGGTTGTCCATGCCGAGCGCGAAGCGCATGATCAAGGCCTCGCGGCGGTCGTCGGGAAGGTCGTCGAGACGCGCAATCACCTCGCGCAGCTCCTCCCTGCCCTCGACCACCCGCTCGGTCTCGTGCGGGTGCGCCGGCGGCTCGACCGCGTCGAGGTTGGCCTCCGGCCGACGCGCCCGATCGCGGTAGTAGTTCGAGGCCAGGTTGTGAGCGATCCGGATCAACCACGGGCGCAGCGGCCGCCCGTTCGACTCGCGCCGGGCGCGCTCGAAGTGCCGGTAGGCCTGCAGGAATGCCTGTTCGGTCAGATCCTCCGCGTCGTGGTGGTTGCCCACCTTGTAGTACGCGTAGGAATAGACGTCGCGCAGATGCGTCCGGTAGAGCTCGGAGAAGGCGTGGTCGAGCTCGGCCTTCGAGGCCGGTGAGACCTCGGCCACGACCTCGGCGCCGCTCTGCTCGTCGCCGCCGTGCGGCTGTTCCTCGCTCACCGGGCAAGCCTAGCCCCCCTCATGCGGCCCTTCGCGTCCGTTCGGCGCGGCGCAGGCCGGCGACCCACTCGCCGGGGTCGATCTCGCCCTCGATCAGCGCCGCGAGACCCTCGAGGCTGGGAGCATCGACCCCGGCGGCGGCGACCGTCTCGGCGATCAGGGGCACCGATTCGAGGCCCTCCGACGCCTGTCCGATGCGCCCGGGGATCTTCTCCGCGGGAACCCCGGCGCCCAGCAACTCGCCGGCCTGGCGGTTGCGGCTCTTCGGGGCGAGCACGGTCGCGGTCAGGTCGCCGACGCCGGCGAGCCCGGAGAAGGTCTCGAGCCGCCCGCCGCGCGCGAGCGCGAACTCGACGCACTCGCGCCAGACCCCGGCGGCGGCGATCCCGGCCGCGTTGAGGCCGAAGCGCTCCGCGGCGGCGGCGGCAAGGGCAGCGGCGTTCTTGGAGGCGCCGGCCACCTCGACCCCGGTGACGTCGTCGGTGCGCTCGCAGACGAGGCCGGCGCGATCGAAGACCTCGCCGAGCATCGTTCGCAGATCCGGGTCGGCGCTGCCGAGCACCAGCGCCGCCATCCCATCGGCGGCCTCGCGCGCGTGTGCCGGACCGCCCAGGCAGGCGAGCGCGCGTGCACGGATGCGCTCGGAAACGTACTCGTTCGGCAGCGCGCCCATCGGCTGTACGAAGCCCTTCGAGAGCAGCAGCACCGAGGCCCGCGAGCCGATCCGGTCGGCGAGCGACCCGACCACGTTCGGCAGCGCCGACGAGGGGACGGCGAGGCAGATCAGGTCACAACCGGCGAGCTCGATCTCGCTCGAGCGCTTCACGACCAGGCCCTCGGGCAGGGTCACTCCCGGCAGGTACTCCTCGTTCTCGCGCTTCTTTGCGATCGCCCGGGCCTTGTCCTCGGTCCGCGTGCCGAGCTCGACCTCGAGCCCGCCGCGGGCGAGCAGCACGGCGACCGCGGTGCCCCAGCTGCCGGCGCCGATCACGGCGGCCTTGCGCAGCGGCGGCAGGCCGCCGAGCCACTCCCACTGCAGCTCGATGTTCGGCCAGATCCGGTCGGTGACCGTGGCGGCGAGCGCCGGCGACGGGCGTTCGGTGCGCGGGAAGGTGAGCGGCTTGCCGGCGCGCAGCTTCACCTTCCGCGGGCGGATGCGCCAGCCGCGGCGCACCTGCTCTGAACCCTGCACGGCGATCGGCAGCACGGCGGCGCCGGTCTCGAGCGCGAGCCTGCCGACGCCGCGCTTCGGCCGCCCGAGCGAGCCGGTGCGGATCCGTGTGCCCTCCGGGAAGATGACCACGGTGCCGCCGCGATCGACGATCAGCCGCGCCGTCTCCATCGCGGTCTCGTCCGATTGGCCGCGGCGGATCGGGAAGGCGCCGAGCCGAGAGAGCAGCCAGCCCTGCCAGCGCTTCTCGAACAGCTCGACCTTGGCGACGAACTGCAGCCGCCGCCGCCAGGGCAGGAAGGCGCCGATCACGAACGGGTCGAGGAAGCTGCGGTGGTTGGAGGCGACGATCAGCCCGCCCTTGAAGCGGGCGTGCTCACGACCTGAGCGCTGGAGGCGGAAGTAGGCGAGGAACGCGGGCACGAGAATCGCCCGGGCGAGGTAGTAGAGGATGCGGCTGGTGCCCTTCTCGCGCGCGAAGCGGTGATAACGCTCGAAGCGCTCCTGGCTGATCACGTCGTCGTTGCGCGGCGGCGCAGAGCGTCGCGGGGCCTCGTCCATGCCCATGCCTACCCCCACACGCGGCAGGCGTTACTACCGGGCACGCGACGTGCGTGCTACCAGGCTTCTTCGATCAGCTCGCGGATCTCGCGGGCGCCGGGCACGTCGGGCGTCAGCTGCAGCTCCTGACGGGCCATGATCGACCTTACCGCGGCCTCGATTCCGCGCTGCTCGGCCCCCAGCTCCGAGAGCCGTCGCGGCCCGCCGCCGAGCTCGGCGACGCGCTTGGCCAGGTCCGCCTGCTTGACGCCCAGGGCGCGGGCGAGAGCGGTCATCTGCGGGCCGGCGCGCGAGCGCAGCATCTCGAGCGTGTGCGGCAGCATCGTCGCGTTGGTCTCGGCATGGGGAATACGGAGCTCGCGGACGAGCGTCTGGCAGACGACGTGGTGGAGGCTGAACAGGGCCGAGTCGAGCGCGTATGCGCAGAGGATCGACCCCAGCGCCAGCTTCGCCGGGTCGCGCTTGGCGCGCTCGGCGTCCAGCGCCTGGGCGATCAGCTTCGCGCCCCGCAGCGCGGCCATCTCCGAGACCGGGTTCGCCAGCGGCGTATAGAGGGAGTCGGCACCGTGGGCGAGCGCGTTCATGGCGCTGGCACGCAGGTGGTCCTCGGCCAGGCCGACCATCAGCGGCGGGTCGGCGATCACCACCTGGGGCCGGACCAGCCCGTCCGCCTCCTGGCCCTCGGGCAGACGATGGATCCGGGTCATCTCGGCGCCCGAGAGCGTCGTCGGCAACGCCGCCACCCGGCCTCCCTTGACCGCGGCGATCGCCTTTGCGACGTCGATCACCCGCCCCCCGCCGAGCGCGACCAGGTCGCCGTCGCCGACGTCGGCGATAACCCGCGCGGCGACCTCGTTCACGGGACCGGGCGGCACGTGGTGAAAGCAGGCGGCGTCCTCGGCGAGCTCGACCGAGGCGGCGCCCATCGCCCGCTCGGTCGTCAGCAGCTCGTAGCCCTCGTAGCCGTGGCCGGCGAGGATGTCCGTGGCGTCCGAGACCACACCGGCGCGGAAATGGATCATCCGCTCCCCGTCACGCCAGGTGAAGTCGCTCTCACTCACAAGCCGGGAGTGGGGCTCGAACCCACGGCCTTCGCTTTACAAGAGCGATGCTCTACCAGCTGAGCTATCCCGGCACGGAAGCCAAATCTACGGCCTTGGAGGGTCTGAAAACAGATTCGCCGCGGCGCTTTCACGCCGCGGCGAATGGAGAGGACGCGTGTGAGCCCGGCGGCTCTAAACCAGGACCTCGCGTCCCGAGATGTGTGCGGCGACCTTGCGCTTGACCCGCTGCAGGGCGTTGTCGACCGTCTTCGTGTCGCACTCGAGGCGCTCGCCGATGCACTCGTAGGAGTAGCCGTCGAGGTAGAGCGACAGCACCCGGCTCTCCAGCTCGGAGAGCACGCTCGACAGACACGAGACGAGGGCCTGGAGCTCCTCGGTCGCGATTGCGCGCTGCGCCGGCTCCTCCGAGATCGGCCCGGGGAGGACGTCCTCGAGCGTGGTCTCGGCCTCGCCCGACGCGGCCGGCGTCTGGGCGAAGGAGACGTACTGGTTCAACGGCGCATGCTTGTTGCGGCTGGCGGTCTTGACCGCGGTGATGATCTGGCGCGTGATGCAGAGCTCCGCGAAGTTGCGAAAGCTCGACTCGCGGTCGGTGCGGAAATCCCTGATCGCCTTGTAGAGCCCGACGAGGCCCTCCTGGATCAGGTCGTCGGAGTCGCCCCCGAGCAGGAAGTACGACGATGCCTTCAGCCGGACGAAGCCGCGATAACGTTTGACGATCCGTTCGTAGGCGTCGGCGCTGCCCTTCTTCGCCAGAGCTACGAGATACGTATCCTCAAGCTCTGGTTGAGAGTCAGATCGGCGTGCGCTCCGCGCAGGCGCGACCGTTGCGGTCTGTTGGGTAGGTAGGGCCACTGGTCCTCCATCTATTGGTTGGAACCCGTGGCGCCCTTACCTCCCCTGGCGGGCGCCTCTCCTCCGAGTGGACGTCGGGTCTTCCTCGACCTTTAGTTCACCCTTATGTACGGAGCAGTGTAAGCGCGCCGACATAGTTCTGTCAACCTGCGCGAGCTTTGCGCAAGATCCGTTGCAGTTTCGGAGGTCCGTCCTCGACCGCTGCTAGACCAGCCGGCGCCGCCACCCCCCGCGGGGGGCCCTAGACCCTGCCGCGCTGGCGAACGGCCTCGAACAGGACCGCGGCGGCGGCGGCCGAGACGTTGAGCGAGGCCACCCTGCCGCGCACCGGGATCGAGATCAATGCGTCACAGCGCTCGGCGACCAGGCGCCGCAGGCCCTTGCCCTCGCTGCCGAGGACGAGCACGACCTTGCCCGTCAGATCCGTCTGCGTATAGGGCGCCTCCGCGTTCGCCTCCGCCCCGTAGATCCATGCGCCCGCGTCCTTGGCGCGCGAGAGCCACTCGGCCAGGTTCGTTACCCGGGCGATCGCCAGGTGCTCGACGGCTCCGGCCGAGGCCTTCGCCGCCGCGGCGGTGACCGAGGCCGCGCGGCGCCCCGGGATCACCAGCCCGTCGGCGCCGGCCGCCTCGGCGGAGCGGGCGACGGCGCCGAGGTTGTGCGGGTCCTGAACCTGGTCGAGGGCGACGACCAGCGCCTCAGGGCGCTCCAGCATCGCCATCGCGTCCGCGTAGGGATACGGGTCGACCTCGGCGACGATCCCCTGGTGGTCCGGCGACCCGGCGAGCCGGGCAAGCTCCGCCGCGTCGGTGTCGTCGGCGCTCCACACGCGTAGCACCCGCCGGCGACCGCGCTTGGCCTCGGCGACGGGGCGGCGGCCGTAGACGATCTCGGTCTCGGCGGAGATCGGTTACGCCTTCCGCAGTCGCGCGCCCTCGGCCGTGTCGCGGACCTCCCAGCCCAGCTCTGCGAGCCGCTCGCGGAGCTGGTCGGCGCGGGCGAAGTCGCCCGCGGCCCGCGCCTCCTCGCGCTCGGCGAGCAGTCGCTCGGCCTCGGGGTCGGCCTCCGCCCGGACCTCGAGCAATGACTCGAGCCCAAGCAGCGGCAGCAGCTCGGCGAGCACCTCGCGGGCGCCGGCGAGCGGCCGCCGGTTGGCTTCCGCGATCAGCTCGAACAATGCCGCCCAGGCGCGCGGGGTGTTGAAGTCGTCGGCGAGCGCGGCCAGGAACGCCTCCCGGCGCTCGCCGGCGAACGGGTCCTCACCCCCACCCTTGACCGGAGCCTCGGCGAGGAAGTTGCGGATCCGCTCGACCCGGGCGCCGGCCTCGGCGAGCGCCTCCTCGGAGAACTCGAGCGGCTGGCGATAGTGGCCGGAGCTCAGGTAGGCGACCACGGCCTCGGCGCCGAACCGATCGAGCGCCTCGGAGAGCTGGAAGATGTTGCCGACCGACTTCGACATCTTCTCCGCGTCGGTGCGGACCATCCCGTTGTGCATCCAGATCCGCGCCAGCGGTACGCCCCGGGCCGCCTCGGTCTGCGCGATCTCGTTCTCGTGATGAGGAAAGACGAGATCCGAGCCGCCGCTGTGGATCTCGAAGTCGGCCCCGAGCAGCTTCTCGGCCATCGCCGAGCACTCGATGTGCCAGCCCGGGCGGCCCTCGCCCCAGGGCGACGGCCAGGCCGTGTCCTCGCCCTCCTTATGGGACTTCCAGAGCGCGAAGTCGAGCGGGCTCTCCTTCAGCGACTCCGAGCCCGCCTCCTCGCCCTGGTCCATGTCGTCGGGATCGCGGTTGGAGAGCTTGCCGTAGCCCTCGAAGCTGCGGACGCGGAAATAGACGTCGCCGCCGGACTCATACGCGTGCTCGCCCTCGATCAGGGCTTCGATCAGCTCGATGATCTCGGCGATCGTCTGCGTTGCCAGCGGCTCCGCGTCCGGCCTGCCGATCCCGAGCCGGTCGGTGTCCTCGACGTAGAGGGCGATCATCCGCGAGGCGTGCTCGGCCGACGGCACCCCGGCCTCGCGCGCGGCGTCGTAGATCTTGTCGTTGATGTCGGTGAGGTTGATCACCAGCGTCGGCTCATAGCCCTGGTGGGCGAGAAACCGGCGCAGCAGGGTCGGGATCACGAACGGTCGCGCGTTGCCGACGTGGATGCGTGAGTAGACGGTCGGCCCGCAGGCGTAGATCCCGACTCGCGGTGGCTGCCGCGGCTCGAGCAAGGTCGGCTCGCCGCTGAGCGTGTCCCTGATCGTCACCTCGCGCACGACGTGCATGCTATTTGCGGAAAACGATCGCACCGTCCTCGGCCGCCGCCCGAGCCGCCCGCTAACGTGCGACGCCGATGGCACGGACAGCCGCGAGGCAGGGGATGGCCTCGCTTCAC
Organism: Solirubrobacterales bacterium; assembly: GCA_036561205.1. Lineage (GTDB taxonomy): Bacteria > Actinomycetota > Thermoleophilia > Solirubrobacterales > 70-9 > WHSW01. Next base: position 8,533 of record DATBPT010000007.1, read on the forward strand.
GATCAGCTCTCACGTCGGGTTCGAGAGGCTTTCTCAGAGCTTCCCGATCGCTACCTGGGCACGCCTGCCGACTTCGACTCGACCTTCCAGATCCGCCTCGGCGACGTCGGCCGCACCTGGGAGGTGCGCCTGCGCGGACCGCGTTGCGAGGTGCGTCCGTCGCCGACCCGCGAGCCCGACGTGATCATCGGCACCGACGCCTCCACCTGGCTCGGCCTGCGCGAGGGACGGCTCTCGGGCCTCGACGCGTTCGCGCAGCGGCGCCTCTATGCCCGCGGCGACCTCGACCTGGCGCTGGGCTTCGAGGGCATGTTCCGCCTGCCCGGTGACCGCGACCCGCTGCTTCGGATCACCGACGTCGAGACCGGCAAGGGACGAGTGAAGACGCTGATCGCCGGCAGCGGCAACGAGCAGGTGATCTGTCTGCACGGGCTGGGCTCGAACAAGGCCTCGTTCTTCCAGACCGTCGCCGCGCTGGCGCCGGAGTGCACGGTTCACGCGATCGACCTGCCCGGGTTCGGCGCCTCCGACAAGCCCGCCCGCGGGGGCTACAACGCCCGTTGGTTCGCCGCCGCGGTGCGCGGCTACATGGACGCGCTGGAGATCGACCGCGCCCACCTGGTCGGCAACTCGATGGGCGGCCGGGTGGCGATCGAGCTCGCCTTCGACGAGCCCGAGCGGGTCGCCTCGCTGAGCCTGCTGACGCCGGCGATCGCCTTCCGGCGCCGCCAGCTCGCGCCGCTGGTGAAGCTGCTTCGCCCGGAGCTCGCCGTGATTCCCCACTCGCTACGCGAGCGCGTCGTCCGCGACCAGTTCTGGGGCCTGTTCGCCCAGCCCGAGCGCCTCGACCCCGCCGCCGCCGACGTCGCCGTCGACGAGTTCTGCCGCATCTACCGCTCGCGCTCGGCGCGGATCGCGTTCTTCGCCGCGGCACGCAACATCTACCTCGACCAGCCCGATGGCGAGGACGGCTTCTACGCGCGGCTCGCCGAGCTGCAGCCCCCGGCGCTGTTCGTCTGGGGCGACAGCGACCGGGTGATCCCGCCCGGCTTCTCGCGCCACGTGGCCGCCGCCCTGCCGAGCGCCAGCCAGGTGATCCTCGAGGACTGCGGCCACGTGCCCCAGGTCGAGCTCCCCGAGCAGACCAACCTCCTGATCCGTGAGCGGATCAGAAGCACCAGCGTGGCTGCCGAGCCCGGCCGCGGCGTGATCGCACGAGCACTGCGGCGCGCCGTCTGAACCGGTTGACATCCGCGTCGGGCCGTGGGACGGTCGGGTGAGCGTGTGCTCAGACGCGCGAAGCAACCACACGAAGGGATTCACATGGCGCTTTCGGAGCGTGTCGGACGGCATCTGCGGCAGCACATCGTCGGCTACCTGGCGATGTTCATCGCCCTCAGTGGCACGTCGTACGCCGCCAACAAGATCAAGACGAACCAGATCGCAAAGAACGCGATCACCTCGAAACTGATCAAGGACGGGCAGGTCGCCTCGGCCGACGTCGCCGACAACGGCCTCACCGGCGCCGACATCGACGAGTCGAGCCTCCAGGGGGTCAATGTGCTGCTCGCCGACGGCTCGGTGACGACCCAGAAGCTCGCCGATCTCGCCGTCACGCTGCCGAAGCTCGCCTTCGACCCGGCGACGCAGGCCGAGCTGAACGCCTACAGCGCTCAGCTCGCGACGCCTGGTGTGATCAACGACCCGAGCAATCCGGTCCAGTTCTCGAAGCTGCGCGGCGTCCCGGCAGGCTTCGCCGACGGCACCGACGACACGGGCGGGACCCTGGGCAACAACTCGCTCGGCCAGGCCGAGCCCGCAACCGCGGCCGAGGACGAGATCCGCGACGGGGCGATCGACTCCGAGGACCTCACCGACGCGACGATCGTCAACGGCGATGTCAGCCCCACGGCGGCGATCGCCGATACAAAGCTGGGAACGATCACGACGGCTGGCAAGGTCGCCGATACCGCCCTCTCCTCGAATGTGGCCCTGCTCAATCTCGCGCAAACGTTCAGCGCAAACAAGACCTTCAACGGCACCGGGACCTTCAACAGCGATGTGGATATGAACCTGGGCGCGGGGGAGAACCTCAGGGTCTCCGCCAGTCGCGCCGGTACGGACGCCGTGGTCCCGCTTTCCCTTCTGTACACCAACGACACAACCGGCGGATCGCAGATCG
>DATBPT010000008.1:0-3374 GCA_036561205.1 Solirubrobacterales bacterium
GCAAAGATCACCCCTGCGCCTGCGTCGACCACGCTGCCGAGCTCGCTCGCCCGCGCCACGATGTCGCCGCGGTCGGTGACCTTGCGCGCCAGCACCGCATCCACGAACGCCCCCGCGGCCTCGTCGCTCGCCCACTCGGGCGCTCGCGAACGCTCGAGCTCGAGCGCAAGCAGGGTCGAGACCATCCGCATTCGGCTCGCCGGGGGGTCGCCGTCGCGCCGGCGGTAGCGAAGCTCGCCGACCACCGCGTCGGCCACCCGCAGCTCGAGCGTGCCGACGTCGCCGCCGCCGGTGAGCAGCTTGCTCTCCTCCGCCGAGGACGAGGCCGCTACCGCGAGCACGGCGCTCGAGCGGTCGATCAGGGCGACGCTGGCGCCAAGCGCGGCGCCGGCGGCGCGAGCCACAGCCGGCAGCCCGGCACCGGCCTCGATCGCCTCCGAGAGCGTGTCGAGAGCGCCATCATCTGCTTCTTTTGCAGGGATTTTACCTATCTGAGACTTGGGCGCCACGGTCAGATTCTAGGCCCGCGACGACCGGCAAGGCGGGCAAGGAAGCAGGGGGTTCCGGGGCTAGCCGCCGAAGAGCTTGGTGATGTCGTCCCAGTAGTAGACGATCGCGATCCCCGCCGCGACCCCGATCGCGAGCAGGGCGAGTAGGACGAGGAACGAGACCAGCACCGCGGTCACCTTCTCCCAGGTGCGGCCGAACGAGCCGATCGTGGGCGCGAGGATCAGCACCCCGAAGGCGAGCAGGCTGATCAGGCCGGCGGCGCCGAAGAGGATGTATTCGGTGGCGATCTTGGCGACAACCAGCGTCACTGTGCGGCCTGATTCTGCCGCAAGTCCCGCAGGTGGGTGACGACCATGGCGATCACGGCGCAGCCCGCGAACGCGCAGACGCCCAGCGCCCAGCCACCGGCCACGTCGCTGAAATAGTGAACGCCGAGGTACACGCGGCTGAGCCCGATCAGCGCGGTGAGCGCGAATCCGGTCGCGATCAGGGCTGTCCCATACCGCCAGTTCGGCCGCACCCGGACCGCGATCGTGAGCGCAAGCCAGGCATAGAAGACCGAATGCGCGGCGTGCCCGCTCGGGTAACTCGCACCGGGTGCATCGACGAGGCCGCCCTGCGGGCGCGGGCGGTCGACGATCTCCTTGAGCAGGGGAACCGCGATCAGCATGACCACCACGGCGGCGATCAGGACGCCGAACTCGGGCCAGCGGCGCCTCCACGCCAGCACCGCCGCCGTGATCACCGTCAGCGGTACCTGGACGGCTGTCGAGCCGAGCGCCGTGATCACCTTGGCCAGGCTGGTGAGCCACCCCGTCCGCAGCGAGTCGACCACGTCGATCGCCTGCGCGTCGCCCGGGGTCGGGCCACCGTCACCCGAGACGATCAACCCGTACCCGATGAGCACGAACAGGGCGACGGAGAGGATCGCGACCAGGGAGGTGAACTCGAGACCCAGCCCGCCCGGGGTCAACCGCCGCCAGGTGAAGCGCAGCTGCGGCAGCAGCCGCCGCAACACCGGCGTCGACTCGAGCCGGGCCGCGATCCGCTCGCGATTCTCCGCTTCGCGCAAATAACGCGAGACGACGACGACCGCGACGATCACCGAGACCACCACACCGAACACCAACGCCCCCTTGCCGGCGATCGCGGTCGCCTTGTCGAGGCTCTGGGAGAGGAAGTAGCCGAGCAGGCAGAAGGCGGTCGCCCAGAGGCCGGTGCCGAGCACGCTGTAGGGGACGAAGGCGCGGTAGCGCATCCCCGAGCTACCGGCGATGAACGGCGCCAGGGCTCGGACCAAGCCGATGAAGCGCCCGACCAGGATCGTCTTGCCGCCGTGGCGGGCGAAGTAGCTCTCCACCTGCTCGAAGCGCTCCGGGGTGATCCGGACCTTCGGCCCGTGGCGCATGACGAACTCGCGCCCCAGGCGGGAGCCGATGTAGAAGCTGGTCGTGTCGCCCGCCCAGGCGCAAAACCAGACGATCGCGATCGTGATCACGATCGAGGTCTCGCCCTGGCCGGCGACGGCGCCGCCGAGGATCACCGCCGTCTCGCCGGGGAAGACGAGGCCGACGAAGGCGCCCGTCTCCAGGAACGCGAGCCCGCCGACGAGGACATAGGTCCAGTCGCCGAGCTTCGCCGAGATGTCCTCGAGCAGCTGCTCGACGTTGATGTCGGGGGCGAACTTCTGGAAGGCGATCACGGCGGCGATCACGATCACGGCGATCACGATCAGCCGGCTGCGGCTTCGCTTCTCTCCCTCGGGCTGCACGCTGCGCCGAATTATCCGAGGCGCTGCGGCGCCGAGACGATCGCGGCCGCGTAACGCGGCGGCAGCGCCGAGGCGGCGGCGTCGGCGGCGACGATGTCGGGGAAGAGGCCGACCGCGGTCGGGCCCGAGCCGGTGACCAGCGAGTGCACGGCACCGACCTCGTCGAGGGCCGCGAGCGCCTCGGCGATCTGCGGCCGCAGCGAGATCGCCGCCTGCTCGAGGTCGTTGACGAGCAGGTCCGCGTAGTCGAGCGGCGAGGCGCCCTCGCCGGCCGCCGCCCGCAGCCGCGCCCCGAGCTCGGCGAGCTCGTCGGCGGAGCGCCCGATCCCGATCGAGTCAGCCTCCGCGTAGACCTCACCGACGCCGAGGCCGGCGTCGTCGGCGATCAGCACGACCGCGAACTCACCCGGCGCCGGCAGCTTCTCGATCGCCTCACCGGCGCCGCCGACGAGCGCGAACGAGGGATCGAGCTGCGAGGGCACGTCGGCGCCGAGGCCCGCCGCGATCCCCGGCAGGTCGTCGAGCTCCGCGGCCGCGAGCCGCAGCACCGCGGCCGCATCGGCGCTGCCACCGCCCAGCCCGGCGGCAACCGGGATCCGCTTGCCGATCTCGACCCGCAGCGGCGGGTGGCTCCAGCCCCGTGCCCGCATCGCCTCGAGCGCCACCCCGACCAGGTTCGGCCCGCTGACCCCGGGGCAGATCACCTCGTCGCCCGGCCCCTCGCTCTCGGAGACCTCGATCCGGTCGGCGAGCGCCAGCGGCTCGAACAGCGAGCAGAGCTCGTGCAGGCCGTCCTCGCGCCGCGGGCCGAGGAAGAGACAGAGGTTGAGCTTGGCAGGGGCGAGGATCGGCATGGCGGCGATCAGGTCGGCGACAGCTTCGCCGAAAGGGCGGCGAAATCTTCGGGCGAGAGGGCCTCGGCGCGGGCGTCCTCGGGCAGACCGAGCTCGGCCAGCGCGGCGCGCGCCGCCGCCAGAGCGCCGGGCCGGCCGTGCTCGAGAGAGCGGGCGAGGGACTTGCGGCGGTGGGCAAAGGCGGCGCGGACCAGCGCCCGCGTCGCAGCGTCGGCGGCGGGCCCGGTGCGGCGCAGGCC
>DATBPT010000009.1:0-2541 GCA_036561205.1 Solirubrobacterales bacterium
GAAATCGCCCCTTCGACCCCGCGCGCCGCCACCCACCCTTGCGCGCCACCGGAACGGTGTACCCGATCCGCCCGAGTATCATCCGCCGCCGATGGATTCGCGGACGATCGTGGTGCTCGAGGGGGACGAGACCGGGCAAGAGCTGCTCGAGGAGGCGCTTCGGACGCTTGCGCCCGATGTGATCGGAATCGAGCTCGACTTCCCCCGCTTCGACCTCTCGCTGGCGAACCGCCGCGAGACCAAGAACCAGGTCGTCTACGAGGCCGCGCGCGCGACGCGAGAGCACGGGCTCGGGTTGAAAGCGGCGACGGTAACGCCCGAGACGCGCGACGACGTCGGCTCGCCGAACCGGATCCTGCGCGAGGAGATCGGCGGCCAGGTGATCGTGCGCACCGGCCGGCGGATCCCCGGCGTCGTGCCGCTGGGCGGCGTTCATGCGCCGATCTCGGTCGTCCGAATGGCAGTGGGCGACGCCTACGGTGCGAAGGAGTGGCGCGAGGGCGAAGGCGAGGACGAGGTCGCATTCCGCACGGAGCGGATCGAGCGGCGCATCTGCCGCTCGGTCGCCGAGTTCGCGTTCCGGCAGGCGGAGCGCACGCACGCCAAGGTGTTCGGCGGCCCGAAGTACACCGTCAGCCCTACGTACGAGGGCATGCTCAAGGAGGAGATGGATGCGGCTGCGGGGCGCCACCCGGACGTCCCCTACGAGCCGCAGCTGATCGACGCCACCTTCGCGCTCCTGATCGCCAACGCCGGCGATCCGCTCGTGATCCCGGCGCTGAATCGCGACGGCGACATCCTCTCCGACCTGGTGCTGCCGCTCTTCGGCTCGATCGCAGGGTCCGAGTCGCTCCTCGTCGCGTTCGACGACGACTACGCACCGCTGGCGTTGATGGCGGAGGCGGCGCACGGCACCGCCCCGTCGCTCTACGGGAAGGACGTCGCCAACCCGATGGCGATGATCCTCGCCGGCGCGGCGCTGCTCGCCCACGCCGACGAGCAGGGTCAGCAGGCGGGGCGGGCGATCCGGGAGGCGTGCCTCGAGGCGGTCGCCGAAGGTTGCCGCACCGCCGACCTCGGCGGCCATGCCGGCTCGCGCGAGTTCACCGACGAGGTGATCCGGCGCACGAAGCAGAAGCTCGAGGTCTGGGCCGCCCTTTAAATCGCGATGCGGAGCGGCCGCTCGGACGACTCGATCTCGCCCCGGCACCAGCCGTCGATGAACGTCTGCGCCAGCTCGGGGTCGAACTGGGTCCCTGAGCAGCGCTTCAGCTCCGCCAGTGCCTGCTCGACCGTCAGCGCGGCGCGGTAGGCGCGCTTCGAGGTCATCGCGTCGAAGGCGTCGGCAACGCCGAGCAAACGGCCCTCGAGGGGAATCGTCTCGCCGCGCAGGCCGTGCGGATAGCCCGAGCCGTCCCAGCGCTCGTGATGGTGGAGCACGTACGGAAGCGCTGACTCGAAGTCCTCGAAGCACTCGACGAGCCGGGCCCCGGTAACCGGATGCCGGCGGATCTGGGCGAGCTCCTGCTCGGTGAGCGGGCCTGACTTACGAAGGACGCGCGCGTTGACGGCGATCTTGCCGACGTCGTGGAGCGAGCCGCCGAGCCGCAGGACGTCGAGCCGGTCGCCGGCCCAGCCGAGCATCCGGGCAAGGCTCTCGGCGAAGGCGGTCACGCGGGCGGAGTGGCCCCGCAGATACGGGTCCCTGGCCTCGAGCGCGGTCGAGAACGTGGCGAGCAACGATCCCACTGAGTCCGAGGTTCCAGAGCAGGCGCCCGTTCCCTCCCTCGCTCCTGCGCGCGGACCGTAGAGTTCCTTTCCGGTGAGGGTGGCTGTCCCCAAAGAAAACGGCGCCGGCGAGCGCCGCGTCGCCCTCGTGCCCGAGGCTGTCGGGCGGCTTGTGTCCGCAGGCTTCTCGATCGCCGTCGAGCGCGGCGCCGGCGGCGGCGCCGAATTTCCCGATGAGCAGTACGAGCAATCCGGCGCCGAGCTCGTCTCCCGGGCGGATCTCTTCGCCGGCACGGACGCCGTTGTGCGAGTGGGCGCACCGGCCGCCGACGAGGTGAACGACCTTGCGCCCGGAACGGTGCTGATCGCGTTTCTCTCGCCGCTCACGGACCCAGCGGGGATCGAGCGCCTGGCGGCGCGCGGAGTGGTCGCGTTCGCCATGGAGTCGATCCCGCGGATCTCGCGGGCGCAATCGATGGACGCGCTCTCGTCGCAGAGCACCGTCGCCGGGTACAAGGCGGTGATCCTGGCCGCCGACCGGCTGCCGCGGCTCTTCCCCCTGCTGATGACCGCGGCCGGGACCGTCGCGCCGGCCAAGGTGCTCGTCGTTGGTGCGGGCGTCGCCGGCCTGCAGGCGATCGCGACCGCGCGCCGCCTCGGCGCCGTCGTGTCGGGCTTCGACGTCCGGCCCGCGGTGCGCGAGCAGGTCGAAAGCCTCGGCGCCACGTTCCTCGACCTCGGCGTCGAGGGCGCGGAGACCGAGGGCGGCTACGCCGCCGAGCTCACGCCAGAGGAGCAGGCCCGCCAGCAGGC
>DATBPT010000010.1:0-7311 GCA_036561205.1 Solirubrobacterales bacterium
CGCCGCGCCGGTCGCGGCGCTCGAGCGCGAGCAGCCCGCCGATGCCGCAGGCCATGGGGACGAAGTAGCCGATCTGAAACGGGGTCAACAGGTCCTCGAGCGCAGCGCCGAGGAAGAGCACCGGGAGGCAGCCGGCGAACGCCAGCCACTCCCCCACGCGGCGTCGCATCCAGATGAACAGGAGGACGACGCTGGCCAGGAACGCAAGCGTCGAGGCGACCGCGTAGGGGGTCAGCGAGTCCATCCCGAGGGTCGCCTGGATCGCCTTGTAGACGGCGACCAGGCCCATCGACGGATGGCCCGCGTGGTCGACGAAGAAGGCATCGACGTTGAACCCGCGCCGGTGCAACAGCACCTCCCAGTCGTCGATGAAGAAGGTGAGCTGCGCGTTGAGCGCGACCAGCAGCACGCCGGAGACGGCGGTCGCGGCCGCGAACAGGGCCACGGGCAGCCGCGGGTCGGCGATCAGCGCGCGACCCGCGCCCGTCGGCCGCGCCTCGGCCGCGGCACTCACGCCCGCGGCTCCAGCGGACAGACCTGGGCCGAGCCCTGGCCGTCGAGCTGCATCCACCAGTCCTGCGAGGAGCCGTCCCCGGGGATCGCGAGCGCCGCGGTCTGACCGGCGTCGAGGCGACCGAGCTCGACCGGGAACTCGTCCTCGGTGTAGCGCCGCACGCTGACCCGGACGGGCTTCTCGCCGACCCGGATCGCGGTCCCGCCTCGCGGCACGGGGACCGACTCGGGACCGGGCATCGCAACCGGCTCGCAAGCGCCGGCCGCAGAGGCGGAGATCGGCTGCAGCCGCAGGCCGAGCGCGGCGCCGAGGACCTTGTCGGCGGCGACGCGAGCGCGCTCCGGGGCTGCCGGCAGCTCGTCGGCCGAGTAACCGAGCGAACCGTAGGCGGCTGAGGCGGCAAGGTAGGAGCCGGCGTCGATGAGCCCGTAGTAGGCGAAGTCGGAGTTGTCCTGATCGAGCACCAGCGCCGGGTCGGCGACGTCGCGGGCGATGTCCAGCGCCCCGAGCCCACCGGCGATCACCGCCGTCGAGGGCAGCCGGGCGGCGTAGTCCTGGTGCAGGGCCGAGAGGTTGCTCAGCGTCGCGATCGCGACGACGGCAAACGTCGCCACGATCCCGGCGGTGCCGACCCGGACGCCGCGCAGGAGCTCGGCGACGATCATCAGGACGACGATCGCGCCGACGTAGCGGTAGCGAGAGAGGTCGGCCGAGCGGAACTCGCTCGCGTTGATCGCGATCAGGAACCAGAACGTGACCCCGGCCGCGACCATCCCCCAGAGCCAGACCGAGAACTGCCGCCGGCGCCAGACCCAGATACCGGCGACGACCAGGGCCAAGACGAGCAGAGGCCGGCCCCAATCGAACGGGCTGACCGGGGCCTCGTCGCGGTTGGTCGCGAGGCCGAGCAGGGCCGAGACCGAGTTCGCGAAGCCGTCGAGGATGAAGCCCGGCGCGGTGGCGAGGTTGTCGAACGAGAGCTGGCTCGGGTCGTCGCGGCCCCAGCCGACGTACCAGAGTGCATAGAGCGCCGCCGGCACCAGGACGACCCAAGCCCGCGTGCGGAGCCGGCGCTGCAGCGCAAGCACGACCGCGATCGCGACGACGAAGATCAGGCCCAGCGATTGGAAGGCGAGCGCCGCGACGAGCAGGGCGCAGGCCCAGGCGTCGCCGGCCCGGTCCTCGCGCTCGAACGCGAGCAGGGCGCCGATCCCAAGCGCCATCGGCGCGAAGAAGCCGAGCTGGAACGGGATCAGCAGGTCCTCGTACGCCGATCCCAAGAAGAGGATCGAGACCGCGCCGGCGAGCGCGAGCCAATCGCCGACCCGGCGCCGAAGCCAGAAGAAGAGGACGATCGCACTGGCGGCGAAGGCGAGCGTCGCGGCGATCGTGAACGGCGTGATCGAGTCCATCCCGAAGCTCGACTGCAAGAGCTTGTAGGCGGCGACCAGGGCCATCGACGGGTGCCCCTGGTGAGGCTCTAGCAGGGCGTCGGCGGTCCATCCGGGCCGGTGCAGGAGCAGGTCCCAGTCGTCGATGTAGAAGTACAGGCGGGCGCCGAGAACGACCAGGAGCGCGGTCGAGCACGCCGCGGCGAGCGCCAGCAGCGCGACCGGAAGCCGCTCCCGCGCCGGCGTCACCCGGCCGCCTCGGGATCGCAGGCGACCAGCGTCCCGGTGCCCGAGGCGGCGAGCTGCCAGGGCTGGCGCGAGCCGTCGGCCGGGATCGTCAAGGCGAGCGTCTGCCCGGGCTTGATCGCCCCGAGCTCGGCGGGGAACGATGCGCTCGCGTAGCGGCGCAGGGCGAGCTCCGCCTCGGCGTCGACGCTGCGCAGGATGAGCTCCGATCCGACAGGGATCGCGGCGGGGGCGTCGTCGAGGGCGATGCGTGCACAGCCGGCGCCCGCGGCCGCGGCGGGGTCGGCGGGCGCGGTGTGGATCTCGAGCGCGGCCGCGAACACCCGGTCGGCGGCCTGTCGCGCAACCTCGGGCGCCTGCGCCAGCTCGGCCGGCGTGTAGGCGGGCGTGCCGTAGGCGTCGATCGCCGAGAACCACGACGCGGCATCGACGATCCCGAGATAGTCGACCCCGGAATTCTCCTCCGTGAGGGTGAAACCGGACGCGACCTCGTCGCGGGTGAGCTCGAGCGCCGCGAGCCCGCCGCGCTGCTGCTCGGCGATCTCCGCCAGCCCGCCCGCGGTCTGGCGAAGGAGGGCGAAGTTGGCGAGCGCCGAGAGCGCGGAGACGGCGAGGACCGCGATCACGACGCCGCGGGCGATCCGCATGCCGCGCAGCAGCTCGGCGGCGATCATCACCCAGAGGACCGCCCCGACGAGCTGATAGCGACCCGAGGTCGCCTGGCCGAAGAAGGCGGCGTTGAGGCCGGTCAGCGTCCAGAACGAGAGCTGCGCGGCGATCACCGCCCAGAGCCGGCGCGGCATCGCCCCGACGCCGGCGCTCGCCACCCGCCAGATCCCGAAGCCGATCGCGATCACGAGCAGCGGCCGGCCCCAGTCGACCGGGGTCAGCGCCATCTCGTCGCGGGGGACCGCGAGGCCGACGAGGCTCGAGAGGCTGGAGGCGAGTCCGTCGCCGACGTAGCCGATCTCGGTGGCGAAGTTGTGGACGGAGACGAAGTTCTGCGCCTCGCGGCCCCAGCCGGCGTACCAGAGCAGCCAGAGGGCGGCCGGGATCACGATCACGTAGGCACGCCGCCAGCGCTCGCGGGTGAAGGCGATGTCGAGCGCGGCGGCGGCGACGAACGGGATCGCGACGTGCTGGCTGAAGAGCCCGATCGTGAGCAGGACCATGGCGATCAGATCGCCGCGGCGATCCTCGCGGTCGAGGGCCAGGAGCGCGCCGACGCCGCATCCGAGCGCCGCGATCAGGCTGATCTGAAACGGGAACAGGATGTCGTCCCATGAGGGGCCGAAGAAGAGCATCGGCAGCACGGCGGCCAGCGCCAGCCACTCGCCGACCCGCCGGCGCACGTAGACGAAGACGACGGCCATCGTGGCGACGAAGGCCGCCGTGTGGGCGATCTGGAACGGCAGCGGCGACTCGATCCCGAAAGCCGCGATCAGCAGCTTGTAGACGGCGAGCGGGACCGCGAGCAGCTGCTCGACGAACGGCTGCAGGTAGACGTCGAGGCTCGAGCCGCGGCGGTCGAGGATGAACGCCCACTCGTCGCGCCAGAAGGTCAGCTGCGAGAGCCAGTCGAGCAGGAAGGCCGCGGCGATCAGCAGCGCGGCGACGAACAGCAGCGTGCCCGGCCCGGCCCGGCGAACCCGCTCGATCAGCCCCGCCGGCGCCGCGCCGCGTTTCTGGGCACTCGCCTCCATATCTAGGGCGTGAAGCGGCGTGAGGGCAGCAGCTTCGCCCGGTGCAGAACCAGCCGGCCGGCCGCCCACAGGGTCTTGATCCCGTACACGGTCGAGACCCAGGGGCCGACCGAGGACGCCTCCTCGAAGTAGCGGGTGCGCGCCGGCACCTCGGCGATCCGGAAGCCGAAGTGCGAGGCCTGCATCAGCAGCTCGGAGTCGAAGGCGAAGTCGATCGAGTTGCGGAGGAAGGGCACGGTCAGCAGCAGGTCGCGCCCGTAGGCTCGATAGCCGGTGTGCAGGTCGGTGAGCTCGGTATGCAGGACCCGGTTCTCGATCGTGGTCAGGGCCCGGTTGGCGACCCGCTTGTAGAGCGGCATCCCGGCTTCGCGAGCGGCGCCCGGCTCGGCCATCCGCGTGCCGAGCACGAGGTCGGCCTCGCCGTCGCGGATCGGCGCGATCAACTTCGGGATCAGCCCGGGCTCGTACTGGCCGTCGGGATGCAACATGACGACGATCTCGGCGCCGCGCTGCAGCGCCTCGAGGTAACAGGTCTTCTGGTTTCCGCCGTAGCCGACGTTGTGGGGATGCCAGACGACGTGGACGCCGAGCTCGCGGGCCAGCTTCACCGTCTCGTCGGTGGAGCGGTCGTCGACGAGGATGATCTCGTCGACCCAGTCGCGGGGGATCGCGGCGACCGTGGTCTCGAGCGTCTTCGCCGCGTTCAGGGCCGGCATCACGACGACCGTCTTCGGGCGTGCCGGCTCAGACACGGCGGGCCTCGACGTAGACCGTGCCACCGCAGCGCAGCGCCGCTTCGCCGAGCGCCAGGGCGGCGGCGAGCGGCAGCGCCAGCGCCGCCGCCGCCAGCACCGCCAGGCGCCGGCCGGCCGAGATCGGCTGCCGCCGAGCCTCCGGACGGCGGATCGCGTCGTAGAGATCGGGCCTGCCGGGAAGCGTGCCGACGAGCCCGTGCAGCCAGCCGAAGACGACCTGTCCGCCGCGCAGATAGCTGGTTCGCTCGATCCGCATCCCCAGCCCCTGCAGGCGCGAGATCAGCGCCGCCGCCGGCACGTGGACGAGGTGGCGAGGCAGGTCGAGCGCCAGCCAGTGGTCGCCGAAGAGCCGCGCCTGGGCGCTCGCCGGGTTAGGGATCGCGATCACCAGCGACCCCTGGGGCTCGAGCAGGCCGATCGCGTGCTCGACCGCGCCCCCGGCCTCCCGCAGATGCTCGAGCGAATGCCAGAAGACGACCGCGGCGCAGGCCTGGTCGAACTCGGACAGGTCGGCCGCGCGCACATCGGCGCGGGTCGCTTCGCGCTCGAGCCCGATCGCGGTCCGCCCGCGGGCGGCGAGCGCGTCGAGCAGGGCGCCGTCGCCGGAGCCGACGTCGAGCACCAGGCCCGGCGGCGAGATCCGGTCGAGGCGCTCGGCAAGGCGGCCCCGCAGCGCCCGCAGCAGGCGGTCGCCGGCGCCCGAGAAGCGGCCGCCCTCGGGGCGGTACCAATTCGCGTAGGCCCGATCGAGCTCGGCGTCGGTCGGCATCGGCCAGGTCGTCTGCGAGCCGCAGGCATCACAGACCACGCGCCCGGGCGGGTGCGGCCTCTCGGGATGGATCGGCGATCGACACCAGGCGCAAGTGGATATCACGAGACCGGCTCCGCGCAGACGGCGACCGGGCCGTGGCCGGTCACCTGGAGCTGCCAGGGGCGGCTCGAGCGGTCCTCCGGGATCGCGATCGAGACGCTCTCGGAGCCGGCGATCTTGCCGGCTCCGATCGGGAAGGTCGCGTCCGCGAACCGCCGCAGTCGCAGCTCGACGTCGCCACCGGGCGAGCCGCGGACCACGGCCCCGCCGGGCGCCAGCTCGGTCGTCGCCGACGAGCCCGCGGGATCGAGCTCGGCGCAGCCCTCGGCCCCCACGCGCTCCGCCGGCACGACGTCCAGGCCGAGCGCCGCCGCGAGCACGCGGTCGGCGGCCGCGCGGGCGTTTTCAGGCGCGGCGGCGATCTCATCGGGCGTGTCGGCGGGCGAGCCGAAGGCGTCGGCCGCGGACAGGTAGAGCCCGGCCGGGACGTGCACGTAGGCCGTCCCGGCGAGGTCGTTCGTCAGCACCATGCCCGGGTCGACGGTGTCGCGGGCGATCTCGACCGCACCGAGATCGGCCTTGATCAGGTCGCTGGTCTGCTCGTAGGAGCCCGCGGACTGGTCGAGGAAGGAGACGTTGCTGAGCACGGCGACGGCAATCACGCCGGTGCAGAGGACGAGCGCCGGCAGCTTCAGCGTGATCCCGCGGAGGAGCTCGGCGGCGATCAGGAGGACGAAGATCGCGCCGACGTACTGGTAGCGGCTCGAGCTCGGGTCGCGGCCCGGGATCTGGTTGATCGCCGAGAGAGCCCAGAAGGAGACCGCGATCGCGCCGACGACCCAGAGCCACCGGGGCACCGAGCCGAGCCGGTGGAGGCGCCAGGCGGCGAGCGCCAGAGCGAACACCGCCAGCGGCCGGCCCCAGTCGTAGGCGCCGACGCCGGCCTCGTCGCGAGGCGTCGCCAGGCCGAGCAGCGAGGAGAGCGCCGAGGCGATCCCGTCGAGAAGGTAAAGGGGCGCGTTGGCGATGTTGTGGAGCGAGATGTGGTTCGCGGCCGTGTGCCCCCATCCCAGCCACCAGAGGGCGTAGAGCGCCGCCGGCACCGCGAGCACGTAGAGGCGCCCGCGCCAGCCCGGGCCCGTCGCCACCGCGACGGCGGCGCCGATCACGAACGGGATCCCGAGGCTGGAGAAGGCGAGCGCGACTACGAGCAGGGCACAGGCGACGAGGTCGGCGCCGGGCGTCTCGCGGCGTAGGGCGACCAGGGCGCCGAGCCCGCCCGCCATGGAACCGAAGTAGCCGATCTGAAAGGCCCAGAGCAGATCCTCCCAGGCGGCGCCGAGGAAGAGCACGAGGACGGTCGCGGCGAGCGCCGGCCACTCGCCGACCCTGCCCCGCAGCCAGGCGAAAAGCAGCGCGGCGCTGGCGAGGAAGGCCGCCGTCGAGGCGACCTGGAAGGGCCGCGCCGAGTCCATGCCGAAGAGCTCGAGCAACGCCTTGTAGACCAGGATCGGCAGCAGGTGCAGGTGCTCGTTGTGAGGGTCGAGCAGCACGTGGGCGTTGAAGCCGCGCCGGTAGAGCAGGAACTCCCAGTCGTCGAGCAGGAAGGTGATGTTGCGGGTCAGGTAGAGGAGCAGCGCGGCCGAGGCGAGGATCGCCGCGACCAGCAGCAGAGCCACGGGTTCCCCGAGCCGCAGGGGCTTGCGCGGCTCGGCAACCGGGATCCCCTGCGCTGAACCTGGGCTGACCACGCGCGGACAATCTAGCCCGGGCGCGACGATCCGTCCTCTAAGGTGTTGATGTATGCGGACGGGCTGCGCCTGTCCGCTTTCCTTTGACCATGGGACATGTCGCGATAGTCACCGGTTCCGGGGGCCTGATCGGCTCCGAG
>DATBPT010000011.1:0-5148 GCA_036561205.1 Solirubrobacterales bacterium
GGTCGCCTATCCGGTGGCGCTCGGGGTGCTGATCGGGTTCGCACTCTCGGCCGACAACTCGAAGCCGCGAGTCGCCTTCCTCAACGAGGTCGCCGAGAGCGACCAGTTTCAGGTCGGCAGCGGCGAGAACGAGATCGACCGCGACCTCGCCCGCGAGGAGCTCTGCAAGCGGGTCGAGTGCGTCGACGTCAGCTCGCGCGAGGAGGCGATCGCGAAGGTCGAGAACGGCGACGTGATCGCGGCCCTGATCCTGCCCCCGGACCTGCTCGACAAGCTCAACTCGCTCGCGACCCTGAATCCGCAGCAGCCCGAGGTCGAGGTGCTCGTGAACCAGGACGATCCGGTCAAGGCGAGCCTCGTCGACGATCGGATCCAGGCCCTGATCACAGAGGCCAACCTGATCCTCGCCCAACGGATCTCCGACGAGGCGGCCAACTACCTCGACCTGCTGGTCAAGGGCGGCACCTTCAGCATCCCGCTGCTCGGCGACGTCGACATCCTCGGCCTGACCAAGGCGGCGGCGATCCTCGAGCAGGTGGGCACCGAGTTGCCGCCCGACAGCCCGGCGAAGCAGGCGCTCGACCGGGTGGTCGAGTTCGCCAGTGTCGCCGGCGACAACGTCCACTTCGCCCTGCCGCTGCTGGGCGCGATCGCGCAGCCGATCACGGTCGACAAGCAGGTCGTCGCCGGCACCACCTCCGAGCTCGACGACTTCGCGATCGCCGTCGCCGCAACCGTGACCCTGATGTTCGTGACCGTGCTCCTGGTCGCCGGGTCGCTGGCGCTGGAGCGCGAGGAGAACGCCTTCGCCCGGGTGACGCGCGGGCTCGTCGGCCCCGGCGGCCTGCTGGTGGAGAAGATCGCGCTCGGCGTAGTCGCCTCGTTCGCGGTCACCCTGCTGCTGCTCGCCGCGCTGACGGCGCTGGTCTCGATCGACTGGGGACGGACGCTGCTGATCCTGCTCGCGATCCTCGGCGGCGGCGCGGCCTTCGCCGCCTTCGGAGCCGCGATCGGCGGCTCGGCGAAGGAGGTGCGGGCGAGCTCGCTGCTCGCGTTCATGGTCTCGCTGCCGATCGCCTTCCTCTCGCTCGTCCCATCGGGCACCGTCAACGCCGGCGTCTTCCACGTGATCGAGGTGCTCCGGGCCGTGTTCCCGTTTGATCCGGCGCTCGACGCGATGCAGGGGGCGCTCGACAGCGCCGGCCCCGACCTGCTGCTGCCGCTGATTCACCTGGCCGCGATCGCGGTCGCCTACGGCCTCCTCGCCCGAATCGCCCTGCGGCGCTTCGCGACCTAGAGCTAAGCCGCGATCGGCGCCGGGCGGCCGATCAGGAAGCCCTGGATGCGGTCGACGCCGTAGTCGCGCAGGAGGCCGAAGGTGGTCGCGTCCTCGACCCCCTCGGCGACGGTCTGCATGCCGAGCTCCTTGGCGATCGCGGTCAGGCCCCGGACCAGGGCGCGGTCCTCGGGGTGGTTGCGGATGCCGCGGACGAAGCTGGCGTCGATCTTGATCATCTTCACCGGCAGCTGGCGCAGATGGGTGAGCGAGCCGTAGCCGGTGCCGAAGTCGTCGAGGGCGATCGCGCAGCCGAGCGTGGATCGATGCCCCCGGGCCTACAATCCGCAACGTGAGCTTCCCGGCAACGCGCATGCGCCGCCTGCGGCGGACGAAGGCGCTTCGCGATCTCGTCCGCGAGACCGAGCTGTCGCCTCGCCATCTGGTCCAGCCGCTGTTCGTGGTCAGCGGCGAGGGCGTGCGCGAGCCGGTCGAATCGATGCCCGGGATCGAGCGCTTCTCGATCAACGAGCTCGTCGCCGAAGCCTCGGAGCTGCGCGCGGTCGGGATCGAAGCGGTGATCCTGTTCGGGATCCCGGCGGCCAAGGACGAGAGCGGATCGGGTGCCTACGACACCGAGGGCGTCGTGCAGATGTCGGTGCGGGCGTTGAAGGAGGCGCACCCCGACCTCACCGTGATCACCGACGTCTGCCTCTGCGAGTACACATCGCACGGCCATTGTGGCTTCGTTCGCGACGGCGAGGTCGACAACGACATCACGATCGAGCTGCTGGCGAAGACTGCGATCTCGCACGCCGAGGCCGGTGCCGACGTGGTCGCTCCCTCGGACATGATGGACGGCCGGATCGGGATGATTCGCCATCAGCTCGACGAGGAGGGCCACCCGGACACGGCGATCATCGCCTACTCGGCCAAGTACGCCTCGGCCTTCTACGGCCCCTTCCGCGAGGCGGCCGAGTCGACGCCGGAGTTCGGCGACCGCCGCGGGTATCAGATGGACCCCGCCAACGGGCGCGAGGCGCTGCGCGAGGCCCGGCTCGACATCGAGGAAGGCGCCGACATGGTGATGGTGAAGCCGGCGCTCCCCTATCTGGACGTGATCCGGGCGATGCGAGACGACCACGACGTGCCGATCGCCGCCTACCAGGTCTCGGGCGAGTACTCGATGCTGAAGGCTGCGGCACTCAACGGCTGGGTCGACGAGCGCGCCGCCGCGCTCGAGACGCTGACATCGATCCGCCGCGCGGGCGCCGACGTGATCCTCACCTACTACGCCAAGGAAGCGGCGGCATGGCTGCAGTGAGGCGGAGCGCAGCGGAGCCGAGCCGCGCCGCCGTTGAGGCGCCTGTTCTGAAGGTGCCGCAGGCGAAGGTCCGCTCGCGCAAGGACGGCGCCGCGATCCCGCTCGACGAGACCGACAAGCGGCTGATGAACCTGCTGCAGTCGAGCTTCCCGCTCGCCGCCGAGCCCTACGCGGCGCTGGCGCCGGAGTCCGGGCTCGACGTCGACGAGCTCATGAGCCGTACCCGGCGGCTGCTCGACGAGCGGATCATCCGCGAGATCACGCCGATCTTCGACACCCGCGCCCTCGGCTACGCCTCGATGCTGGTCGCGGCCAAGGTCGACGCCGAGAATCCCCACCGGGCGGCGAAGATCATCAACTCGCACCCGGGCGTCTCGCACAACTACCTGCGCACGCACGAGTTCAACCTCTGGTTCACGATCGCGACGCCGCCCGACTCCGCGCTCGGCCTCCAGGGCAGCCTCGACCTGCTCCAGGAGCTCACCGGAGCCGAGTCGATCCGCCAGCTGCCGACTCTGAAGCTGTTCAAGATCAACATGAACCTGGAGATGGAGGGGGGAACCGAAGCACTGGCGACGGCCGCAGAGGCGGCGACCCCGCGCGAGCTCGAGGCGCAGCCCTACGACGACGTCGACGTTGCCGTGATCCGCGCCCTGCAGGGGCCGATGGAGGTCGCCGACCGCCCCTACGACGAGGCCGCGGCCGAGGTCGGGATCAGCACCGACGCGTTCCTCGACCACCTGCGGGCGATGGTCGAGCGCAAGATCCTGCGCCGGGTCGCGGCGATCCTCTACCACCGCCGGGCCGGCTTCTCCGCCAACGGGATGGGGGTCTGGAAGGTCCCGGAGGAGCAGATCGTCGACGTCGGCACACGGATGTCGGCGGTGCGCGGGATCTCGCATTGCTACGAGCGCCCGACCTACGAGGACTGGCCGTACTCCGTCTTCACGATGGCCCACGGGCGCTCGAAGGAGGAGTGCGACGCGATCCTCCAGTCGATCGCCGACGAGCACGACCTGCACGGCTCGGACCGGGCGACGCTCTACTCGTCAACCGAGTTCAAGAAGATCCGCCTGCACTACTTCACCGACGACTACGCCAACTGGGAGCGCGAGCACACAAATCCGACGACATCCTCCGCTTCGCGTCCGGTGTCCTCGGGTCCGCGGTAGGACGGGCTTCTTGGATACGCGGACGTCGGAGGTCCTCTACGCCCGCGCGGTCGGGCTGCTGCCGGGCGGGGTCAACTCGCCGGTGCGCGCGATGCGCTCGATCGGCCGCGAGTATCCGATCTTCGTCGAGCGCGGCGAGGCCTTCGAGCTGATCGACGTCGACGGAAACCGCTACGTCGACTGGGTCTGTTCGTGGGGCCCGCTGATCCTTGGTCATGCCCACCCGGCGGTGGTCGATGCGGTCGGCGAGGCGGCGGCAAAGGGGACCAGCTACGGGGCGCCGACCGAGGCCGAGGTCGATCTCGCCGCCGAGGTCTGCGACCGCTTCGCCTCGGTCGAGATGGTGCGCATGGTCAACTCCGGCACCGAGGCCACGATGAGCGCCGTCCGGCTCGCCCGGGCGGTCACCGGGCGCGAGAAGCTGATCAAGTTCGCCGGCGCCTACCACGGTCACGTCGACGGGCTGCTGGCCGAGGCGGGCTCCGGCCTCGCGACCCAGGGCATCCCGGCGAGCCCGGGGGTCCCCGAGGCCCAGGCCGCGGCGACGGTCGTGGTGCCGTGGAACGACCCCGAAGCGGTCGCCGCGGCGCTGGCCGAGCACGAGGTCGCGGCGATCCTCGCCGAGCCGCTGCCGGCGAACATGGGGCTCGTCCCTCCAGACGACGGCTTCCTCGCCGAGTTGCGCCGGCTCGCCGACGAGCACGGCGCCCTGCTCGTCCTCGACGAGGTGATCTCGGGCTTTCGCGTCGCCCGGGGAGGGGCCCAGGAGCTGTTCGGCATCGCCGCCGACCTGACGATCATGGGAAAGGTGATCGGCGGCGGGCTGCCCGCCGCCGCCTACGGTGGCCGCCGTGAGCTGCTGGCGCGGATCGCCCCGGCCGGCGACGTCTACCAGGCGGGGACGCTCTCGGGCAACCCGCTCGCCGTCGCCGCGGGCCTCGCGACGCTGGGGAAGCTGGACGCACCGGCCTATGACCGGCTCGGCGTGCTCACCGCGCACCTTGCGACCGGCCTCCGTGCCGCCGCCGAATCGGCCGGTGTCGCGGTCCAGGTGGCATCCGTCCCCGGCCTCGTCACCCCGTTCTTCTCCGCCGAGCCGGTGCGCGACTTCGCCGGCGCCTCCGCCTGCGATCTCGAGGCCTATGGCCGCTTCAGCAGGGCGCTGCTCGACCGCGGCATCTACCCGCCCGCATCTCAGTTCGAGGCCTGGTTCGTCTCCCTCGCCCACGACGAGGCGGCGATCGACCACACGTGCGAGGCGGCGGCCGAGGCATTCGCGGCAGCGGCGCCGCCGCGCGGCTGACCGGCGGGCGGCTATTGTCGCCCGCCGTGACCGACCCCGCCGACGCCCTGCGAAACCTCGCCGCATTGCTGCG
>DATBPT010000012.1:0-30516 GCA_036561205.1 Solirubrobacterales bacterium
GATCGAGCTGGTCAAGGACCAGGAGACCAAGGAGGGCTTCAACCACCAGGAGTCCGAGCACCTGTTGCGCGGCTTCCTCTCCGGCGAGCTCTACCAGCGGGGACTGATCTGCCGCGCCGACGACCGCGGTGATCCCGTGATCCAGCTGGCCCCGCCGCTGATCGCCGACAGCGAGCAGTTCGAGGAGATCGAGGCGGTCCTGCGCCCGGTGCTGACCGAGGCCGCGGAGCGGATCGACTCCGGGTTCCGTACCGAGGACCTCTGAGCCGATGCTCACCGTCGGTGGCCTGGTCGAGGACTGCGGGCTTGAGCTCGCCACGGCCGCTTCGGGCGCCGACAACCAGGTCCGCTGGGTGCACATCACCGAGCACGAGGACCCGACTCCCTGGCTCTCCGGTGGCGAGCTGCTGCTGACCACGGGCTACAACCTCGGCACGCCCGCGAAGCAGCGCCGCTACGTCGAGCTGCTCGCCGGCGAGGGCCTCGCCGGGCTCGGCTTCGGGGTCGGCTTCGACCACAAGCGGATGCCGAAGGCGATCCTCGATGCGGCAACGGCGCACGAGCTGCCGCTGTTCGAGGTGCCCTACGAGATGCCGTTCATCGCGATCACCGAACGCGCCGCCGCCCGCCTGGTCAACGAGCAGTTCGGCATCCTCGAGCGCGGCGTGCAGGTGCACGAGCGGCTCGAACGGCTGGTGATCGAGGGCCACGGCCTCGATGAGGTCCTGACCTCGACCGGGGCGGCGATCGGCGGCACCGCGATCGTCCTCGACCGCTCCGGGCGCGAGCTCGCACGCAGCGCCAACGCTGCCTACCTCGGCACGGGAGGAAAGGAGCTCGCGGACGAGATCGCCGCCCAGGCCTCCGGCTCGCCGCCGGCGCCGTTCGCGCCCGAGCAGGGAGAGCTCGCCGGACGGGTGCTCGCGGTGCCGGTCCCCGGCCGCCGCGGCGACGCCCCGGTCGCCTGGCTCGCGGTGATCTCGGAGCGTGACCCGCTCGGCGACTTCGAGCGCCTCTGCGCTCGCCAGGCGGCGATCGTCGTCGGGCTCGAGCTGATGCGCGAGCGGATCGTTCGCGAGACGGAGCGCCGCCTTGCCGGCGACCTGCTCGCCGACGCGCTCGGCGACCGGCTTGAGGCGGACGAGCTCAGCGGCCGCCTGCGCCCGTTCGGGATCGGCGGCGAGGCGGCGGTCTTGATCTTCGAGCTCGACGACCCGCCGGCGGCCGAGGCGACGCTCGAGGCGGCGCTCGCGGAGGCCGGTGTGCCGGCGCTCGTCGCCACCAGCTCCGTCTCCGGCCGGCCGTTGCTCTGCGCGGTCGTCGACACGGGCACCGCCGACCCCGTCGGCACCGCGCGCCGGGCGCGCGAAGCGCTCACCGGCGGCCCGGGACAAAACGGGGTCCGGGCGGCCGCCAGCCGCCCCGCCGGGGTGGGCTCGCTGCGGCGCGCCTTCCACGAGGCGCGTTGCGCGCTCGAGGCCACCTCACTGGCCGAGGGCGAGGCGCCCGACGTCGCCTCCCATCGCGATCTCGGCGCCTTCACCCTGCTGCTCGCGCTCCAGGACGACGACGCCCTGCGCCTCTACAGCGACGGCCTCCTCGACCCGATCGAGCAGACCGAGGGCGAGTACGGGGGCGAGCTCCTACGCTCGCTCGAAGCCTTCATCGAGAACAACGGCAACTGGGAGCGGGCCGCGCGCCAGCTCTACTGCCACCGTCATACGCTCCGCTACCGGATCCGCAAGATCGAGGAGCTGACGGGCCGCGATCTGAGCCGGGCGACGGACAGGATCGAGCTCTGGTTGGCGCTGCGAGCGAGGGAGCTGGTCAAGTGATCGTTGGAGTCCCGACGGAGGTCAAGCCCGACGAGTACAGGGTCGCGATCACGCCGATCGGCGTCCGCGAGCTGACCGAGAAGGGCCATCGGGTTCTGATCGAGAAGGGCGCCGGCGAGGGCAGCTCGATCTCCGACGCCGACTACGAGGCCCAGGGCGCGCAGATCTCGTCCTCGGCAGGGGATGTCTTCGCCGAGGCCGAGATGGTGCTCGGGGTCAAGGAGCCCCAGCCCCAGGAGGTCGGCATGCTCAGAGAGGGTCAGACCCTCTTTACGTATTTGCACCTCGCGCCTGCGCCTGAACTGACACGCGGCCTTTGCGCGAGTGGCGCTGTCTGCGTCGCCTACGAGACGGTCGAGGACCGCCAGGGCCGGCTGCCGCTGCTGGCGCCGATGTCCGAGGTCGCGGGCAAGATCGCGACCCAGGCCGGGGCGTTCATGCTCGAGCGCCCGCTCGGCGGCCGCGGGATCCTGCTCGGCGGCGTGCCCGGCGTTCCCGCCGGCAACGTGATGATCATCGGCGGCGGCGCCGTCGGCATGCACGCCGCCTTCGTCGCCATCGGCATGGAGGCGGACGTGTTCGTCTACGACGTCTCCTTGGACAAGCTCAGGGAGCTCGACGTCGCCTTCGGCGGCCGCGCGGCGACCGTATTCAGCTCGACCCTGTCGATCGAGGAGCGCCTCCCCGACATGGACCTGGTGATCGGCGGCGTGCTCGTGCACGGCGCCCGGGCGCCGCACGTGATCACCCGCAAGCAGCTGGCGCTGATGAAGCCGCAGGCGGTGCTCGTCGACGTCGCGATCGACCAGGGCGGCTGCTTCGAGACCTCGCGGCCGACCACCCACGGCGACCCCACCTTCGAGGTCGACGGGATCATCCACTACTGCGTCACCAACATGCCCGGGGCGGTGCCCGTGACCTCGACCTACGCGCTCACCAACGCGACCCTGCCGTACGTGCTCGCATTGGCCGACCACGGCGTTGCCGAGGCGGCCCGCCGCGACCCGGGGCTGAGGCTGGGGATCAACGTCGCCGCCGGCAAGGTCACCCATCCCGCGGTCGCCGAGGGGGTGGGGATGGAGTACGTACCGCCCGAGCAGGTGCTCGAGATCGGCGCCCCGGACGCCGACGTGCCGGGCTCACGCGGCGCCGGCGCGACCGCGACCCACGCGATCCCGAACGGCAGCTGAGCTACTTGACGACGCGGATCAGCTTCTTGTTGACGAACTCGTCGATCCCGTACTTGCCGAGCTCGCGGCCGAAGCCCGACCGCTTGACGCCGCCGAACGGCAGCTCGGCACCGTCGAGGCCGACCCCGTTGACGTAGACCATCCCGGTGTCCAGGCCGTCGGCCACTCGCAGCGCCTGCTCGGGGTCGTTGGAGAACACGTACGAGCCGAGCCCGAACGGGGTGTCGTTGGCGATCTCGATCGCCTCCTCCTCGGAGCCGACGCGGTAGACGCTGGCGACCGGACCGAAGAACTCCTCGCGATAGGCGTCGTTTTCGCGCGTGATCCCGGTCAGCACGGTGCTGGGGAAGAAGTTGCCGTCCCGGGCGCCGCCGGCGGCGACCTCCGCCCCCTGGGCAACCGCGCGGTCGAGCTGATCCTGCAGGGTCTCGGTCGCCGAGTCCGACGAGAGCGGCCCCATCGCGGCGTCAGCGGATGTCGGGTCGCTGGGCTTGGCGGCGGTCATCTTCTCGCTGAACTTCTCGAGGAAGTCGTCGTAGAGCTCGTCGGCGACGATGAACCGCTTGGCGGCGTTGCAGGACTGGCCGGTGTTGTCGAGGCGACCGGCGACCGCGGCGTCGACGGCCTCGTCGAGGTCATCGGCGCCCAGGAGGACGAACGGGTCGGAGCCGCCGAGTTCGAGCACGACCTTCTTCAGATTGCGCCCGGCGATCTCGGCAACCGCCGCGCCCGCCCGCTCGGAGCCGGTCAGCGAGACGCCTCGCACGCGAGGATCCTCGATCGCCGTCTCGATCTGCTCGTTCGAGCCCAGGATCGTCTGATAGGCGCCCTTGGGGAATCCGGCGTCGTCCATCATCCGCTGGATCGCCTCGGCCGACTCGGGGCACTGATGCGCCGGCTTCAGCAGGATCGTGTTGCCGACCACCAGGTTCGGGCCGGCGAAGCGGGCCACCTGGTAGTAGGGGAAGTTCCACGGCATGATCCCCACGAGGGGCCCGACCGACGACTTGCGGACCAGGGCCGTGCCGTCGCCGGCCAGCAGCTCGATCGGCTCGTCGGCGAGCAACTCCTCGCCGCGGTCGGCGTAAAAGCCATAGATGTCGGCGCAGAAGTCGACCTCGCCCAGCGCCTGCTCCATCGGCTTGCCCATCTCGCGGACGATGATCTCGGCGAGCTCGTCGCGCCGCTCGGTGTGGAAGTCGGCGACCTTCTTGACCAGCGCGGCACGATCGGCAACCGAGGTCTTCAACGCCCAGTCGCGGTGTGCGTCATCGGCAGCCGTGATCGCTGCCGAGAGCTCGTCGTCGGAGATCTGCGGATACTCCTTGACCGTCTCGCCGGTTGCCGGGTTAACGACTGAGTACTTACCCATTTGCTCGACTCCTCACGTGATCGCGTCGCGTTCTTGCTGATTGCCTGGGCCGTCGTCCAGGCTACCCGGTGTCCGTCCTGGGACGTCGCTTGACGGCCGCGGCGAAGCGCCCCGGGTAGTCTGGCCGGCCAGCGACCAGCGGAGGAGAACGATGGCCACCCTGACCGGAACCGAACCGAAGAACTTCATCGGCGGCGAGTTCGTCGACGCCGCCGAGACCGAGGACGTGATCAACCCCTCGACCGGCGAGGTGATCGCCCAGGCTCCCGTCTCAACCGCGGACGACGTCGACCGGGCGGTGAAGGCGGCGCGCAAGGCGTTCGGGACCTGGGGCTCGAGCACGCCGCGGTCCCGCTCCGAGGCGCTGCTGAAGCTCGCCGACGCGATCCTCGAGCACGGCGATGAGTTCGCCGACCTCGAGTCGGCCGATGCCGGCAAGCCACGTCAAGCGTTCGTCGACGAGGAACTGGGCATGTGTGCCGACAACCTCCGTTTCTTCGCCGGCGCGGCGCGCAACATGGAGGGCAAGGCGGCGAACGAGTACGTCGAGGGCTTCACCTCGATCACCCGCCGCGAGCCGGTCGGCGTCGCCGCGCAGATCACGCCCTGGAACTACCCGCTGATGATGGCGATCTGGAAGATCGGCCCGGCGTTC
This sequence comes from Solirubrobacterales bacterium, assembly GCA_036561205.1. Taxonomy (GTDB): domain Bacteria; phylum Actinomycetota; class Thermoleophilia; order Solirubrobacterales; family 70-9; genus WHSW01. The sequence continues at coordinate 5,053 of DATBPT010000012.1, forward strand.
GCGGCCGGCTGCACCAGCGTGCTCAAGCCGGCCGAGAACACGCCGCTGTCGACCTTCAAGCTGGCCGAGATCTCGGCCGACATCCTGCCGCCGGGGGTGCTCAACGTGGTCGGCGGCCATGGCGACCCCGCCGGTGCCGCGATGGTCACCCACCCCGGAGTCGACATGGTCTCGCTGACCGGCTCGCCGGGAACCGGCAAGTGGATCGCGAAGGCGGCGGCGGATACGCTCAAGCGCGTTCACCTCGAGCTCGGTGGCAAGGCGCCGGTGATCATCTTCGATGACTACGACCCCGAGCTGGCGCTCGAGTTCATCGCCGCGACGGCGCTCTTCAACGCCGGCCAGGACTGCACCGCGGCGACCCGGATCCTGGCCTCGGACAAGGTCTACGACGACGTCGTCAGCGGCCTCGCGGAGCAGGCCGAGGGCTACAAGATGGGCGACCTCGACGACCCGGAGACGACACTCGGTCCGGTGGTCTCGGCCGTACAGCGCGAGCGGATCGAGGGCTTCATCGAGCGCAAGCCCGATCACGCCGAAGTCGTCACCGGCGGCAAGGAGCCCGATCTGCCCGGGTTCTACTACGAGCCCACCGTGGTCGCCAACCTCGAGCAGGACGACGAGATGATCCAGGACGAGATCTTCGGGCCGGTGATGACCGTGCAGCGGTTCGAGGACGAGGCGAAGGCGATCGAGTGGGCGAACGGCACCCGTTACGGCCTCGCGGCCTCGGTCTGGACCCGCGATGTGGGCCGCGCGTTCCGGGTCGCGAACGCGATCCGCTTCGGCGCAGTCTGGATCAACAACCACATCACGATGGCCTCCGAGATGCCGCACGGCGGCTTCAAGCAGTCCGGCTACGGCAAGGACATGTCCGCGTACTCGGTCGAGGACTACACCGTGGTCAAGCACGTGATGCTCAATCTCGAGACAACGTAGGCGGCTGAGACCGGCGCCGCGCGGGCTAGACCGTCGCCCCGAGCAGCAGGCCGAGCTGGCGTGAGTGGGCGACCAGGGTTCCGTCGGGCGTCCACAGCTCGCCGTCCTCGTCGAAGAAGCCGTCGCGCACGAGGCTCGAGCTGAAGCGGCCGAGCAGCAGTGTGTCCGGCAGCGGCAGCGGGGTGCGGAAGTGGACCGTGAGGTCGATCGTCGGCGCCGGTGCGAGCTCGGCAAGCCGTGGCCAGGGCGCCGGGAACCAGGCGTCGGCGAGCATCGCGATCGCCGGCGCGTCGAGGGGCCGGCGCTCGCGCAGGCCGAGCCAGCCGCCGACCTCGCCGCGCTCGGCGCCGGAGAACGGGGGCTCGCCGAAGCGGTGCTGCATCGAGAGCCGCTGCGTGAACGGCGGCGGGTTCTTGCGCGGGAAGTCGCCCGCCGGCAGGTCACGGTCCGGGTCCGGCGGCGGGCGGTGATCCGGGTCCGCCGGCTCCACCTGCGGCATCGGCGGGTGGTCGAGCAGCGGGCTCTCCCAGGCGGTCGAGTAGGCGGCGAGGCCGAGCGCGATCAGCTTGCCGTCCTGCTCCAGGCGGCCGCTCAGGGTCGAGAGCGAGCGGCCCTCGCGTTCGACCACGGCGCTGACAGCGACCGGCCCGGCGCCGGGTGAGCGCAGGAAGTGGACCGTGACCGCGCGAGCGGTGCGCGCCGGGTCGTTGATCGCGAGCTCGAAGCCGCGCATCAGGATCGCCATCACGTAGCCGCCGAGAGGACCGCGAGGCGTGTCCCAGCCCGGGGCGATCGCGCCCGCCCAGGATCGCTCGCCGGTCGGCTCGAGGGCGATGTCGTCGTCGAAGCCGCTCATCGGGCCGGTGACGATATCCACCCACGCCCACATCGCCAGGCGTAGAACCCGGCGCGGCGGGTATTCCGTGGTGGGAACGGCCGCAGCGCCGCTCGCGAGGCGGAGCAAGGAGGCAGTAGTGACACCGACGGATTTCTCGACCGGGCTTGAGTTCTGGGTAAGCGTCGCCGAACGGCAGGACGGCGTCCCGGTCGTGACCGTGTTCGGCGAGCTCGACACGGCGACCGCGCCGCGACTGCGCGCCGTGCTCGAGCCGGCGCTCGAGGCCGACGCCGATGTCGAGATCGACCTCCGCGGTTGCGCCTTCGTCGATTCCTCCGGAATCGCGACCCTGGTCTGGGCGGCGTGGCGGCTGAAGGAGCGCGACCGCAAGCTGCTCCTGCTCGGCGTTCGCGAGCGGGTGCGGCGGATCCTCGATCTCGCCGGGATCGCCGGCCACTCGGCGATCGTGCTCGACCCCGAGCAGCCGGCCGGCTGACTCGGGTCAGGCCGCGGTCCGCCGGCGCCAGGGTCGGCGGGCTCGCTTGCGGTCCTTGAGGATGCGGTGGGCAGCGTTGTGGCCCGAGCAGCCGGTGACGCCGCCGCCGGGATGGGTGCCGGCACCGCAGAGGTAGAGCCCTCCGACCGGGGTCGCGTACTGGGCGAGCTCGGGGTGGGGGCGCATGAACGCCATCTGGTCGAGGCCCTGCTCGCCCTGGAAGATCGAGCCGCCCTGGAGGCCGAAGATCCGCTCCAGGTCGGGCGGGGCGAGCACCTCGCGCTCGAGCACGGCTCCGGGCAGGTTGGGCGCGAACTGGCCGAGCTGCTCGATGCAGGTGTCGCCGTAGCGCTCGCGCGCGCCCTCGGGCCAGCCGGCCTCGTCATGCGGTCCGTATTGGGTGAACATCGTCATCACCCAGCGGCCGTCGTCGGTGAGCGAAGTATCGACGGCGGAGGGCAGCTCCGCCTCGACGTACGGGTGCTCGGCCGGCTTGCCCAGGGTCGCGTCCTGCCAGGCGCGTTCGAGGTAGTCGATCGAAGGGCAGATGTTGACACCGGCGGTCATCATCAGCTGCTGCTCCTCCTCGGTCACGCCCTCGTAGCGGGGCGGCTCGGAGAGCAGGAGATTGACCTTCACCGAGGCGCCGCGGGTGCGGTAGCGGCCCATGTCCTCGCCGATCTGCGCCGGGAAGTGCTCCGCCCCGGTGAGCTCGAGCACGGTCGTCTTCGGGTGCGCGCCGGAGGCGACGATCGGGGCGCGCAGCTCGGTCCCGTCGGCGAGCGTGACCCCGACGGCGGAGCCGTTACGGACGTCGATCGAGGCGACCTCGGCCCCGGTCAGGATCTCGGCTCCGGCGCTGCGCGCGGAGGCGGCGATCGCCTCGCTGATTGCGCCCATGCCGCCGATCACCTGGCCCCACGCCCCCTCGATTCCCCCGCACTCGCCGAGCGCGTGGTGGAGCAGGTTGTAGGCCGTGCCCGGGGTCCGCGGCCCGGCCCAGACGCCGACCACGCCGCTGGAGGCGGTCGAGCCCTTGAGCCCGTCGAGCTCGAAATAGTCGTCGAGCAGGTCGCCGACCGACATCGTGAACACCCGCACCAGCTCGTGGATATCGCGCTTGGAGAACCCGGCCATCCGCCCGGCCTCGCGCAGCAGCGCCGCCAGATCCGCGGGCGCTTTCGAGCCCAGGGCCGGCGGCTCGCGCAGCATCATCGGCTTGACGAAGCGCGCCGCCCGCTCCATCAGCGCCTCGAACTTCGGGTAGGCCTCGGCGTCCTTGGCCGAGTACCTGGCGATCGAGGCGGCGGTCTGCTCGACCTCGTTGAAGAAGAAGATCGGCCCCTCCTCGGTCAGCGAGACGTAGGCGGGGTCGAGCGGGATCGCCCGGTACCCGAATCGCTCCAGCTCGAGATCGGAGACGATCTTCGGTTGCAGCATCGAGACCACGTAGGAGCAGCGCGAGACCCGGGCGCCGGGCCAGAGCTCCTCGGTGACGCAGGCGCCGCCGAGGATCTCGCGGCGCTCGAGGCAGATCACCCGGAGACCGGCGCGGGCGAGGTACGCGGTCGTCGTGAGCCCGTTGTGGCCGCCGCCGACGACGATCGCGTCATACGAGCGCGGACCTCGCCCGGGCGCTCCGCCGGTGGTCGAGGGGACGGCGGGCGGGGTGGACCTGGTCGCAGCTTCCATGGCCGCCAGCCTACCATGAACGTGAGATTGACTACAAGGTCAACAAGCCGAAATCAGCGGCGCGCGACGGCGTCGAGGGCGACCGCACCGGTCGCCGTGGCGACCACCGGGTTGAGCTCGAGCAGGTTGAGCCGGCTCTCGAGTAGGAGCGCTCCGATGCGGGCACCGAGCGCGGCGACGGCGGCGAGATCGACGGCTTTGGCGCCGCGGCCACCGGTGAGCACGGCGGCACCCCGGAGCGAGCGCAGCGCCGCCTCGATCCGCTCCGGGCTCGCCGGGAGCGGGACGATCGCGACGTCGTCGAGCGCCTCGGTCCAGACGCCACCGAGGCCGATCACCAGCGCCGGGACGACGGCGTCGGCCCGGGACGCGACCAGCAGTTCGACGCCCGGCTCCGCCATCGCCTCGACGAGAAAGCTCGCCCCCTCGGCAGCGGGCAGGGACGCCAGGCGGGCGAAGGCCACGCGCAGCTCGTCCTCGTCGCCAAGATCGAGCGCGATCGCACCGGCATCGCTCTTGTGGCGGAGCGCGGGCGAGGAGAGCTTCAGCGCCACGGGCCAGCCGATCTCGCGGGCGATCTCGATGCAGACGTCGAGGTTGGTGGCGAGATGTCCGGCCGGCACCCCGACGCCGGCGTCGCGCAGCAGCTGCTTCGTGGCGGCCTCGCCGAGCCATCCATCGTCGCCGGCGGTGCCCTGGGCTGCGCCACGCGCCGTATCGGCGATCTCCCGCAGCCGTGCCGGGTCCGCGGCCGGGGCGCGCAGCGCGAGCGCGCAGGAGACGGCCGAGCGCAGGCCGGCCACCGCGGGCACGCCGGCGGCGGCGAACTCGAGCGCCGCACCCTCGTCCAGCAGGTCCGGAAGCGTGGAGGCGATCAGGGCGGCGGCAGGGGTCTCGTTGACTCCCGCGATCAGGCCCTCGCGCACCGCCGTCCAGGAGGCGTCGGCGTCGGCGGGCTGGTCGTAGAGCAGCAGCAGCTGATCGATCGCCGGGTCGTCACCGACGATCGCGACGAGCTCGCGCAGAAGCTCGGACTCGCCCCAGATCATCGAGGTGTAGTCGAGCGGGTTGGCGATCGTCGCCGCCTCCGGCAGCAGCTGCGCGAGGCGCCGTGCGGTCCCGGCCGAGAGCGGCGGCAGCTGGAGCCCGATCTCGGCGGCGCGGTCGGCGACGACCCCGGAGTCGCCGCCCGAACAGGTGAGCACCGCGAGGCCGCCCGAGCCCGCCGGCCGCGCCCGCGGCTCGGCAAGCGCCTTGGCGAGCTCGAGCAGGTCGTGGAAATCCTCGGCCCAGGCGGCGCCCGCCTCCTCGACCAGGGCGCGGAAGACGCGCTGGTCGCCGGCGAGCGAGCCGGTGTGGGCGGAGGCCGCCCGCGCACCCGCCTCCGAGGCGCCGACCTTGAGCACCGCGACCCCGACGCCGGCCTCCGCGCACAACGCCAGCGCCTCGGCCAGCGCCGGCCCGTCGTCGTCCGACTCGAGGAAGAGGGCGACCGAGCGCAGGCCGTCGCGGATGGCGAGTGCCGCGAGCCAATCGCTGGCGCCACAGACCGCCTGGTTGCCGGTCGAGATCACGGTGTGCCAGCGGATCCCGCGGCGCGAGCCGAGCGCGTTGACGCCGACGTTTCCGCTCTGGGTCACCATCCCCACCGGCCCGGGCTCGAGACCGGGGAGACCGTCGCCCCACATCGCCGCCCCGGTGGCGACCGCGACGATCCCGTTGCCGTTCGGGCCGCAGACCGCGAGCCCGTGCTCGAGCGCGACCTCGCGCAGCGCCGCCTGGTGGCCGCGGCCCGACTCGACCTCGGCGAACCCGGCCGAGAGCACGATCGCGCCACCGCAGCCGCGCTCGGCCCCGGCGCGCACGGCGCCGGAGACGGCCGCCGCCGGAATCGCGACGACGAGCGCGTCGACGGGCCGCGGAAGCTCGGCCACGCTCGGCACGCAGGGGCGGCCGAGAACCTCCGTGCGCTTCGGGTTCACGCCCCAGACCTCGCCCGCGAAACCGGCGCGCTCGAGGTTCCGCAGCACGTTGCCGCCGTAGGAGTCGGGGCGGTCGGTGGCGCCCACCACCGCGATCGAACGCGGGGCGAGCAGCGGCCGCAGGTCCATGGTCAGTGGAGGATCGACTCGACGCCGCGCCGCTCGAGCCCGCGGGCGACGATCAGGCGTTGGATCTCGCTCGTCCCCTCCCAGATCCGATCGACGCGCAGCTCTCGCAGCAACCGCTCGGCGACGTTGGAGCGCATGTAGCCACGGCCGCCGAAAGCCTGCACGCAGCGATCGGCGCAGCGGCAGGCCGCCTCGCTCGTGAACAGCTTCGCCATCGAGGCCTTGTAATGGACCACCTTCGGCTCAGCGCCGGCGTCGGCGAGCTCGGCGACGGCGAAGGTCAGCAGCCGGCCGGCCGCGGCGTCGGCGGCCGAGTCGGCGAGCGGGAAGGAGACGCCCTGGTGGTCGTAGACGCGTGCGCCGCCCTGCTCGCGCGCGGTCGTCCAGGCCACGGTCTCGTCGAGCAACCTCCAGATCGCGCCGCCGCAGCGGGCGGCGATCGCGAGCCGCTCCTCCGTGAACCACGATCGCTGCAGCTCGTCGCCGCCACCTACGTCGCCGATCACGTCGCTCTCGGCGACCTCGACGTCGCTGAAGCGGATCGTCGGATGACCGTCGGGATAGTTGTGGGTGAAGGCGGGGTTGTCGACGACCTCGATCCCGTCGAGCTGATGGTCGACGACGAACAGGGTCGGCAGCCGGGCCGTGCCGTCGACGACGTTCGCCATCACCACGTAGACGGCGGCGTGGTCGCCGCCGGTGACGAACCACTTCTCGCCGTTGATCCGAAAGCCGGCGTCGGTGCGCTCGGCGGTCGCCGCGATCCGCGAGGGATCGGAGCCGGCGTCGCGCTCGGTGACCGCGTAGGCGTCCTTGACGTCCTCGCCGCGAAGCGCCGGGCGCAGGTAGCGGTCGATGTGCTCCGGGCTCGCGTGCGCCCAGACGTTGTAGGCCTGGGGCACGTGCCAGTGGATCGCGTTCGTGGTCCGCCCGTACTGCTCCTCGACCAGCGCCCATTCGACCCGCGTCCAGCCCTGGCCGCCGTGCTCGACCGTGTGCAGGCCGCCGTTGAGCCCGGCGGCGATCGCCTGCCGCTTGACCTCGGCGATCGTCTCCGCCGGCAGCCGGCCGCCGAGCCGCTCCGCCTCCTGCTCCAGCGGCATCAGCACCCGCTCGGCGAAGGTCCGCGCGCGCGCCTGCAACTCCAGTGCGGAGTCCGTGAGCTCCAAGCCGGGGGCGTCAAGCGACTTGACCTCCATCGGGGCCAGAGACTAACATGCGATTGACTACAAGGTCAATGGACTCCGCCACGCCTACAGCCCTCCCCCTCGACCCGGACCAGGTCGCGCGCACGCGGGAGCCGGTCGAGCGGGCGACGATGCTGCCGCCGGCCGCCTTCTGCGACCCCGCCGTCTTCGCCTGGGAGCTGGAGAGCATCTTCCGCGGCTGGGTCTGCGTCGGCCATGCCTCCGCCGTCGATGCCCCGGGCAAGTTCGTGATGCGCGAGCTCGGCCCCGACAGCGTGATCGTGATCGGGGCTGAGGACGGTCGCCCGCGGGCGTTCCTGAACGTCTGCCGCCACCGCGGCGCGCGGATCGTCGAGGACACGGAGGGCAAGGTCCGCAAGCGCCTGCGGTGTCCCTACCACGCCTTCTCGTACGGGCTCGACGGCTCGCTCAAGGCGGCGCCGCACATGGACGAGGTCGAGGATTTCGACTTCTCCTGCTGGGGCCTGATCCCGGTCCGCCTCGCGGTCGCCGGCGGCCTGGTGCTGATCGACCTCTCCGGCGAGGCGCCGGAGATCGGCGACCACGTCGGCGAGCTGCTCGGCCATCTCGAGCGCTACCGCCTTGCCTCTCTCGACCGCGCCGCGGCGCTCTCCTACTCGGTCGAGGCGAATTGGAAGGGGATCGCCGAGAACTACAACGAGTGCCTGCACTGCCCCGGCGTCCACCCGGAGCTCAATGCGCTCAGCGACTACATGAGCGGCGACGAGGTCGCCGGCGAGGGAGCCTGGTGCGGCGGCTCGATGACCCTGCGAGAGGGCCACGCGACGATGGCGCTCGAAAGCAACGGCAACGGCAGCACCCGCCCGCCGATCGAGGGGCTCGGGCCGGAGGAGATCGACTCGGTCGTCTACCTGGCGCTGTTCCCGAACGCGCTCGTCTCCCTGCACCCCGACTACGTGATGCTGCACACGCTCTGGCCGCGAGCGGCCGATCGCACGGAGGTGATCTGCGAGTGGTTCTTCGAGCCGGCGACGATCGCGAGGGCGGACTTCGACCCCGGCGATGCGGTCGGCTTCTGGGACACCGTCAACAAGCAGGACTGGTACGTGTGCGAGCTGACGCAGAAGGGGGTGCGCACGCGTGGCTACACCGCCGGGCGCTACTCGGCGGAGGAGATCGACGTGCACGCCTTCGACCTGATGGTCGCCGACCGCTACATGGAGGCGCTCGGCGCCGGCACCGCGGTTGGGTGACAATCCGTCCGCAGATCTTCGTCAACGCCAGGAGGGCACCGTGGGTTCGCTGTCAAGGAAGACGTTCGTGACCTTGCTGGTCGGCGCGACGCTGGCGCTGCTGGGCGGCGCGCTCGTCGCCGGCGCGTCGGCGTCGACCAAGGTCAAGGGCAAGGTCAGTGCCTGCGTGATCAAACAGGGCGACGCCAAGGGCCTGATGCGGTTCTCGCCCAGCGGCAAGTGCAAGCACGGCGAGAAGAAGCTGACCTGGAACAAGCGCGGCAAGCGGGGCAAGCGCGGCAAGGCAGGGGCCGCGGGGCCGGCGGGCGCCACCGGGCCGGCCGGCGGCGGGGGCGAGACGCTGACCGCGTCGGTCTCGGCGCTCTGCTCGCAGCTCTCCGCCGTCACGACCCAGCTCAACTCGCTCCAGACCGTGATCGCGGGACTCGGGCTGTCCGGGATCATTCCGCCCGGGCTCGTCCTCACGATCCCCGCCCTGCCGGCTCCGCTGGCGCCGTTCAGCTGTCCGTAGGCAGAGCGGTCAGCGCGCGACCGTGAACGGGGCGCCGGCGAGAACCGAGTAGCCGTCGTCGAGCATCAGCCGCGCGAAATAGCGGCCCGGAGCGAGGCGGCCGGTGTCGCCCTTTGTGAACTCGAGCTCGCCGTCGGGCCGGGCGTCGGTGTAGAGGTAGCCGAGATATCCGTAGACGCTCGGGTCGCCGGCCTTGAAGATCGCGACGTAGTCGAGCTTGTTGCCAGGGGCCCCGGACCAGCGGACCGCGATCGGCTCCCCGGGGGCGTAGGTGCCCTGCGCTGTCGCGATTGCCGGCCGCGAGTCGCGGGCGGCGATCCAGAACGGCGAGGCGGCCAGCACCTTGCCGCCGCGCTCGAGCAGGACGGCGCTGTAGCGGCCGGGCGCCAATCCGGCGGTTCCGAGCATCGGCGCGATGTGGTCGGAGGCGTCGTAGATCGGGATCGTCTGCAGCGCCTCGCCCTCCGGGTCGCTCCCGGCGACGATCCCGACCACGCGTCCCGGGCCGCCGGCGGCGAGCGCGTAGCGAAGCGTGACCCGCGAACCCGCCTCGACCACCCGGGGCTCGGCGCTGACCAGGTAGGGCGCCGGCGCCGGCTCGGCCGCGAAGCTCGAGACGACCGCGCGGTGGTCCGAGCCCCAGGGGCTGACGCCAACCTCGACGTCGGGGCCGCCGTCCTCGCCGACGACGCCGCTGGACAGCGTCTCCGACGGTCCCGCCGCGAGCACCCAGTCGATCCGGTCGTTGGTCTCCGAGGGGCGCATCCGCGGCGGCGGCTGGCCCGCGGTCCAGGTCAGCCCGGGCTCGGCGGCGGGGTCGGGGTGGGCGTCGCGGTATGAGTCCCGGAAGCCGGCGTCGGCGAACGCCTTCGAGGCCGGCCATTCGAGCGGGTAGGGGAGGTCGCGGGCCTCGGTCGCCGCGGCGGTCCAGTCGAGGTGCGAGGGCGAGTTGAAGTCGCCGGTGACGAACAACGGGACGTCATCGTCGATCAGGGGAGCGAGCGCGTCGACGTACTCCTCGGCCTCCGGTAGGCGGACCCGGCGCTCGAGCGCGATCACGTCCTCGGCCGGCTTTCCGGCCTTGACCAGATTCGGCCCGTACGGACAGCAGGTCAGGTGCACGTTCTCGATCGCCACCACCCGGTCGCGCGCCACCTCGGCGTAGGCGAAGCGCACCCCGCCGCGCTCGACCGCGAACAGGGGAAAGCGCGAGATCAGGTGCAGGCTCTCGTCGACGTAGGGGAGCCCGGCGGCGTCGGCGAGCCGGCGCAGATTGCCCTCCGGCTCCTGGACGCCGACGATGTCGGCGTCGGCGGCGCGAATCGCGGCGGCGATCTGGCCGAAGTCGACCGAGACCCCGCCGTACCAGATGTTGAAGCTCATCACCCGGAGCTCGACCGAGCCGGGCGCGACCTTCGCCGGCGGCTCCTCGCCGCCGCCGCAGGCGCCGCCCCCGACCGCGAGGCAGATGACGAGGAGCGCGGTGCAGCGGCGCACCGCATCATCTTCGCATCACTGACCACAAGGTCAACGAGTGGCGCCGGTCGGCGTCAGCGGCGGATGATCGGCTCGAGCCGCTTGATCACGTTGAAGTAGCGGACCGGCACCGAGCGCGCCAGCAGCGAGAGGAATGCCGCGTCGGGCCCGATCAGGATCCGGTCCTTGCCCTTGACGACCCCCTTGTGGATCGTCTCGGCGGCGCGATCGGGGGAGGTCCGCGCGATCTGCGCGAACTCGCGCTCGAGCTCGGCCTTGTCGGTGCGGCCGAGGTCGTCGACGTGGTGGCGGGAGTTGGCGACGATGCTGGTCGCGATTCCGCCGGGGTGGACGGTGACCGCGTCGACCGGCGAATCGCGGAGCTCGTGGCGTAGCGACTCGGTGTAGCCGCGGACGGCGAACTTGGAGGCGCAATAGGCGCTTTGGGTCGGCCAGCCGATCAACCCGAAGACGCTGGAGACGTTGACGACCGTGCCCTCGCCCTGCTCGAGCAGGATCGGCAGGAAGGCGCGGGTGCCGTGAACGACGCCCCAGAAGTTGACGTCGAAGACCCACTCGTCGTCCTCGGCCGAGCCATCGACCGCGCGCTGCGAGGAGGTGACGCCGGCGTTGTTGACCACCAACCCGATCGGCGCCGGAGCCCACTCGCGGACCGTCGCGGCGAACGCCATCTGGCCGTGGCGGTCGCGGACGTCGAGCTTCTGCGCCAGGACCTCGCCGCCGATCGTCTCCTCCGTGCGGGCGAGCCCTTCCTCGTCGGTGTCGCAGATCGCCACCGGGGAGCCGTGGCGGGCGAGCCGCTGGGCGAGGGCGCGGCCGATCCCGGAGGCCGCGCCGGTGATCACCGCGGTCCGGCCGGAGAGTTGTCGCATCTTATTCGACATCAAACGATGATACATTGGCTCGCGTCACGAACGCCACCGTCAAACGATGGGGAGGACGGTAGTTCAATGTCGCTGCTCCCGCAGTAGCCGCCGACCCGCCGGCCGCCGGCGCCGAGATCGGCGGCGCCGGGACTCCGACTAGGCTCGGGCAGTGGCCACAGACGCGCGTGAGCGGATCCTCGAGGCTGCCTGCGACCTGATCGCGTCGGACGGGATCGACGACGTCCGCATCGCCAGGGTCGCGACCCGGGCGCGCGCCTCGACCGCGCTCGTCCACCACTACTTCTCGACCCGCGAGGAGCTGCTCGCGGAGGCGCTCGTGCACTCGTTCGAGACCGCCGGGCAGGATCGCTTCGCCGACGCGCCCGAGGGCGAGGACGCGACCCATGGTCTCGCCCGAGCTATCGAGGCCTGTCTGCCGCTCGCCGGGGCGCAGGAGCGTGACTGGACCCTCTGGGTGGAGCTCTGGCTGCGCGCGGTGCGCGACCCGAGCATGCGTCCGCTGGCGGCGGACCTCTACCGGCGCTACCGCGCGTGGTTCGCGGCGGCGATCGAGGCCGGCGTCGCCAGCGGCGAGTTCACGACCGATCGTAACCCGGCCGAGCTCGCCGACCTGGCCGTCGCTCTCGTCGACGGTCTCGGCGTTCGCGCCCTGATCCAGGACCCCGAGCTGGGCGTCGATCGGGCGCGCACGTTGATCGCGCAGAGCCTTGCCGCCGAGCTCGGGATCGCCGCCGAAGACCTGCGGATCGAGGGCTGACGGCCGCAACCCCGGGCCGCCGAGGTTGTTTGCGGTCCTCGAAGTTGTATTTTTCTGAACCACGGTTCAGGTTTGAGCCGCAGGGCAAGCAAGGAGGCAGGACGGGCGATGAGTCCCCGCCCGCAGATAGACCACATACGCAAGCCGCAGCTGCTCGCCGCGGCCGCCGAGGTGATTGCCGAGCGCGGCTTCGCCGCGACCCGGATCGCCGATGTCGCCGAGCGCGCCGGGACCAGCCCGCCGGGCGTCCTTTACTGGTTCGATTCGCGCGACCAGCTGCTCGCCGAGGCGCTGAGCTTCGCCGAGCGGTCCTTTCACGACGAGCTCGTCGCCGCTCTCGATGCGCTCGAGGATCCGCGTGCTCGGCTCGCGACCCTGATCGAGCGCTCGGTCGGCGGCGATGACTGGGTGCTCTGGATCGAGCTCTGGACGCGTGCGCTCCGCGATCCGCAGGTGAGCGAATCGCGCCAGCTCCTCGACGACGACTGGCGGGCCCAGATCGCCTCGATCGTCGCCGACGGCCAGGCGTCCGGCGACTTCGGCGGGCCCGACCCCGAACGCGCCGCGCTCGAGCTCGCGTCCCTGATCGACGGGCTCGCGGTCCAGGTGGTGCTCGACGACCGGCTCGTCTCCCCGGAGGTGATGCGGAGCACCTGCATCGAGGTCGCCCAGCGCCTGCTGGGCGTCGAGCTGCCGGCCGGGGTCAGCGCGTGAAACCGAGCGATCTCTCCCGCCGTGAGCTACTGGTGGCCGGCGCCGGGCTGGCCGTGGCCAGCTACGGGCTCGCCGGCTGCACGGTCGAGCGCTCCGTCGACCGCTCGGCCGAAGGGCGGATCATCAAGCCCGAGATCGACGGCGACCTGCTGATCTACAACTGGGCGCAGTACATGGACCCCGACATCAAGAAGCGGTTCTCGGAGAAGTACGGGGTCGAGGTCAACGAGGTCAACTTCGACAACCTCGAGGCGATGGTGATCAAGCTCCGCAGCGGCGCGAGCTACGACCTGATCTGGCCGAGCACCGAGTACGTCTACCGGCTCAACAGGGAGGGCCTGCTGGCGCGCTTCGATCGCGGCCTGCTGCGCAACAACGACAACATCTCGAGCTTCTACGACAGCCCGTGGTGGGATCCGAACAACGAGCTCGGCGTTCCCTACACCTACTACACCACCGGGATCGCCTGGCGCGAGGACGAGGTCTCGGGGATGACCGGATCGTGGAACGACCTCCTCAACCCCGACGGGGCCGGGCGGATGTTCATCCTCGACGACTTCCAGGAGGCGATCGGCGAGGCCAACCTGATCAACGGCTTCGACCTCAACACCGAGGATCCCGCAGAGCTCGAGACCGCGAAGCAGACCCTGCTGGCCCAGAAGGAGAACGCGCGCGGGTTCTCCACCAACAGCGTCCAGAACCTGGTCTCCGGGTCCGCGGTCCTGCACCAGGCGTGGAACGGCGACATCGTCAACGTCCGCAATCAGGTCGACGAGCCCGAGCTCTACCGCTACGAGACCTGCAAGGAGGGAGTCCCTGTCGGCACCGACCTGATGAGCATTCCGATCACTGCCCGCAGCCCGGGCACCGCGATGCTGTTCATCGACTGGATCCTCGAGCCGGAGAACGCGGCTCAGAACGTCGCCTGGAACGGTTACCCGCAGCCCTGCGAGGGCGGCAAGCAGGAGTTCGCGAAGCTGGTCAAGGACGAGCCTTCGATCGACGTCGACCTGGAATCGCTCGCCGGTGGCGGGATGGAATACCGGCTCGACAACCCCGATGCGCGTCAGCTCTGGACCTCGATCTTCACCGAGGTCAAGGCGGGCTGATGCGGAGCCTGGCGTCGTGACTGCCGGGCGCTTCTGGGACCGGTTCCTGCTTCCCGGCGGCGTCTGGCTGCTGCTGCTGTTCGCGGTCCCCTGCGTGCTCGTGCTCGCGCTCTCGTTCGGGTACGTGGACGACCTCGGCCGCGCCGTCTATGCGACCGATCTCGACAACTACTCCGCTGCCTTCGACCCCACCTACACGCCGGTGCTCTTCCGCTCGGTCCTCTACGCCCTCACGACGACGGCGCTCTGCCTGCTGATCGGCTACCCGGTCGCCTATTACATCGCCCGCTACGGGGGCCGCTACCGCAACGTGCTGATCGCCCTGCTGGTGCTGCCGTTCTTCGTCAACTACCTCGTTCGCACCTATGCCTGGGTCGCGCTGCTCGCCGACGAGGGGCTGGTCAACAACGCGCTCATCGACATCGGAGTGATCAACGATCCGATCCGGATGATCAACACCCCGTGGGCGGTGATCGGCGGGCTCACCTACGGCTACCTGATCTTCATGATCCTGCCGGTATACGGGTCCCTGGAGCGTCTCGACCGCTCGGTGATCGAGGCCGGCAAGGACCTCTACGGGACACCGCTGCAGACCTTCCTCCACGTCACCCTGCCGCAGACCAAGCAGGGGATTCTCGCCGGCGCGGTGCTCGTCTTCCTGCCCTCGGTCGGCGACTTCGTCGCCGCCCAGCTGCTCGGCGGCCCCGACACCTACATGGTCGGCAACCTGATCCAGGACCAGTTCTTCGCCGCCAACAACTGGCCCTTCGGCGCCGCGCTGACGGTGGTGATGATGATCTTCCTCTCCGTCTGGATGGTCGCCTACCTGCGCTCGGCCGCCCGCGACGTCAGAGGGGCGGCCATATGAGCCCCTCGGCCTTCGACAAGCCCCGCTTCCTGAGGGTCTTCTCCTTCCTCGTCTACCTCTTCCTGTTCGTGCCGATCCTCGTCGTGATCCTGTTCTCGTTCAACACGATCAAATCCCTGAACGTCTTCCACGGCTGGTCGCTGCAGTGGTACCAGGAGTTCCTCGATGACCCCTCCCTGCGCGAATCCCTGTTCGCCTCGCTCGAGATCGCGTTCGCGACCATGGTCGTCTCGACTGTGATCGGCACCGCGCTCGCGATCGGCCTGGTCCGCTCGCGGGCCGGCTGGGCCCCGGGCGCGAACATCCTCATGCTCGTGCCGCTGGTGGTACCCGAGATCGTCACCGGGATCTCGGCCTTGCTGATCTTCTCCCAGATCGGGATCGCGCTCTCGATCTGGACGGTGATCATCGCCCACATCACCTTCTCGATCTCGTACGTGACGATCGTCGTCCGGGCCCGGATGGCGGCGATCAGCCAGGAGGTCGAGGAGGCGGCTATGGACCTCGGCGCGACCCGCTGGCAATCCGTGCGCCTCGTCCTCGTGCCGGCGCTGTGGCCGTCGGTGGTCGCCGCCGCGTTACTGGTCTTCGCCTTCTCCTTCGACGACTTCGTGCTCTCGTTCTTCACCACCGGCGAGGACCTGCAGCCGCTGCCGGTGCGGATCTGGTCGGCGATCCGCTTCGGCCTCTCGCCGACGATCAACGCGATCGGGACCCTGATGATGGTCGTCTCGTTGACCGCGATCGCGATCGCCGTGGTCTTGCCGCGGCTGTTCGGTCGCCGCGAGTCGGGGCTCAAGGTTTTGACGGCGGGCGAGGGCTAGGAGGCGAGATGGAGAACAAGGCGCCTCAGCAGCGGCGCGACTCGGCTACGCCTCGTGAGGCGATCCGGATCGAGAACGTGACCAAGCGCTTCGGCGCTCAGCTCGCCGTCGACGACGTCAGCCTCGAGATCCAGCAGGGCGAGTTCTTCAGCCTGCTCGGTCCGTCGGGCTGCGGTAAGACGACGACTCTGCGGATGCTGGCCGGGTTCGAGGTCCCGACCGAGGGCCGGATCATGCTCGAGGGCGAGCCGGTCGAGGACGTGCCGCCTTACAAGCGTGACGTCAACATGGTCTTCCAGAGCTACGCGCTATTCGAGCACCTCGACATTGCCGACAACGTCGCCTTCGGCCTCAAGCGGCGCAAGGTCCCCAAGGATGAGATCTCACGGCGGGTCACGGAGGCGCTCGAGCTGGTCAACCTCTCGGAGCGATCCAGCGCCCGCGCGAACGAGCTCTCGGGCGGTCAGAAGCAGCGGGTGGCGCTGGCGCGGGCCCTGGTCAACCGGCCCAAGGTACTGCTGCTCGACGAGCCGCTCGGTGCTCTCGACCTGAAGCTGCGCCGCCAGATGCAGGTCGAGTTGAAGGCGATTCAGCGCGAGGTCGGGATCACCTTCGTCTACGTCACCCACGACCAGGAGGAGGCGCTGTCGATGTCGGACCGGATCGCGGTCATGAACGCCGGCCGCGTCGCCCAGTGCGGTCCTCCCGAGGAGGTCTACGAGCATCCGTCGGAGGAGTTCGTCGCCGGCTTCATCGGCATCTCGAACCTGATCTCCGCGACCGCCGAGGACGGCGGCCAGGTGCGGATCGCCAACGGCCTGAGGCTGCCCGTCCCGCTTCCCGACGGCGTCGCCCCGGGTGACCCGGTCAACCTCTCGGTGCGGCCGGAGAAGATCGCGGTCGACGAGCTCGAGCCGGGGATGGTCAGCCTCGAGGGCACGATCGTCTCCCGCGTCTACCTCGGCGTCTCCACCCAGATCACGGTCTCGCTCGGCGACGGCGCCAACCTGGTCGCGCTCGAGCAGGCCACCTACCGCGCCCGCGCCGACGACCGCTGGGAGCCGGGCACGAAGATCACGCTCGGCTGGCACCCCGAGCACTGCCTGGTGCTGCGCTGAGCCGCGGCACCCAGATGTGTCTGCGCTGAGCCGCAGCGCCGTCGTCATCGGGGCCGGGCTTGCGGGCTTGGTCGCCGCGAGCGAGCTTGCGGATGCCGGCTGGGAGGTCGAGCTGCTCGAGGCCCGCGATCGGGTTGGCGGCCGCGCCTGGTCGCGGCGTCTCGCCAATGGCGCGACGATCGAGCTCGGCGCCGAGTTCATCCTCCCCGGCAACACCCAGGTCGCCGAGCTCGCCGCCGAGCTCGGCCTCGGCCTTTGGGACAAGGGAATGCGCTACGGGCGCCGCGAGCCGCGCGGCGGCCTGGGGACCTCGGAGACCGAGCTGGCCGACGGAGTGGCCGCCGTCGCGGCGGCGCTCGGATCGCTCGACGGCCGCCCGACCGCCTCCGAGCTGCTCGACTCGCTGGCGATCGCCCCGGGCGCCCACGAGACGATCCTGGCGCGGCTCGAGATCTCTTCGGCCAGTGCGGCGACCGAGGTCCCGGCGACCGACATGGACGGCCTCGCCCATATCGGCGACGACCCGGCGCCCAGCGTCGCCGGCGGCAATCAGGGGCTCGCCGTGGGGCTCGCCGCACGGCTCGATGACGCGGTCGCGCTCGGCGATCCCGCCGAGTCCGTCGCCTGGGGCGACGAACGGGTGGGGGTGGCCACGGCGTCCGGCCGCCGGATCGAGGCCGAGCGCTGCGTGATCGCGGTCCCGGCGCGGGTGATCGGCCGGGTCGAGTTCTCGCCCGAGCTTCCGCGGCCGAAGCGTGCCGCGCTCGCCGCCGTCCGCTACGGCCACGCGGCGAAGCTCTTCGTGCCGCTGGCCGAGCCGGCCCCTCCGAGCGCGGTGATGAACGTCCCCGAGCGCTACTGGTGCTGGACCGCGACCGGCGCCGGCGACGAGCCGATGCCCGTGGTCAGCTGCTTCGCCGGCTCCCCCGCGGGGCTGGAGCGCCTCGGCGTCGCCGACGGCCCCGGCGCCTGGCTGGAGTCGCTGGCCGCCCTGCGGCCCGAGCTCGCGCTCGAGCCCGAGCGGGCGCTGCTCTCGACCTGGGACGACGACCCCTGGGCGGGCGCCGCCTACTCGGTCTCGCCGCCGGCGGAGCTCTCCGCCGAGCTGGCGGCGCCGGTCGGCCCGCTGTCGTTCGCGGGTGAGCACACCGCCGGGCCGTTCAACGGCCTGATGGAGGGTGCGATCCGCAGCGGCCGCCGCGCGGCCGCCGAGGCGGGTCAGCCGGGCGGTGCCGGGCGCGGCTGAATCCGGCCGTTCGCGTACATCGGCAGCTCGACCTCTGCCGCCGCGCCCCGGTCGATCTGCTGCCACATGGCCGAGACCCCCGCGGTCCCGAACTGGCGTACGCGGCTGACCGCGTCGAGGTCGAGCACGTCAGTGAGCAGCTCTTCCCCGCTGCCGGCCTCGACCCGGACCAGGCCCTCGGGATCGGCGATCAGGCTGCGCCCGACGGCGGCCGGGGCGCAGCAGTTGACGTTGACGACGAAGAACTGGTTGACGATCGCGTTGGCGCGTACCGTGATCAGCTCCGCGGCTCGGTCGCTGGTCGTGGTCAGGGTCGGCTGCAGGACGACCTCGGCTCCGAGCCAGGCGAGCTGGCGGAAGACCTCGGGGAAGAAGCCGTCGTAACAGATCGCGAGGCCCGCACGGCCGATCCCGTCGATCTCGAAGACGACGAAGCTGGTGCCCGGCTTCGTCTGCTCGCCGGGCTGCCAGGGGAAGGCCTTGCGGTAGCTCGCGACCAGCCCGCGGCGGGGCGAGATCGCGAGCGCGGTGTTGTGGATCGCGCCGTCCGCGGCGCGCTCGTAGACCGACCCGGGCACCAGCCAGAGCCCGGTCTCGGCGGCGATCGACTCGAGCCGCTCTGTCAGCGGGCCCGGGATCTCGACCGCGACCGAGGCCGCGTAGCCGCCGTCCGGGTCGAGCAGGCCCGGCGGAGCCGAGAGGTGCAGCTCGGGAGCGAGCAGGAGCTGCGCGTGGCCGATCGACTGGCGCACGCCGGCCGCCTGCTCGGCGAAGCGCCCGATCGTCGCTGCGGGGTCGCCGCTGATCGGGGCCGTCTGCAGCGCTGCGATCGAGAGCGTGCGCACGTCAGCCGTTGATCGCGTTCTCGAACGCCTCCGTCACCTGGTCGCCCTGGGCGCCGCCGAGGACGGGCTCGAAGGTGCAGTTGCGGGTGTAGTCGGGGCTCGGGAAGATCAGCTGATTGCGGGCAAGTTCCGGATCGCGCTTGGCGAGGATCTGCTTTACGCCCGCGACCGGGGTGACGTAGTTGACGTACTCGGCGATGTCGGCCTGCACCTTCGGGTCGTAGACGTAGTTCATCCACTCGAGCGCCGCCTGTGGATCCGGCGCGCCGACCGGGATCTCCATGCTCGTCGACCACAGCATGCAGCCCTCCTTCGGCATCACGAACTGGATGTTCGGATCGTCCTTCTGCATCTGCACGGCGTCGCCCGACCATCCGAGCGCGATCGCGACGCTACCCGTGGCCAGATCGCGGATGTAGTCGTTGCCGGTGAAGCGGCGGATCTGGCCGGAGCGGGCCGCCGCCTCGATCTTGTCGACCGCCGCCAGCCACTGGTCGGTGGTCGCCGTGTCGGGGTCGATGCCCATGCACTTGAGCGTCATCGGCACCGAGTCGCGAAGCTCGGTCAGCATCGAAACCTTGCCCGCGTACTGAGGATCGAACAGATCGCAGATCGAGTCGACGCCGGGCGCCAGGTCGGTGCGAACGATCAACCCGGTCATCCCCGCCTGCCAGGGAACGGTGAAGTCGCGGTTCGGATCGGCGGCGGGGTGCTGGAGGGCCGGGATCAGGTTGCTCTCGACGTTGGGGAGCTTCGACTTGTCGAGCTGGTAGATGTAGCCGAGGTCGTACATCTGCCGTGCCAGCCAGTCGCTGACGGTGATCGAGTCCCGGCCGCCGGATTCGCCCGCCGTCAGCAGGGGCTGCAGCTTGGCGAAGAACTCGGAGTTGTCGTTGATCTCCTCGTTGTAGTCGACGTTGATCCCGGTGTCGCCTTCGAACTGAGCGACCGTTCCGTCCTTGCCCGGGTCGACGTACAGCGGCCACTGCGAGATCGAGAGCTCGTCGCCCGGCTCGCCGTCGGGAACCCGGGCCGGTCCCGCGGTGCCGCTCGCGGTGGTCTCGGTCGTATCCGAGCTCCCGCATGCGGCGAGGACGAGCGCAGCGAGCGCGGTCGCGGTCGCTGCGAACGTGATCTTGGCAATACTTTGAAGCAGATTTAAAGAATAACCCCCCAGTCATTCCCCTGTCAATAGGCGTTTTCCGCCTGAAGTCTGAATATCATTCAGATAATGCGGCGAAAGGATCAAGCGCAACGTCGGGCCCAGCTGGCCACCGCCGCGCGGGAGCTGCTGCTCCAGCACGGCGCCCTCGGCCTGCGGGTCAAGGACATCGCCCAGCGCGCCGGGATCTCGCCCAGCGCCGTGCTCTACTACTACCCGGACCTCGACGATCTCGTGCTCGAGGTCAGCCGCGACGCGATGCGGCGCTACGCCGAGCGCCGCGCCGAGGCGATCCGCGAGATCGCCGATCCGGTCGCCCAGCTGCGGGTGGCGATCGGGCTCGGCGTTCCCACCGGTCCCGACGACGAGGACAGCCGGCTGCTCTACGAGCTCGACGCGATGACCGGCTCGAGCCATCTCTTCGCCACCCTCTCGGCCTCGTTCTTCGACCGCCAGGTGATGCTCTACGAGCGCGTGCTCGAGCGCGGTGCAGACTCCGGCGCCTTCACGATCGAATCCGACCCGGTCACGGTCGCCCGCGGGCTGGTCGCGCTCGAGGACGGGCTCGGCCTCCAGGTCGTCCTCGGCCACCCCGAGATCGACGCCGCCGCGGGCGAGGCGATCCTGCTGGCTTGGGCCGGCGCCGCGACCGGGATTGACCTGCGCTCGATCGACCGCGCCCCGGCCTGAGGCCGTCGACGCCTAGGGGACCGCGGTCGACTCGGCGGCGACCGGCTCGGGCTTCGCGCCCCCGGCGCGGCCTCCGCCGCCGCCGACGTCCTGGCTCAGCTTGTTGGCGAAGTAGACGGGGATCACCGAGATCACGATCACGATCACCGCGACCACGTTGACGATCGGCAGCTGGTTCGATCGGAAGAGGTTGTTGTAGATCCAGATCGGCAGCGTCTCGAGGTCGGCGCCGATCGTGAACCGGGTGACGATGATCTCGTCGAAGGAGAGCGCGAAGGCCAGCAGGGCGCCGGCAACCAGCGCGGTGCGCATGCTGGGGAAGGTGACCCGGCGGAAGGTCTGCCACGGATCCGCGCCCAGGTCCGCCGACGCCTCCTCGAGCGAGGTCGAGACGCGCCGCAGGCGGGCGACGACGTTGTTGTAGACGAGCACGATGCAGAAGGTCGCGTGGCCGACGATCACGGTGAACAGGCTGAGGTCGACGCCGAGGATCTGGGTGAAGGTGTCGTTGATCGCGAGCCCGGTCACGATCCCGGGCAGTGCGATCGGGATCAGGACCAGGAAAGAGATCGTCTCGCGGCCGAAGAAGCGGAAGCGCGAGACCGCCAGCGAGGCGAGCGTGCCGAGCACGATCGCGATTAGGGTCGCCGCGGTCGCGGCCTTGATCGAGGTGACGAACGCATCGCGGGCGCCGGAGTTGTCGACCGCCTTGCCGAACCAGTCGAGGGTGAGCCCGTCGGGCGGCCACGAAAGCGTCTTGCCCGCGTTGAAGGCGTAGATCAGGATCACGAGCAGCGGGATGTAGATGAACGCCAGCGTCAGGCCGACGCCGGCCCGCAGGAACCACTGGGATCTCCGCGAGAGCCTCATAGATGCTCGAACGCCCCGAGCTTTCGCGCGATCAGCAGGTAGATGATCATCACCGCGACCGGCACCATCACGAACGCCGAGGCGAGGGGTTGGTTGTTGACGATGTTGGCGTAGACGACGTTGCCGATGAACTGGTTGTTGGAGACCAGCGCCGGCGTGATGTAGTCGCCGAGGGTGAGCGAGAAGGTGAAGATCGATCCGGCGACGACGGCCGGGAAGGCGAGCGGCAGGATCACCCGCCTGAACGTCGTCCAGGGCGACGCCCCGAGGTCCTCCGAGGCGCTGATCACCGAGTCCGGGATCCGCTGCAGCCCCGCGTAGATCGGGATGATCATGAACGGCAGCCACAGGTAGCTCATCACCAGCCAGACCGCGACGTTTCCGTATCCGGGCCCGTTGATCCCGAACGGGTCGAGGACCTCGTTCAGGATCCCCCCGGAGGACAGGATCGTGCGCCAGGCGTAGACCTTGACCAGGTAGCTCGACCACAGTGGCAGGAGGACGGCGACGACCAGCACCGACTTCATCCGGTTGCTCGCGACCTTCGCCATGTAGAAGGCGATCGGGAAGGCGAGCAGCGCGTCGGTCACCGTGACCAGCGCCGCGATCGCGATCGTCCTCCCTGCGATCGTGCGATAGACCGGCTCCTCGACGATGGTCTGGAAGTTGTCGAGCGTGAAGTTCCGCTCGAGCTCGCCGCTGAGCGCGTTGACGCCCCAGAACGCGGTGATCAGGATGATCACCAGCGAGCCGAGGTAGCCGATGACCAGCCAGCCGACCGGGCCGGCCAGCAGCGTCCCGACCTGCAGCCGCGGGCGGCCGTGGAAGAGGTCGGCGAGCCTGCGGCCCACCGACCTCCTCGGTGCCGGCGTGCTTACGCCAGCGGCCTCCACGACCTAGCGACTATCCCTTGATCTCGGTCCAGGCCGAGACCCAGTCGTTGTAGTCCATGCAGACGTCACCACGGTCGTCGCCGCAATCCGCGAGCGGCGTCTCCCAGTAGTAGACGCGCTTCCAGAACTCCGGGTTGTCGGCGTTGTAGGCCTCGCACTGGTTCGGCAAAGCGAAGTAGGCCGAGTCGAGGTTCTTGAACTCCGGGCAGGCCTTGCTCTGGGCCGGCGCCTCGCCGAACCAGGCCGCGACCTTCGCGTTCGCCTCCGGACTGATGATGTGGTTCATCCACAGGTACATGCAGTTCGGATGCGCCGCCTCGTTGCTGATCATCCAGGTGTCCGACCACCCGGTTGCGTCCTCCTCCGGGAGGAAGCCCCCTGAGGCCGGGGTCGAGGCGACGGGGTCGCCCTCGCCCTTCAGCGTGAAGTACTGGTACTGCCACGTCGTTCCGACGTCGACGTCGCCGTTCGCGAACGACGAGATCTGCTTCGCGAAGTCCGACCAGTACTCGCCGACGTTCGGGCGCTGCTGCTTGAGCAGGTCGACGGCGGCGTTGAACTGCTCCTCGTCGAGCTCGTACGGGTTGTCGATCCCGAGGTCGGGCTGGTGCGCCTTCAGCCACAACGCCGCGTCCGCGATGTAGATCGGGTCGTCATAGACGCTGAGCTTGCCCTTGTACTGCGACGCCACCTCGGGGTCGAGCAACGGGGCCCAGGTCGAGCCGTCGATGTCCGGCGCGGCCTCCGTGTTCCAGGTCAGCACGTTCGCCCCGCGGCCGTGCGGGATCCCGTAGTTGACGCCGTCGAACGTGTTGTACGGCTGGTCCTTGAGATCGTCGAAGACGGTCGCGTAGTTGGGCACCAGGTCGGTGTTGACCGGGGCCACGTCGCCGCCCTCGACCAGGCGTGCGGTCGCGTTGCCCGACGCCGAGACGCCGTCGTACTGGCCGGTCCGCATCAGCTCGACCATCTCGTCGGAGGTGCCGGCGACCTTGAAGTTGACGTTGCAGCCGGACTCCTTCTCGAAGTCGGTGACCCAGTCGACCTTCGGGTCGGTCGAGCCGTCCTCGGCGTAACCGGCCCACCCGATCAGGTTGACCTCGCCCTCGGGCGCGCCGACCTCCGTCGGCGCGCTGCTCTCGTCGGCGGTCGTACTGTCGTCGCTGCCACATCCGGCGGCAAAGGCGAGCATGAACACGAGCAACCCCGCGATCACCAACCAGGCGACCTTGGCGGGGTTTCCTCCCTTACTGCGCATCACTTTCTCCTCTCGATACCGCGGCCTCGACCGCGACCGTGTGTTCCGGCCGCCATCCGACGACCACCTCCCGCCCGATCTGCTCGAGCGCCTCGGCTGAGGACGTCTCGAGGTTCTGGCGGACGACTTGAAGCTCTCCCCCCGCGTCAAGGGCGACCAGGTAGCGCGTGATCATGCCCGCGTAGGCGACGTCGCGGACCCGGCCCTTCTCCGTCTGCATGCCGTCGGAGGGCTCTCCCGGCTCCAGCATGCGCACCTTCTCCGGCCTGACCGTGAACGTGGCGCCGTCGCGCTCGAGCACGTTCGAGACCCCGACGAAGCCGGAGACGAACGGGTTCGCGGGGGTCTCGTAGACCTCGGCGGGGGTGCCGACCTGCTCGATCCGGCCCTCGTTGAAGACGGCGATCCGGTCGGACATCGTCAACGCCTCGTCCTGATCGTGGGTGACGTAGACGAAGGTGATCCCGACCTCGTGCTGGATCTGCTTGAGCTCGACCTGCATCTGCTCGCGCAGCTTCAGGTCGAGCGCCCCGAGCGGCTCGTCGAGCAGCAGGACCTTCGGCCGGTTGACGATCGAGCGCGCCAGCGCCACCCGCTGGCGCTGGCCGCCCGAGAGCTCGGAGGGCTTGCGGTCGCCGTAGCCGCTCAGCCGGACCATCTCGAGCGCCTCGTCGCGTCGCTTGGCGCGCTCGTCCTTGGCCACCTTGCGCACCTTCATCCCGTACTCGACGTTCTCGCCCACGGTCATGTGCGGGAACAGGGCGTAGTCCTGGAACACCGTGTTGACCTCGCGGTCGTACGCGGGCAGGTTGCCGACGTCGGTGCCGGCGAGCTCGATCGTGCCCGCGTCCGGGAGCTCGAAGCCGGCGATCATCCGCAGTGTCGTCGTCTTGCCCGAGCCCGAGGGCCCGAGCATGGTGAAGAACTCGCCGCGGGCGATCTCCAGATCGATGCCGGCGACCGCGACCACGTCGCCGTAGACCTTGCGCACCCCGTTCAGGCGGATGTCGGACGGCGTCGCGGCGGCAGCCGCTCCGAGGTCCTCCGCTGGTGTGGCTGGAGTGGTCACTGCTCCATTGCGTACAAACGCGGGCCGGTTCCGACCGTGCTGACGCTATCCGAACCGTAGAAGGCATGCCACTCTCGTCAAGGACAAAGATCGGCCCCGCGGCGCGCCGGTTAGTCGAACCACGCCTGCGTCAGGACAGCAGGCGAACCGCCGCCGTGACCAGGGCGGCGAGCGCAACCACGGGCAGCGTCGAGGCACCCGCGCGCAGCGCCAGCGCCGCAGCCCCGACGCCGACCACGCGCGCGTCGAGCTCCAGCGCCTCGCCCTCGGGAGCGCCGACCGTCTGGACCACGACCAGAGCGGCGAGCAGCGCCGGGGCCACGAGAGCGATCACGCCCTGGACGCGGACGGGCAGCTCGCGCCCGCCGAGCAGCACCGGGCCGGAGGCGCGGATCGCCGCGCTCGCGACGACCAGCACGGCGATCGTGATCCAGACCTCCGACATCTAGCTCGCCACCGCCTCCCGCGGCGACGGCGCGCCGCGCAGCCCCAGCAGGGCCGCGGCGGAGGCGGCGATCACCGGCACCCCTGCCGGGGTGAACGGGATCAGCACCAGGGCAATCACGCTGCCGAGGGCGGCGACCACCCGCGGCAGGCCTGGACGCAGCTCGCCCTCGACCAGCAGGCAGAGGAAGAAGGCGGGAAAGA
>DATBPT010000013.1:0-14210 GCA_036561205.1 Solirubrobacterales bacterium
CGCGCCTAAGCGATGAGCGAGGAGAAGCAGGCGGCGGAGGTCGCGGCCGAGGCCGCGGCCTCCGACGACGGGTCCGCCGAGGTTCGCGAGGATCTCGACGCCCTGCTCGAGGACGTCAAGCGCGAACGCGACGAATACCTCGAGCTCGCCCAGCGGGCGAAGGCGGACTTCGAGAACTACCGCAAGCGCACCGCCCGTGAGGCCGCCGACGCCGAGCGGCGCGGCAAGCTCTCGCTGGCGCGCGAGCTCGTGCCCTCGATCGACAACCTCGAGCGGGCGCTCGCGGCCGCCGAGCCGGGCTCGGAGGTCGGGCGCGGGCTCGAGCTCGTCCACGGTGAGCTGGTGGCGACGCTGGCGCGCGCCGGCGTCGAGTCCTACGACCCCGCCGGCGAGGCCTTCGACCCGGCCTTCAGCGAGGCGATCTCGACCCGCCCCGGCGACGAGGGCGTCGAGCCGGGGACCGTGGTCGAGACGCTTGACCGCGGCTACCGCTTCGACGGCACCGTGCTGCGCCCGGCGCGGGTGATCGTCAGCGAGTAGGTGAGCTATGGCCGGTGATCACTACGAGGTCCTCGGCGTCGGCCGCGGCGCGTCGGCGGAGGAGATCAAGAAGGCATACCGCAAGCTCGCCCGCGAGTACCACCCGGACCGCAACCCCGGCGACGCGCAGGCCGAGGAGCGCTTCAAGGAGGTCCAGGGCGCCTACGACACGCTCTCGGATCCGGAGAAGCGCAAGGAGTACGACGCCGGCGGGCGTTTCGCCAACTTCGGGCGCGGCGCCGGCCCCGGCGGCCCCGGGGGGTTCGGCGGCGACTTCGGCGACATCTTCTCGACCATCTTCCGGCGCGGCGGGCAGGGGCCACAGACCCCTGCCCGCGGACGCGATCTGGAGACCGAGGTGACGCTCGGCTTTCGCCAGGCGATGGAGGGCACGGAGGTCGCGGTCACGGTGCCGAAGCAGTCGACCTGCAAGACCTGCAGCGGAACCGGCGCCAAGCCGGGGACGATGCCGGTCACCTGCCCGCGCTGCAACGGGCGCGGGATCGACACCGAGAGCCAGGGCTTCTTCTCGATCAGCCAGCCGTGCCCGCGCTGTGGCGGCGCCGGGCAGATCATCGAGGATCCGTGCCCGACCTGCAACGGCTCCGGGCTGACCCTGCAGCGCAAGCGCTACCGGGTCCGGATCCCCGCCGGGGTTCGCGACGGCAGCCGGATCCGCGTCCGAGGCAAGGGCGAGGACGGCGCTCGCGGGGCGCCGCCGGGCGACCTCTACGTGGTCACCCGGGTGCAGCCCTCGCCGATCTTCCGCCAGCGCGACGACGGCAACCTCGAGGTCACCGTGCCGATCACCGTCGCCGAGGCGATCCAGGGGGCGACGATCGAGGTCCCGACCCTGAACGGGACGAAGCGGATCAGGATCCCGGCCGGGACCCAGCACGGCACGGTCCAGCGGCTGCGCGGCGAGGGCCCGCCGAAGCCCGGCGACCGCGGGCGCGCCGACATCCTCTACCGGCTCGAGATCGAGATGCCGCGCGAGCTCAACCGCGATCAGCGCAAGGCGCTGGAGGCGTTCGCCGAGGCGATCAACGACCACGATCCGCGCGAACGGCTGCTGCGCGACGCGTCCGCTGCTTCGGCGAAGGTTGGTGACGACCGATGAGCGCGAGCAAGGACAGCCGCGGGCGCCGGGCCGAGGACCGCGGTCTCGACCGTCGCCGGGCCGTGTTCATGATCTCGGTCGCGGCCGAGCTCGCCGAGATGCACCCCCAGACGCTGCGCATGTACGAGGCCCGCGGCCTGATCACGCCGAAGCGTTCGCCCAAGAACACCCGCCTCTACTCCTACGAGGACGTCGAACGGCTGCGCCGGATTCAGCAGATGACGGCTCACGACGGGCTCAACCTCGCCGGTGTCGAGACCGTGCTGACGCTCGAGCGCGAGCTCGAGCGCGCGCGGGCGGAGGTTGCGCGGATGCGCGAGCGGGCGACCGAGCTCGAGCGCCAGATGTCGGCCGACCTGGAGCGGGTGCGAACCACGCTGCGGGCCGAGATCGTCCCCTATGGGGCCTACGAGACCGGCCTCAAGGATCGCGGCTCCGGCTGAGCAGCCGTTCGGCGACGCCGCGCACGGTCTCGATCCCGTACGTAAACGAGGGCTGTGCATCGGTCAGCACGACGATCGCCAGCTCCCGGTTGCCGTCGCGCTCGCGCAACTCGGCCGCCTGGTGGACGAGGGCGTGGTCGGGGAGCCAGCCGCCCTTGAACCGCACCGCCCAGCGATCGCCGGCGGCCGCCGGGATGCCCCAGCTCTGGCTCGCGGTGATCGAACCCAGCAGGCCCTTCGCGTACTCACGGTACTTACGGGCCAAGACGCGGTCGAGGTCGCCGAAGAACCGCGCCATATCGGCGGCGGTGATCTGCGCGTTGCCCCAGTAACCGGCGACCGTGAAGCGGGTCATCCCGGCCCGCTTCGCAACCCCGAACAGGCCCGCGTCGCCGACCCGAGCGTAGACCGAGTCCGCGGCCTCGTTGTCGGAGAAGGTGATCATCGACGTCAGTAGCGAGTCCGTGGTCGAGTCGATCGCCTCACCCGCCTTCTTCAGCCGCCGGATCTCGGCCGCCAGCAGCATCGCCTTGACCACGCTGGCGGCCGCGTAGCGGCGATTCTCCCGAAGCCCGCGGAGCTTGCCGTCGCTGTTGACTACCGCGAGCGAGACCAGGCCGGTCCGGTCGCGGGCGAAGTCCCCGGCGTCGCGGAGTGCGGAGGCGCTCGGAATTCTCGCCGCCGCGTTACCGGTCCGCGGGCCCGGCCTGTGCGCGGGACCCGGCTCGCGGGCAAGTGCCAGAGGCATACCCTCGGCCACCGCCGCACTGACCGGATCAACGGACGCGGCATGCGTCTCGGACGTGACCCGAGGCGACCGAATCACCAACCCGCAGACGACGATGGCGAGCAGCCCCGCGGAGATGCCGATCAGCGCGCGGCGTCGTCGCATTTCACGGTCGAGCCTTGCACAATAGGCTCTTGCCGATGTCTCGCCGCGCCGACCCTGCGGCAGCGCAGGACTCCCTCGTGCGGCTGACCGCGATCGGGCTCGCGGCCGGCCGGATCGCGATTGGCGCCGGCATCTGGCTGGCACCGGTGGCCGCCTCGCGGGCGCTCGGGTTCGGCGAGCCCGATTCGCGGACGACCACCCTGTCGCGGCTCGTTGCAGGTCGCGATCTGGTGCTCGGAACGTGGCAGCTCGCGACCCTCGGCGATCGAGGCTCGCTGCGGCGAGTCAGCGCCGCGGCCGCGGCCGTCGATGCCGGCGACACCCTCGCCTTCGCACTCGCCGCCGCCACCGACGGCGAGGCGCGCGGCGCGGGGATCCGGGGCTTTTCCGTGGCGCTCCCGGCGGCGCTCGCCGGGGCGTGGCTCACGAACCGCGTATCTTAGTTGCAGTGACTTAGATTTCTTGATACTATACAACTGATACCTTCAACAAGGCAGAGGAATGCAGGCAGACCGATTCACCGTCAAATCCCAGGAGGCCGTCGCCGCCGCCCAGCAGCTGGCGCTGCGGTTTCGCAACCCTGAGCTGGCGCCGGCGCATCTGCTCCTTGCCGTGCTCGAGCAGGAGGACGGCTTCGCCCCGGCGGCGCTGCGAAAGCTCTCCGCCGACGTCGCCGCGATCACCGACCGGGCCCGCGGGGCGGTCGGCGAGCTGCCCACGGTCAGCGGCGCCGACGAGCCCGACGTGCGTCCCGGCCAAGCCTTTCTCAAGGTGCTGCAGAGGGCCGAGAAGGAAATGGCCGCCCGCAACGACGAGTACATCTCGGTCGGCCATCTGCTGCTGGCGCTCGCCGACAAGGCGAGCGGCGTCGCCGACATCCTTCCCGAGCGCGAGTCGCTGACCCGCGCGATCGACGAGACCCAGGGCCCTAGCCGGGTGACCTCGCCGAACGCCGAGGAGATGGCGGAGGCGCTGGAGAAGTTCGGCCGCGACCTGACCGCCGACGCGCGCGCGAACAAGCTCGACCCGGTGATCGGCCGCGACGAGGAGATCCGCCGGGTGATCCAGGTGCTCTCGCGCCGGACCAAGAACAACCCGGTGCTGATCGGCGAGCCCGGGGTCGGCAAGACCGCGATCGTCGAGGGCCTGGCGCAGCGGATCGTCGCCGGCGATGTGCCCGAATCCCTGCGTGAGCGGCGGGTTATCGCGCTCGACGTCGGCGCCCTCGTCGCCGGTTCCAAGTACCGGGGCGAGTTCGAGGAGCGGCTCAAGGCCGTGCTCAAGGAGGTCCAGGACGCCGAGGGCCAGATCATCCTCTTCATCGACGAGCTGCACACGATCGTCGGCGCCGGCGCCACCGAGGGCGCCATGGACGCCGCCAACCTGCTGAAGCCGATGCTCGCCCGGGGCGAGCTGCGCTGCATCGGCGCGACGACGCTCGACGAGTACCGCAAGCACATCGAAAAGGACGCTGCGCTGGAGCGCCGGTTCCAGCCGGTGCTCGTCGGCGAGCCCGACATCAACGACACGATCGCGATCCTCCGCGGGCTCAAGGAGCGCTACGAGCGCCACCACGGCGTCCGGATCACCGACCCGGCGATCGTCGCCGCGGCGACGCTCTCGGAGCGCTACATCGCCGACCGCTTCCTCCCCGACAAGGCGATCGACCTGATCGACGAGTCCGCATCGCGGCTGAAGATGGAGATCGAGTCCTCGCCGGTCGAGATCGACGAGGTCGACCGCCGGATCCTGCAGCTCGAGATCGAGCGCGAGGCGCTCAAGGGCGAGAAGGACGACGCCTCGAAGGCGCGCCGGGAGGCGATCGAGGCCGAGCTCGCCGACCTCAAGGAGACAGCCTCCGAGCTCAAGGCCCGCTGGCAGGCCGAGAAGGAGGCGATCGAGGCACGCAAGGCGGCCGTCGCCCAGCTCGACGATGCACGCGGAGAATTCGAGAAGGCCGAGCGCGAGGGCGACCTCGAGCGGGCGGCGAAGCTGCAGTACTCCGAGATCCCCGAGCTCGAGGCGATCGTCGCCGAGCAGGAGCAGCGCAGCCACGAGCTCGACCAGGCTGGCTCGCTGCTCACCGAGGAGGTGACCGAGGAGGACATCGCCGAGGTCGTCGGCCGCTGGACCGGGATCCCGGTCTCGAAGCTGATGGAGGGCGAGGTCGAGAAGCTGATCCACATGGAGGAGCGCCTCCACGACCGCGTCATCGGCCAGGACGAGGCGGTCGAGGCGGTCGCCAACGCGCTGCGGCGCTCGCGCGCCGGCCTCTCCGACCCCAACCGCCCGATCGGCAGCTTCCTCTTCCTCGGGCCAACCGGGGTCGGCAAGACCGAGCTCGCGCGAGCCCTGGCGGAGTTCATGTTCGATTCCGAGCAGGCGATCGTCCGCGTCGACATGTCCGAGTACATGGAGAAGCACTCGGTCTCGCGGCTGGTCGGCGCCCCGCCCGGCTACGTCGGCTACGAGGAGGGCGGCCAGCTGACCGAGGCGGTCCGGCGGCGCCCCTACGCGGTCGTGCTGCTCGACGAGATCGAGAAGGCCCACCCCGACGTCTTCAACGTCCTACTCCAGATCATGGACGACGGCCGGCTCACCGACGGCCAGGGCCGCACGGTCAACTTCACCAACACGATCCTGATCATGACCTCGAACGTCGGCTCCGACCGGATCACCGGGGCGCAGATCGACGAGGGGATCCGGGAGACGATCGAAGAGGTCCTGGCGACGACCTTCAAGCCCGAGTTCCTGAACCGGATCGACGACACGGTGATCTTCCACCGGCTCAGCCGCGAGGACATCGGCCGCATCGTCGAGCTCCAGGTCGACCAGCTGGCAGGCCGTCTGCGCGAGCGCGGAATCGAGATCGAGCTCACCGACGACGCCCGGACGCTGCTCGGCAACCTCGGCTACGACCCCACATACGGCGCCCGGCCGCTGAAGCGGGTGATCCAGCGGGAGCTGATCGACAAGCTGGCGCTGAGGCTGCTCGAGGGCGAGTTCGCGGACGGCGACGTGATCGAGGTCGAGGTCTCCGACGGCGAGCTCGAGTTCACCAAGGTCGGCGTCGGCGCCCAGGACAAGGCCGCGGCCTAGGAACCTGGCTCGAAACCGCAGGTTCTAAGCTCGCCGCGCATGCGAGTCGGGATCTGCGCCTACTGGTTCAACCGCGGGCAGGGCGTCGTCGCCCGCCAGCTGCGCTCTGCGCTCGAAGGACTCGGCCACGAGACGTTCGTGCTCGCTCGCCCCACCCGCGCCGCCAACATCCGGCCCTCGTTCGTCGACCACAGCGGGGTCTGGGACCAGCCCGGGGTCACCGACGCTTCCGCCTACCGGATCCCGGCCGAGGAGCTGGTCGCCTGGGGACGCGAGCACGAGCTCGACCTCGCGCTGTTCGACCAGAACTACGAGCTCGACGCGATCGCCGCCCTGCGCGACTCCGGCGTCGCCACCGCCGGCCGCTTCGTCTGGGAGCAGTTCTCGGCCGAGCACGTCGAACCGGCCAAGCGCGCGCTCGAGGTGATCTACTCGCTCACGCGCTGCGAGCAGGAGCGCTACGCCGCGATGGGAATCGAGAGCCCGCGAGTCCGCTGGGGCATCCACCCATCCCTGCTCGAATACGCGACCCCGCCGAATCACGGGCCGCTGACCTTTTTCTATCCGGCCGGCTTTCTCAGCAAGCGCAAGCCGGTCGGCGAGGTGCTGAAGGGGTTTCGCCGCTTTCGCAGCGACGACGCGAGGCTGCTGATCAAGGGACAGGTGGAGCGCGAGTTGGAGACGCTCGAGGGCGGCGCCGCGCGGGACCCCAGGGTCGAGGTGGTCCTCGACGACCTGCCCACCGATCAGCACCTGCGGCTCTTCGCCTCCGCCGACGTCTGCGTCGCACCGAGCCGATGGGAGGGACTCGGCCTGCACCTGTACGAGTCGATGGCGCTGGGGCTGCCCGTGATCACCAACGACGCGCCGCCGATGAACGAGGTGATTCGCGACGGCGACAACGGGCTCCTGTTCGCCTCGCGGCGGCGAGGCCGGGCCAAATCGGGGATCCCCGCCTACAGGCCGAGCGTTCGCGGGCTCGCGGCGGCACTCGAGCAGATTGCCGATCCGGGACGCCTCGAGCAGCTGCGCGCCGGCGTCGCCAGGGCTCGAGAGCGGCTGGCGTGGGAGCACACCGTCGCCGACTACGCCGAGCTCGTCGGGCGCTTCGGCTGAGCCGGCTCGAGCAGCCTCACCGGGCGGTCGAGCCGCCGGCCGACCTCTCGCGCCTCCGGGCCGCCGAGGCCGGGCCCTGAGACCAAGAGCACCTCGCGGGCGGGGAACGTGGTCAGCTCATCGCTGATCGCCTGCACCGGATCCGGATCGCCGATGCGCCCGCTTGCATCGAGCCCGGCGGCCGCCAGCGCCGCCAGCGAGATCGCCAGCACCCGCGCCGCCGCCTCCCTCGCCTCGCCGAGGTCCGAGGCCCAGCGGTCGAGCAGCGAGATGCGGGCGGGGGCGAGAACCAGCACCTGCGGCCGCTGGGCGCGATCGAGGACCGCGCGTCCCTGGTCGGCGATCTCGGCGATCTGCTCGACCAGGCCCGGGTCGTCGACGGGCTCGTCGGCGACGACCAGGAGCCGGTAGCGCAGGTCGCCGGACGCCGGCACCTCGATCGGTTCGTCGAACTCCGCCCGGGCCGCGAGCACGAGGACCACGGCCACCGCGAGCGCGCCCGCCGCGAGCCCGAGCGGCGGGCCGGCAAAGTAGAAGCCGGCGATGATCGGAACCACGAGCGCGGCGACGATCAGCGGCAGCATCCAGGGACGGATGACGAGCGGAACCAGCCGTTTCATCGCCGGGTATCTACCCGGAAGCGGACCTGGCCGACCCCTGGATCATCGGTCGCGCCAGCGGCGGCGCCTTCGGAAACTCGGCCGGCTCCAGCCCCGAGACGTCGAACCCCGCAGCCGCCAACGTGGCGGCGGTGTCGCGGTTCGGATTGCAGCCGCCGGTGAACCAACCCCAGGGCCCCTGCAGGCGGTCCTGCCAGCGGCCGAGCCGGCCGTCGCCCGGATCGCGAACGTGCTCGAGCAACAGCAGGCCGCCGTCCGGCCGCAGCACCCGGGCGACCTCCGCCGCGACGCGCGCCGGAGCGGCCACCGTGCAGAAGACCAGGGTCGAGATCACGGTGTCGAAGGAGTCGTCCTCGAAGGGCAGCTGCTCGGCTCCGCTCTCGACCACCTCGTAGGCGAATCCCGGAGGCTCGGACGAAAGCCGGTCGCGCAGCCGCCGGGCCATATGGGGGTCGGGCTCGGTGAGCACGGCCTCGGTGACGGCAGCCGGGTAGTGAGCCGCGTTGGCGCCGGTGCCGGCCCCGAGCTCGAGCGTCCGCCCGGACGCTCGCCCCAGCACCGATTTGCGCATCTCGGCGAGGCCCGCGTCCTCGCTGCTCGCGAGCAGGCGGTCGTAGATCGCGGCGAAGATCGGGTGGCCGGCCACCGGCAGATCATCGCCGATCTCGCGCGGTCGAACTTGCGCGATGACCCGCGACGTGACAAAAAGGGGAATACAGCCGCAAACCAGGAGGAACAAACCAGATGGCGACCTACATCATGCTCACCCGCTTGACTCCCGACGGGGTGAAGACGATCAAGGACAATCCCTCACGCGTGCAGGAGGTCAACAAGGAGGTCGAGCAACTCGGCGTCAAGGTGCTCAATCAGTGGGCGACGCTTGGCCAGTACGACTTCGTCACCGTGGTCGAGGCCCCTGACGAGAAGGCGATGGCGAAGCTCTCGATCGAGATGGGCTCGCGCGGCACGGTGATGAACCAGACGATGACCGCGATCGACGTGGAGGACTTCACCACCGCTCTATGAAGGTCTTGGTAGTAGGAGGGGGTGGTCGCGAGCACGCGATCATCCGCGCTCTCGCCCGCTCCGGGCAGGACCCGGAGCTGCTCTGCACGCCCGGCAATGCCGGGATCGCCGCCGACGCGCGCGCCCTGGAGACCGGTGACGAGGTCGGCGCGATCGTCGAGGCGGCACGACGCGAAGCGTGCGACCTGGTCGTGGTCGGGCCGGAGGCGCCGCTGGTCGCCGGGCTCGTCGACGCGCTCGAGGCCGAGGGCGTGGCGGCGTTCGGGCCCACCGCCGAGGCCGCCCGGCTGGAGGGGTCGAAGGTGCACGCGAAGGCCGTGATGGCGGAGGCCGGCGTTCCGACCGCGGGCTACGCCGTCCTGCACAGCCGCGCCGAGGCGCTCGAGCAGCTCGCCGGCGCTCCATACCCGGCGGTGCTCAAGGCCGACGGCCTCGCCGCCGGCAAGGGTGTGATCATCTGCGAGAGCGAGGCCGAGGCGCTCGAGGCGGTCGAGACGTTCTTCGTCGAGCGCCGCTTCGGCGCCACCGAGGTCGTCCTGGAGGAGTTCCTCGAGGGCGAGGAGCTCTCGCTGCTCGCCCTCTGCGACGGTGAGAACGTGCTCCCGCTGGCTCCGGCGCAGGACTACAAGCGGATCTTCGATCGCGACCAGGGACCGAACACCGGCGGTATGGGCAGCTACTCGCCGGTTCCGGGCTTCGACCCGGCGACGGTGACCGAGATCGTCGACGCGGTCCATCGCCCGATCGTCGAGCTGATGGGGCGCCGGGGAACGCCCTTCCACGGCGTCCTCTACGCCGGGCTGATGCTCTCCGACGCCGGCACCAAGGTGCTCGAGTTCAACTGCCGCTTCGGCGACCCCGAGACGCAGGCGGTGCTGCCGCGGCTGGAGACCGACCTGCTCGACCTCTTCCTCGCCGCCCGCGAGCCGGGCGGCCTCGCCGGCGCCGAGGCGGCCTTCTCCGACTCCTGGGCGGTGACCGTGGTGCTCGCCTCGGCGGGCTACCCGGAAAGCTCCTCGAGCGGCGACGTGATCCGCGGCCTCGACGCGGTGCCGGAGGGGGTCGAGGTCACCCACGCGGGGACCGCCCGCGACGCCGCCGGCGACATCGTCACCGCCGGCGGCCGGGTGCTCAACCTGACAGGCCTCGGGCCCGGCCCCGCGGAGGCACGCGACCGCGCCTACGAGGGCGCCGAGGCGATCGAGTTCGACGGCAAGCAGATGCGCACCGACATCGCGGCGAAAGCCGTGAGCCAGGTCGCTGGATAGATAGGGAGATCGAGTGGAGATGCAGGACAAGCCGAGCACCGAGACCGAGGTAGTGACCCCGGCGCCGCTCGAGCCGATGCCCGAGGTCGAGGCCGCCTTCGAGGAGATCGAGGTCGACGCCCCGCGGGTCGGGATCATCATGGGCTCGAAGAGCGATAAAGAGAAGATGCAGCCCGCCGGGGCCGCCCTGCAAGAGGCGGGTATCCGGTACGAGGTCCGGGTGATGAGCGCCCATCGCGATCCCGAGAAGGTGCGCGAGTACTGCCATGCGGCGCGCATGCGCGGGCTCAAGGTGCTGATCGCCGGCGCCGGCATGTCCGCGGCATTGCCCGGCGTCGCCGCCGCCCACACCGACCTGCCGGTGATCGGGGTGCCGATCAGGGGCAAGAGCCTCGGCGGGCTCGACGCCCTGCTCAGCGTCGTGCAGATGCCGCCCGGGGTGCCGGTCGCCTGCGTCGCCATCGACGGCGCCAAGAACGCCGGGCTGCTGGCGGTGCGCATAATCACTTCGTGATCTCGCGGTACACGCGCAAGGAGATGGGGGGCGTCTGGAGCGACGAACGGCGCATGCGCGGCTGGCTCGAGGTCGAGCTCGCCGCCACCGACGCCTGGGCCGCCAAGGGCAAGGTGCCGGCCGAGGCGGCGGTGGCCTGCCGCGAGCGGGCCTCGTTCACGGTCGAGGCGGTCAAGGAGCGCGAGCGCGAGACCAACCACGACGTCGCCGCCTTCGTCGACGTCGTCGCCGCGTCGATCGGCGAGCAGGGTCGCTGGATCCACTACGGGCTCACCTCCTCCGACGTGCTCGACACGGCCTTGGCGCTGCAGCTGGTCGAGGCGGGGCTGATCATCGTCAGCGGAGCGACCGCCTACCGCGACGCCCTGGTGGCGAAGGCTCGCGAGCACGCCGAGACCCTCTGCGTCGGGCGCACCCACGGCGTCCACGCCGAGCCGACCACGTTCGGCCTGCGGCTGGCCGGATTCGCCTTCGAGGCCGACCGAAACCTCAGCCGACTTCGTAGCGCCTTCGAGGGGGCCGCCGTCGGCAAGCTCTCGGGCGCGGTCGGCACCTACGCCTCGACCCCACCCCAGATCGAGGCCGCGGTGATGGAGGAGCTCGGTCTCGGCGTCGAGGACATCTCCACCCAGGTGGTCCCGCGCGACCGCCACGCCGCGGTCCTGGAGGCGATCGCGCTTGCCGGCGCCGGGCTCGAGCGCTTCGCCCAGGAGGTCCGCAACCTGCAGCGCACCGAGGTCCGCGAGGTCGAGGAACCGTTCGCCTCCAGCGAGCAGAAGGGCTCCTCGTCGATGCCCCACAAGCGCAACCCGATCACCTCCGAGCGCATCTGCGGCCTCGCCCGGGTCCTGCGCGGCTACTCGCAGGCGGGGCTCGAGAACGTCGCCCTCTGGCACGAGCGCGACATCTCCCACTCCGGCGCCGAGCGGGTGATCCTCCCCGACGCGACGATCCTGCTCGACTACATGCAGCACCTCTCGGTGCGCCTGGTCGAGGGCATGACCGTGCACGTCGAGCGCATGCACGCCAACCTCGAGCTCACCCATGGAGCGCTCTTCAGCCAGCGGGCGCTGACGGCACTGGTGGACTCGGGGATGAGCCGCGACGACGCCTATCGCCTGGTCCAGGAGGCGGCGCAGGGCGCCTGGGACACGGGCACGCCGTTTCGCGAGCTGCTCGCCGAGCGGGCCCCGCAGCTCGATCTCGATGCGGTGCTCGACCCGGACGCCTATCTCGTCCACGTGCCGGAGCTGATCGCACGGCTCGACCGGATCAGCAACTAGCGACGGCGTTCCGCCGTTTCGAGGTGGTGCTTCCGAAAGTGCTGCTTTGCATGGAAGCGCAACATTTCGCGGGATACTGCGGGGGCGATGTCGGAGGAGAACGTGGAGATGGCCCGACGCGCCTACGAGGCGTTCAACAGGGGTGACTATGAGGGCTCGGTCGCGAGCTTCGCGCCGGATTTCGAGTTCATCTCGTCGGGGGCGATCCCTGGCGTCGAAGGGGTCTATCGAGGGCCTGAGGAATACAGGCGGCAGGTCGTGGAGAGGTTCGGGGACGAGTTCGACGACTTTGGTGCTGACATCCACGAGTTCATCGAAGCGGGCGATCAAGTGCTGACCTCGCTGACATTCCACGGGCGTGGGAAGCAAAGCGGCGTGGAGAGCAGCTGGGACACCTGGCACGTCTGGACGTTGCGAAACGGCAGCATCGTGCACGGGCAGGGATTCACGAGCCGGGCCGACGCCCTCAGAGCCGCCGGGCTGTCGGGGTAGGCGCGCGGTCACGCCGCGACCTCGATCACCGGCAGAGCGAAGTCCCGCCGGTTTATCTGTGGATAGGTGGCACCCTGGGCTCTTCGAGGACTGTCGCTTTGCATGGGAAGCAAACAAACGGGCTGCGGGAGGAGGTGACCCCCAATATGCGAGCCAATTCTGGGGTCACGTAGGCGCTGCGTCGTTAGCGCTTGGACGAGAAGCGACCAGTAGGGCGCTTACTTCGACTCGGCGATTTGGATGAAGGCCTCGGCGCGGGCCTTCTCGCGCTCGGCGGCCTCGGCGGCGGCCGAGTCCTCCTCGGCCTCCTCCAGGCGCTGCTCGGCCTCGGAGAGGCGCTCCTTCAGCTCAGCTACGTCGAGATCCTCCGGCGCCTTCACCTCGGCCACCAGGACCCGGGCGCGATTGGCGAAGACCTCCATCCAGCCCTCGCCCTGCGCGTAGCGCTCGGGCTCGCCGGAGTCGGAGTCGTGGAGGCGGAGCTCGCATGGGACCAGGCGGGCGATCATCGGGGCGTGGCGGGCGCGGATGCCCACCTCGCCGACCGAGGTACGGGTCGAGAGCATGAAGAGCTCGCCGTCGAAGACGGGCCCCTCCGGGGTGAGGACCTGAGCCTCGAGCTTGTGCTCGTCAGCCAAGTCCGGCTACCCCTCGTCGCCCTCGCCGTTGTCGTCGGAGCCGTTGTCCTCGGCCCCGTTCGACTCCTCCTCGGCCTCCGCGGCCTCGGCCTCCTCGCGATCGACGCTCTCATCGCCCTTCTCGCGCTCGGACGTTCCCTCGCGGACCTGGTCGATCGAGCCCTGCATGTAGAACGCGCTCTCGGGGAGATCGTCGTGCTTACCGTCGAGGACCTCGCGGAAGCTCCGCACCGTGTCGGCGACCGGGACGTACTCGCCCGAGCGGCCGGTGAACGCCTCGGCGACGAAGAACGGCTGGCTGAGGAACCGCTCGATCTTGCGCGCGCGGTTCACCGTCTGCTTGTCCTCGTCGGAGAGCTCGTCGATCCCGAGGATCGCGATGATGTCCTGCAGCTCCTTGTAGCGCTGCAGGTTCTCCTGGACCTCGGTCGCGGTGCGGTAGTGCTCCTCGCCCAGGACGTCGGGCTTGAGGATCGTCGAGGTCGAATCGAGCGGGTCGACCGCCGGGTAGATGCCCTTCTCGGAGATCCCGCGCGAGAGCGTGGTCGTCGCGTTCAGGTGCGCGAACACCGACGCCGGCGCCGGGTCGGTGAGGTCGTCCGCCGGGACGTACACCGCCTGGATCGACGTGACCGAACCCTGCTGGGTCGAGGTGATCCGCTCCTGCAGGCCACCCATCTCGGTCTCGAGCGTCGGCTGGTAGCCGACCGCCGAGGGCATGCGCCCGAGCAGCGCCGATACCTCGGAGCCCGCCTGGACGAAACGGAAGATGTTGTCGATGAACAGCAGCACGTCCTGGCCGCCGACCTCGCGGAAGTACTCCGCCATGGTCAGGCCGGACAGGGCGACGCGAAGGCGCGCTCCCGGCGGCTCGTTCATCTGGCCGAAGACGAGCATCGTCTTGTCGATGACGCCCGATTCCTTCATCTCGAGCCAGAGGTCGTTGCCCTCGCGCGAGCGCTCGCCGACGCCGCAGAAGGCGGAGAGGCCCTCGTGCTCCTCGGCGAGGTTGCGGATCAGCTCCTGGATGAGGACGGTCTTGCCGACGCCCGCGCCGCCGAACAATCCGACCTTGCCGCCCTTGGCGTACGGGGCGAGGAGGTCGACGACCTTGATCCCCGTCTCGAGGATCTCCTGGGTCGGCTTCAGCTCCTCGACC
>DATBPT010000014.1:0-13915 GCA_036561205.1 Solirubrobacterales bacterium
CTCTCCGCTGATATCTCTCCCCTCTCAGGGTCCGAAACTGCGAAAAAAAAAGTGGGCCCGGGCCCACCAATTCACAGGGTACGGGTACTCGAGAAGGTGAGATCAGTATAGCCCCGCGTTCTCGTGCCGCGGCTTCGATCACGGCCGCGCGGGCGCCTCCAGAAGCAGCGTCACCGGCCCGTCGTTGACGAGCTCGACCTCCATCCTGGCGCCGAAGACCCCGCGCCTGGCGCCAAGCCGCTCGCAGAAGCGCTCGTAGAGCGGCTCGGCGAGCTCCGGCCGCGCCGCCTCGACAAAGCTCGGCCGGTTGCCCTTGTGGGTCTCGCCGTAGAGCGTGAACTGGCTCACGCAGAGCACCTCGCGCTCGCCCAGGGGCTCGTTCATACGCCCCTCGAAGTCGTCGAACACGCGCAGCGCCCGCACCTTGTCGGCGAGCCGGTCGGCGTCGGCCTCTCCGTCCTCGGCATGGATCCCGAGCAGGACCACGAGCCCGGCGCCGATCGCCGCGACCTCTGCTCCGTCGACGCGCACCGCCGCCCGGCCGACCCGTTGGACGAGGGCGCGCAAAGGCGGCTCTAGACGGCGCGACGAAGCCGGTCGCGGTAGAGCCGGTAGTCGGGCCGCTCGGGCCGCAGATTCGAGGCCAGCGCCAGATGATGGCGGGCCCGCTCGCGCTCCCCGGTCAGGCTCAGCGCCCGGCCGAGGCAGAAATGGGCGTAGTCGTCGACCGGGTGGGTCTCGACGACCGCCTCGAACTCGGCCGCGGCCTCGGCGAACTGGCGGTTGCGAAAGTAGGCGCGGCCGAGCGCCTCGCGGACCGAGGTCTTCTCGGGCGCCCGGCGCGCGACCTCCGCCAGGGGCACGGTGGCCTCGTCGAAGCTCCCGTCTTCCAGCAGCTCGACGCCCTGGCGGTAGAGCTTGTAGGTGTCGGCGTTGGGATCCATGCACTCAGTTTAGAAACCGGGACAAGCGCAACCACCGCCTACTGCCTGCTGCCGACGTGCCTGATCGCCTCGACCCGGTCGAGGATCGCCTCCGCGACCTCGTCCTTGGACGCCAGCGGGATCGGATGTTCGCCGTCGCGTTCGACGATCACGACCTCGTTCTCGGTCGAGTCGAAGCCGATCTCCGGTCGGGAGACGTCGTTGAAGACGATCGCGTCGATCCCCTTGCGCTCGAGCTTCGCCCGCGCCCGCTCGATCGCATCGGCGCCGGTCTCGGCGGCGAACCCGACCAGGGTCTGGCCGAGATCCCGGCTCGCGGCGACGCCGGCGAGGATGTCCTCGGTCGGCTCGAGGCGCAGGTCGAGGCCGGACTCGGCGCTGCGCGAGATCTTCGACTCCTCGGGCGTGGCGGCGCGGAAGTCGGCCGGTGCGGCAGCCATCAGCAGCACGTGCGCGGACTCGAACTCGGCGTGCACGGCGCGGTCGAGGTCCGCGGTGGTCTCCACCGGGATCGTCTCGATCCCGGCGGGCACCGGCACGGCGACGTTGGCGGCGATCAGCGTCACCTGTGCGCCTCGCCGGGCGGCGGCCGTCGCCAGGGCGACGCCCATCCGCCCGCTGGAGCGGTTGCCGATGAAGCGCACGGGGTCGATCGGCTCGCGAGTGCCGCCCGCGGTGACCAGCACCCGCAGCCCGTCCCAGGCCCCGCTCGTCGGCGGCAACAGCGCCTCGACCTCAGCCAGCAGCCGCTCGGGCGCCGGTAGGCGGCCGACCCCGTACTCCCCGCGCGAGGCGAGGGCTCCGGAATCGGGCTCGATCACGACGACCGCGCGCTCGCGCAGCGTCGCCAGGTTCGCCTGCGTGGCCGCGTCGGTGTACATGCGGTCGTTCATCGCCGGCGCCACCGCACGCGGCGCCGTGCAGGCGAGGAAGGACGTGGTCAGCATCGAGTCGCTGATCCCGGCCGCCAGCTTCGCGATCGTGTTCGCCGTTGCGGGAGCAACGAGGAAGGCGTCGGCGTTGGCGACCACCTCCAGGTGGCCGATCGGGTCGTGAGCCGGTGGCGGGTCGCCCGGAAAGGCGCCGCGCATCGGGTCGCGCTCGAACTCGTCGCTGAGCACCGGAGCACCGACGATGCCCTCGAACGAGGCCGCGCCGACGAAGCGCCCCGCGGCCGGGGTCATCACCACTCGCAGGCTGTGACCGGCCTTGGTCGCCAGCCGTGCCAGTTCGAGCGCCTTGTAGGCGGCGATACCGCCGCTCACGCCGAGGAGGATCCGGGCCATGCCTGAAGGCTACGCCCGCGGGCGTGCTTTTTTCGGGCGTCTGGTTGCGTACGCCCGGCGGATGGCGACTAGGCGGTGATCGGGACCGCTAGGCGCGGTAGCGGTACTTGATCTTGCCCTGGGCGAGCTCCTCGAGCGCAATCGTGAGGTAGTTGCCCGTCTGCGTCTCGACCATCGGCGGGGTGAACTCCTCGTAGGAGCCCTCGCCGAGGGCTCGGTAGTAGCTGTTCAGCTGCCGCGCGCGCTTGGCCGCGACCAGGACGGCGGCGTAGTGGCTGTCCGTGCGCTCCAGCAGTTCGTCGACTCTTGGCTTGATCATCGCGGCGCAGTGTAGAGGGTCGGCCTCAGCCCGCGGCCGCGAGCTCCTCGCGCACCGTGCGCTCGAGCTCGTCGGCGGCGCGCTCGAGATCGTCGTTGACGACCACGTGCTGAAACTCCTGCTGCGCGTCGAGCTCGATCTCCGCCGTCCGCAGCCGCTCCGAGATCGCCGTCGCGTCGTCGGTGCCCCGGCGCTCGAGCCGCTCCCGCAGCGCGGCGGGGTCGGGAGGAGCGATGAAGACGAGTACTGCCTCCGGCATCGCGGCGCGAACCTGG
This sequence comes from Solirubrobacterales bacterium, assembly GCA_036561205.1. Lineage (GTDB taxonomy): Bacteria > Actinomycetota > Thermoleophilia > Solirubrobacterales > 70-9 > WHSW01. The sequence goes on from DATBPT010000014.1 coordinate 2,825, forward strand.
CGCGCGCCCTGGACCTCGATCTCGAGCACCACCGACTCGCCGGCGGCGAGCCGGCGCTCGACCTCGGAGCGCAGGGTTCCGTAGCGGTTGCCGCTGTAGGCGGCGTGTTCGAGGAACTCGTTCGCCTCCGCTCGCTCGGCGAAGTCCTCAGGCGAGAGGAAGTAATAGTCGCGGCCCTCCTCCTCCCCGTCGCGCGGCGCCCGCGTCGTCGCCGAGGTCGAGAGCCCGAGCTCGGGGATCCGCTCGCGCAGCATCCGGATCAGCGTTCCCTTGCCCACACCGCTGGGACCGGTGATCACGAAGACCTTGGCGGCCGGGGTCATCCGGGCCAGCCTATGACGGCGGTCGGACTACCGCCGCAGGAACTGGACGAGCTCGCCGCGCTGGCGCTCGGAGAGGCCGCCGATCGTCTTCGAGGGGGAGATCCTGCACTGAGTGAGGATCTTGTTCGCCTTCACGCGCCCGTACTTGGGGACGGCGAGGATCATGTCGAAGGCCTTGGCCGAGAGCACGTAGTCCGGCGGGTCGAGCAGCAGTTTCTCGATCTTCACCTTGCCGCCCTTGAGGTCGCGCTTCAACTGGGCGCGAGCGGAGCGAATCTCGTTTGCCCGTCTGAGGGCCCGCATCCGCTGCTCTCGAGACCTCTCGGGGACGGCGGCGGGTGTCGTGTCGACGGAGGCAGGGGCCATCGGCGGTCGCACTATAACCGTGCTGCAGCCACGCGCAAGGGCGAACTTGGCGTTTTCCGCGAAATTCGCTTCGACCTCAGGTTGAGGTCGAAGCGAGCGGGACCGGCGGCAGCCGTTCCAAGCCGCGCTCGGCGAGCTCGCCGGCGAGCTCCGCTCGGATCCGATCGGCCGCCAGGGGATCGCGAAAGCTCGCCGTTCCGACCGCGATCGCGCTCGCCCCCTCGGCCAGAAAGGCGAGCGCATCCGCGCCGCTCTCGATCCCGCCCATCCCGATCACAGGGATCTCAACCGCGGCCGCGACGCGCCGCACCTGGTCGAGCGCGATCGGCCGCACGGCCGGCCCGGAGAGCCCGCCGCTGCCGGCACCGAGCCAGGGGCGCAGGGTCGCGGGGTCGAGCCCCGTCGCCCGCAGCGTGTTGATCAGCGAGACCGCGTCGGCGCCCCCTTCGGCGGCCGCCGCCGCGACCGCGGCGGGGTCGGCGCAGTTCGGGGTCAGCTTCACGATCAGGGGCTTGTCGGTGAGCGGCCGCAGCGCTTCGCAGAGCGCCCTCGACTCGGACGGCTGCTCGCCGACGATCAGCCCGGACTTGACGTTCGGGCAAGAGACGTTGAGCTCGATCGCCGCGACCTCGTCCCGGCGGCCGACGCGCTCGACCAGGGTCGCGAAGCCCTCGCGGCTCGGCGCCATCACGGAGACGCAGAGCGGCACCTCGAGCCGCGCGAGCTCGGGCAGGTCGTCGAGCAGGAAGCCCTCGAGGCCTTTGTTCGGGAGCCCGATCGAGTTCACCATCCCCGACGGCGTCTCGTAGAGGCGCGGCGGCGGGTTGCCGGCCCGCGGCTCCGGCGTGATCGTCTTCGAGACGAACATGCTGAACGGAAAACGCTCCCCCAGCTGCTCGCCGAAGGCGCGGCGGGCGGCGATCGCGTCGAAGGTCCCGGACCCGTTGATCACCGGGTGGGCGAGACGGATCCCGCAGAGCTCGAGCCCGAGATCAGGCCCTGGGAGGCGTAGCCGACCCCCGCCGCTGTTGAGGCGGCTCATGTGTGTCCCGACCCCGCGACCAGGGCCGACTCGATCTCGGCGGCGTTCACGGTCGGCCCATCTACGCACAGCCGCATGTAGCCGCCGCCGGCCAGCGGCACGGCACAGCCGAAGCAGGAGCCGAAGCCGCAGGCCATCGGCGTCTCCATCGCCAGCTCGCAGGCGATCCCGCGCGCCTCGCAGAGGACCCGGACGGCCTCCAGCATCGCCGGCGGGCCGCAGGCGTAGACCACGGCGCCGGCGGCGTCGTCGCCCTCGAGCACGACCGAGAGCAGGTCGGTGACGTAACCCTGGTGGCCGCTGTGGCCGTCCTCGGACGCGGTGCGGACCTCGGAACAGCGAAACAGCTCCAGCCCACCCGAGTGCGCCCTGTCCCGAAATCCGAGCAGAACGCGCTGCGGAACGCCGGCGTCGGCGAGGCTCCGGCGCAGGATGGCGAGCGGCGCGATCCCGATCCCGCCCCCCACCAGCACGGCTCCGTCCGCCCCCGACAGCAGCTCCGCGGGCTTCGAGAACGGCCGCCCCAGCGGGCCCGTCAGCAGCAGCCTCTCGCCGAGGGCCAGCGCCGCCAGGCGTGAGGTCCCGGGGCCCACCGCCTCGAGCAGGAAGTCCAGCCGCACGGCCCCCTCCCCCGGCTCCGCCTCGGCGACCGAGAAGGCGCGCGGCAGGTAGGGCCGCCCGCCCGGGCCTCCCCACCCGTCGGTGGCGAGCATGTAGAACTGGCCCGCGAGCGGCTCCGGGCCCTCGCGGTCGAGCGCCGAGACGATCCGGTAGCCGCCGGTGGCGGTGTTGGCGACCACCTCGCAGCTGCGGCGACCGAACGGGGCGGGTATGCGATCGGTCACTTGTGGTCCCTCACTTCAGGCGCCTCAACGGCGGCGCGGCTCGGCGCCGTCCTGTCGGACGCCGCCTCACTGCGATTCGGCCGGGCGGCGGCTGCCGATCGCCGGCTCGACCCCGTGCAGTTCCTGTAGCGAGACGGGCTCGTCGACGCGCTCGCGCCCGGCCACGATCGCCCGCGAGGCCGCCGTCGCGCCGGTCATCGTCGTGATGCAGGGGATGCCCTGGCGAACCGCCGCCGAACGGATCTCATAGCCGTCGGAGCGCGCGCCGCTGCCGGTCGGGGTGTTGACCACCATGTCGACCTGCTCGTTGCGGATGTAGTCGACGACGTGCGGCGAGCCATCGCCGATCTTGTTGATCGCCTCGACCGGGATCCCCATGCGGCGGATCGCCTGCGCCGTCCCCCGGGTGGCGATGATCTGGAAGCCGACGTCGTGGAAGCGCAGCGCCAGGCCCGTGGCGGCGGCCTTGTCGGCGTCGGTGACGCTGAAGAACACCGTTCCCGACTCGGGCAACGAGACCCCTGCCGCCGCCTGGGCCTTGCCGAACGCGGTCGGGAAGTCCTCGGCGATCCCCATCACCTCGCCGGTCGACTTCATCTCCGGGCCGAGCACCGCATCGGCGCCGGCGAAGCGCGCGAACGGCAGCACCGCCTCCTTAACCGAGACGTGGCCGTTGTGCATCGTCGGCAGCTCGATCTCGCTCAGCTGCTCGCCGAGCATCAGGCGGCAGGCGATCTTCGCCAGCGGCGCGCCGATCGCCTTGGAGACGAAGGGCACCGTCCGCGAGGCGCGCGGATTCGCCTCGATCACGTGCAGGCGCCCGCCGGCAACCGCGTATTGGATGTTGATCAGCCCGACGACGCCGAGCTCGAGCGCGAGCTGACGCGTTGTCTTCTCGATCTCGGCCAACATCGCCTCGCCGAGGCTCATCGGGGGGATCACGCAGGCCGAGTCGCCCGAGTGCACGCCGGCCTCCTCGACGTGCTGCATGACGCCGGCGACGACGCAGGTGGCGCCGTCGCAGAGCGCGTCGACGTCGACCTCGATTGCGTCCTCGAGGAAGCGATCGAGCAGCAGCGGGTGCTCCTGGTCGGCCTTCACGTGGCGCTCGAGATACTCGTTCAGGCTCTCCGCCGAGTAGCAGATCTCCATCGCCCTGCCTCCGAGTACGTACGAGGGCCGCACCAGCAGCGGGAAGCCGACGTCCTCGGCGATCATCGCCGCCTCCTCCGCCGAGGTCGCGGTCCCGTAAGGCGGGTGGGCGATCTCGAGCCGGCGCAGCAGCGCCCCGAAGCGCCCGCGGTCCTCGGCCAGGTCGATCGCGTCGACCGGGGTCCCGAGCAGGGTGACGCCCGCGTCCTGCAGGGATTTCGCCAGCTTCAGCGGCGTCTGACCCCCGAACTGGACGATCACGCCCTCCGGTTGCTCGACCTCGATCACGGCGAGCACGTCCTCGACCGTCAGCGGCTCGAAATAGAGGCGGTCGGAGGTGTCGTAGTCGGTCGAGACGGTCTCCGGGTTGCAGTTGATCATCACCGCGTCGCGACCCGACTCGCGCACGGTCATCGCCGCGTGCACGCAGCAGTAGTCGAACTCGATCCCCTGGCCGATCCGGTTCGGCCCCGAGCCGAGGATGACGACCGACTCGCGCTCGCCGCGGCGCACCTCGCCCGCGAGCTCCGCCTTGCGCTCGTGACAGGAGTAGTAGTACGGCGTCCGCGCCTCGAACTCCGCCGCGCAGGTGTCGACCGAGCGGAACGTGCGGTCGAGCCCCTCGGTGCCGTCGCCGGCGGTCGCCAGCTCGCGCAGCTCGCGCAGGAACCACCGGTCGACCGACGTGCGCTGGGCGATCTGCTCGATCGTCTGCTCGCGCCGGAAGGCCTCGAGGATGAGGTCGAAGCGGTCGGCTCGCGGGGTCTCCAGCCGCGCCAGCAGCTCCTCAGTCTGCGGCGGCAGCTCGGCCTCCGAGTCGAGCTCGCGCGAGCGCATCGCCTTCGCGAACGACTCCCGGAAGGTGCGCCCGATCGCCATCGCCTCGCCGACCGACTTCATGTGCGTGGTCAGCTCGCCCTCGGCGCCGGGGAACTTCTCGAACGCAAACCGCGGCATCTTCGTGACCACGTAGTCGATCGTCGGCTCGAACGAGGCCGGGGTAACGCCGGTGATGTCGTTGTCGATCTCCTCCAGCGCGTATCCGACCGCGAGCTTCGCGGCGATCTTCGCGATCGGGAAGCCGGTCGCCTTCGAGGCCAGTGCCGAGGAGCGCGAGACCCGCGGGTTCATCTCGATCACGACGATCTCGCCGCTCTCCGGGTTGACCGCGAATTGGACGTTCGAGCCCCCGGTCTCGACCCCGACCGCGCGGATCACCTGGATCGCCTGGTCGCGAAGCTCCTGGTAGAGCGGGTCGGTGAGCGTCTGCGCCGGGGCGACGGTGACCGAGTCGCCGGTGTGGACGCCCATCGGGTCGACGTTCTCGATCGAGCAGATGATCACCACGTTGTCGTTGCGATCGCGCATCACCTCGAGCTCGAACTCCCCCCAGCCGAGCACCGACTCCTCGACCAGCACCTGGTTGATCGGGCTCGCCGCAAGCCCCTCCGAGACGACCCCGAGCAGCTCGGTCGCGGTATGACCGACGCCGCCGCCGTGGCCACCGAGTGTGAACGCCGGGCGGACGATCGCCGGCAACTTGATCTCGCCGCTTGCGAGGCCCCTCTCGACCTCGCCGACCGACTCGACGATCAGCGACCACGGCACCCGCAACCCCGCCGTCTCCATCGTCTCGCGGAAGGCCTCGCGGTCCTCGGCCCGGTGGATCGCGTCGTAGTCGGCCCCGATCAGCTCGACCCCGAGCCGAGCGAGCGTGCCGTCGTCGTGCAGGGCCTTGGCCAGGTTGAGCGCCGTCTGGCCCCCGAGCGTGGGCAGGAGCGCGTCCGGGCGCTCGCGCTCGATGATCCCGGCGACGTTGGCGGGCAGCAACGGCTCGACGTAGGTCCGGTTGGCGAACTCGGGATCGGTCATGATCGTCGCCGGGTTCGAGTTCACCAGGACCACCTCGTAGCCGTCCTCGAGCAGCACCTTGCAGGCCTGGACCCCGGAGTAGTCGAACTCCGCCGCCTGCCCGATCACGATCGGGCCGGAGCCGATCAGCATGATCTTCGAGATGTCGTCGCGCCTAGGCATGGGTCGCGGCCTCCCGGGCGCGATCGATGCGGGCGCTCAGCCGCTCGCGAACCTGGGGCCAATCGCCGTCGGTGATCGCGTAGTAGGCGGAGTCGCGGACGCCGACCACCGGCATCAGCATGTGCTTGCGGAAGATCCCCTCGAAGCTCGCCGGCAACGCTTCGAGCGCCGCTCGTGAGCGCTGGTTGCGGGCATCGGTCTTGAACTCGACCCGCATGCAACCCAGTTCGTCGAAGGCCGTGGCCAGCATCAGCAGCTTTGCTTCGGCATTGGCGCCGGTACGCCACGCCGCCGGGTTGAGCCAGGTCCAGCCGATCTCGAGGCCGTCGTGCTCGGGGCGGACATGCAGGTACGAGGAGCTTCCGAGCGGCCTTCCGGTGGCCACCGAGATGGTTGCGAAGCACCACTCGTCACCGTGCTCGGAGACCGCGAGCCGGGTCTGAAACCAGCGCTCGAAGGCGCCCTCCTCGACCGGGATCCGGCGATCGATCCAAGTCCAGATCTCGGCATCGCCGGCGGCCTCGTCAAGACCGTCCCGGTGCTCCGGGCGCAGCGCCTCCAGCCTCACGATCGAGCCCTCGAGCGGCTCCGAGGAGGGCGGCCAGATCACGCCAGCTCCAGGAAGCGGTCGAACAGATAACGGGCATCGTGGGGGCCCGGGCCGGCCTCGGGGTGGTACTGGACAGTGCATCCGGGCACCTCGCGCAGAGCCAGGCCCTCGACCGTGCGGTCGTAGAGGTTCAGGTGGGTGAGCTCGGCGGCGCCGAAGTCGGTCTCCCAGCGAACCGGCTCGTCGGTGTCGATCGTCTCGCCGCCGTCCGGCGGGCGGACGGCGAAGCCGTGGTTTTGCGAGGTGATGTCGATCCGGCCGCTCTTCAGGTCCTTGACCGGATGGTTGGCGCCGCGGTGCCCGAAGGGGAGCTTGAACGTCTGCAGTCCGACCGCCCTGCAGAGCAGCTGGTGGCCGAGGCAGATCCCGACCACGGGCTTCTTGCCGACCACGTCGCGCACCGTGTCGACGACGTAGTCGAGCGCCGCCGGGTCTCCGGGTCCGTTTGCAAGGAAGACCAGGTCTGGCTGCGCGGCGAGCACAGTCTCCGCGGAGACCGAGCACGGGAGCAAAGTCAAGCGGCAATTCCGCTCGCGGAATTGACGAATTATCGAAAGCTTGATCCCGGTGTCGATGCCGACCACGTGCGGCCCGTCGCCGTCGAACTCGATCGCGCCATCGGGCGTCACCGTGCGGGCGAAGTCGGCGCCCGTCATCGACGGTTCGGCCGCGACCCGCTCGCGCGCCTCGGCCTCGCTGACGCCGGCGGCGAAGATCCCGCCCCGCATCGCGCCCCGGTCGCGGATGTGGCGGACCAGGGTGCGGGTGTCGACGCCGGCGATCGCCGGCACCCCGCACGCCTCGAGCCAGTCGAGCCAGCCGCCTTCGGCGTCGGCCGCGTCCTCGCCGTTCTTGGCCTCGCGCATGATCACGGCGCGGGCCTGTACCCGGTCGGACTCCATCGCCGCCGCGGCGACGCCGTAGTTGCCGACCAGGGGGTAGGTGAAGGTGATGATCTGGCCCGCGTAGCTCGGGTCGGTGACCGCCTCCTGGTAGCCCGTGATCGAGGTGTTGAAGACGACCTCGCCGAGCGCATCGCCGGCGGCCCCGCAGATCTCGCCGTCGAACCGGGTCCCGTCCTCGAGCAGGACGTATCCGCTCGACTCGATCACTTTAGGCGCCTCAACAGCGGCGCGGCTCGGCTCCGTCCTGTCGGACTCCGCCTCACAGTACGAGCGCCTGCACTTGCTTGAAGCCCTCGGCGTCGGCGCCTCCGAGGAGCTCGAACAGCGCCATCTCGACGCTGGTCAGGATCGCTCCCGAGCGCTCCATCTTCGCCAGCCCGAGGTCGCGATTGGCGTCGGTTCGCGAGCCGACCGCGTCGGCGGCGACGTGGACCTCGACGTCCTCGTCGATCAGGTCGAGCACGGTCTGGCTGACGCAGACGTGGGTCTCGATCCCGCAGACGAGCGCCTGATCGCGCTCACCGAGGTCGAAGCCCTCGGCCTCGGCGGCGGAGAAGCGGACCTTCTCCAGCGTCTCCGTGCCCGCCGGCAGGTGCTCGGCGAGCTCGGGAACGGTTGCTCCGAGGCCGCGCGGGTACTGCTCGGTGACCAGCACCGGGATCCCGATCTCGGCCGCCCCGCGGACCAGCGTCGCGCTCGCGCCGGCGACCTGGTCGAAGCCCGGCAGCGCCTTGCGAAAGGCCTCCTGAACGTCGATCACGACCAGCACCGCCCGTTCGCGATCCAGCTTCACGCGACCCCCAGGGCAAAGCTGCGCTGGCGGTAGGCGACCCGGCCGGCCGCGACCGTGATCAGCACCCGGCCCCGCAGCCGGCGGCCGGCGAAGCAGGAGTTCTCCGAGCGGCTCTCCCAGCCCTCGGCGCCGGCCTCCCACTCGGCCTCGAGATCGACCAGGGTCAGGTTCGCCTCCGCCCCGGGCGCGATCCGCGGCGCCGCCAGCCCGAGCGGCTCGGCGCCGCCTCCGAGGCGCTCGATCACCGTCGTCAGCTCCAGCAGCCCGGGGACCACCAGGTCGGTGTAGAGGATCGAGAACGCGGTCTCGAGCCCGATCACGCCCATCGCCGCCTGCTCGAACGGAACCTCCTTCTCATTCGAGGTATGGGGCGCGTGGTCGGTGGCGATGCAATCGATCGTCCCCGAGCGGATCCCCTCGATCAACGCCTGGCGGTCGGCCTCCGTGCGCAGCGGCGGGTTCATCTTGAACCGCGAGTCGAGGCTTCGCACCTGCTCGTCGGTGAGCGTCAGGTGGTGGGGTGTGGCCTCACAGGTGACCTCGACCCCGTACGCCTTCGCGTGCTCGATCACCGCCACCGACTGGAACGCCGAGAGGTGCTGGACGTGGATTCGCGCCTCCTCGAAGGTCGCCAGGGCGCAGTCCCGGGCGATCATCGTCGACTCCGAGACCGACGGCACACCGGCGATCCCGAGCCCGGCCGAGACCTCGCCCTCGTGCATCGAGCCGCCGGCGGAGAGCTCCGGGTCCTCCTCGTGCAGGGCGATCGGCAGGTCGACCAGCCGCTGGTACTGGAGTGCCCGGCGCATAACGCGGGCGCTTCGGATCGGCAGCCCATCGTCGGAGAAGCCGATCGCGCCGGCGTCGGCGAGGTCGCTCATCTCGGTCAGCTCGGCGCCCTCCATCCCCTTGGTCACGGTGGCGACGAATCCGGTCGGCACGGCCGCCTGCTCCCGTGCCTGCTCGCGCAGGGCGGCGACGTCGGCCGCGGTGTCGATCGGGGGCTCGGTGTTGGCCATCGCGACGATCCCGCAGAAGCCGCCGGCCGCCGCGGCCCGGGAGCCCGTCTCGACGTCCTCCTTGTCCTCGCGGCCGGGCGTGCGCAGATGGACGTGCGGGTCGAAGAAGGCAGGAAACAGCGCCAGCCCCTCGGCCTCGATCACCTCGGCCCCGTCGGCCTCCCCGCTTCCGGGCTCCGTCAGGCCGGCGATCTCGCCCTCGCGGACGACGACGTCGCGCACCGCGTCGATCCCCTCGCGCGGGTCGACCACCCGTGCACCGCGGATCACCAGCGAGCCCGCGGGTTCGGCGCCGGTGCCGCGCCAGTCGAGATCAGAGATAGGGCGGCTGGCCACTAGGCGGGCTCGCCGATCGGGGTCGGGGCCGGCAGGTCGGCGTCCGCGGTCGTACCGGCGCCCCGCGGCTCACCGGCGCCGGCGAGCAGCTCGTAGAGGATCGCCATCCGCACCACCAGTCCGCTCTCGACCTGGGCCGTGATCAACGAGGCGGGCCCGTCGATGACCTCGGGTGAGAGCTCGACGCCGCGGTTCACCGGGCCCGGGTGCATGAGCAGCTGCCGGGGCCCGAGCCGGCGGGAGTCGATCTGGTAGTTGGCCGCGTACTCGCGGATCGAGGGCACGAAGGTGTCGGTCATCCGCTCGCGCTGCATCCGCAGGGCGTAGACGACATCGGCATCGCCGAGCTCGTCGAGGGCGTAGGCGACCTCGACCCCGAGCGCCTGCTCGATCTCCCTCGGGATCAGCGTCGGCGGGCCGCAGACGGTGACCTCGGCGCCCATCATCCGGAAACAGAGCGCGCAGGAGCGCGCCACGCGGCTGTGGAGGACGTCGCCGACGATCCAGATCCGCTTGCCCTCCAGGTCGGTGCGAGCGCGGCCCTCGAGCTCGCCGAAGCGCTCCAGCAGCGTGTAGGTGTCGAGCAGCGCCTGGCTCGGGTGCTCGTGCTTGCCGTCGCCCGCGTTGATGACCGCCGCGTCGGTCCAGCCGCTGACCAGCTTCGCTGCGCCGGCATGTGGGTGGCGGATCACGATCGCCTCCGGGGCGTAGGCCGAGAGGGTTGCGATCGTGTCCTTGAGCGACTCGCCCTTGTCGACCGAGGAGCCGCTCGACTTGACCGAGACGACGTCGGCGGAGAGCCGCTTCGCGGCGAGCTCGAACGAGGAGCTGGTCCGGGTGCTGGACTCGTAGAAGAGGCTGACGATCGTGCGCCCGCGCAGCGTCGGCACCTTCTTGATGTCGCGGCGGCCGACCTCGGCGAAGCTCGCCGCCCGGTCCATGATCCGCTCGACGTCGGTGCGCTCCAGGTCCTCGATCGAGAGCAGGTGCCTCATCGCTCCTCCACCCCGGCCGTGGTCGCCTTCGGCAGACGCTCGATCGCGACCTCGTCGAGCTCGTCGGTCTCCTCGAGGCGGACGTAGACGCGCTCGTCGCGGGCCGTCGGCAGGTTCTTGCCCACGTAGTCGGGCCGGATCGGCAGCTCGCGGTGCCCACGGTCGGCGAGCACGGCAAGCTGGACGCGCTCAGGGCGCCCGTAGTCGAACAGGGCGTCGATCGCGGCCCGCGCGGTGCGCCCGGTGAACATCACGTCGTCGACGAGGACGACGGTGCGGCCGTCGAGGTCGAAGTCGAGGTGCGAGCTGTGGACGACCGGCTGGGCGCCCGGCGCGCGGCCGTTGAGGTCGTCGCGGTAGAAGGAGATGTCGAGGTCGCCGAGCGGCACCTCGGCGCCGGTGAGCTCTCCGACCAGGACATGCAGCCGGCGGGCGAGCATCGCGCCGCGGGTGTGGATGCCGACCAACGCAAGGCCCCGCGACTGCTCGGCTTCGCCTCCGCTGCCGCGGGGGTCCGAGGTAGGACCGGGGTTCTTCTCGACGATCTCGTGCGCGATCCGCACGAGCGTGCGGCGCAGATCGTCTCGATCGAGGACAACCCGTTCGGGCTGGTTTTCCATGCGCGCCCCTTCCTGGCCTCTCTGGACCGGGTTAAAGGAACCGACGCAACG
>DATBPT010000015.1:0-1676 GCA_036561205.1 Solirubrobacterales bacterium
CCGATCCCGTACCACCACTCCAACCTGCAGTCGGAAGAGGTCATCTACTACGTATCCGGCGAGTTCGGCAGCCGCAAGGGGATCGAGACGGGCTCGATCACCGTCCACCCGTCGGGGCTCCCGCACGGCCCCCAGCCCGGCCTGGTCGAGAAGGCTCTCGGCATGCGCCGGACCGAAGAGCTGGCGGTGATGTGGGACACGTTCAAGCCCCTGCGGCTGACCGCGCTCGCCGCCGAGCTCGACCAGCCCGAGTACGCGTATTCGTGGCGGGACGAGGCTCCGTCGCCGGTCGCGGGTTCGACCACCGGGTAGGGGGACGACCGATGTTCGAGGAGGCACAGCTGTACTCGCCGGTCACGGCCGCCGACGACGGCACGGTCACCGTTCACCTCGCCGACGACCATCCGGGCAAGTCGGACCCCGACTACCAGCGCCGGCGCAACCAGATCGCCGCCGCGGCACTCGACTGGGAGCGCGGCGAGCGCCTGCCCCGGATCGAGTACAACGAGGCCGAGCAGGAGGTCTGGCGCACCGTCCAGCGCCAGCTGGCGCCCAAGCACGAGCGCTACGCCTGCGAGGCCTTCCGCGATGCCGCCGAGGCGCTGGCGCTGCCGACCGAGCGGATCCCGCAGCTCGACGAGGTAACGACCGCGCTCGAGCCGCTGACCGGATTTCACTACGTACCGGCCGCCGGGATCGTGCCGGTGAAGGAGTTCTACGGCAACCTCGCCGATCGCGAGTTCCACTCGACCCAGTACGTCCGCCATCCCTCGGCGCCGCTGTACACGCCCGAGCCCGACCTGATCCACGAGGTGATCGGCCATGGCAACCTGCTCGCCGATCCCGAGTTCGCCGAGCTCAACCGGCTCGCCGGCGAGGCCGCCCGCGCAGCCGAGACCGAGGACGGCGTGCAGTTCGTCGCCGACCTGTTCTGGTTCACGATCGAGTTCGGGGTCCTCTGGGAGCAGGGCGAGCTGCGGGCCTACGGCGCCGGGATCCTCTCCAGCTACGGCGAGATCGAGGAGTTCCGGCAGATGGAGATCCGGCCGCTGGACTTCCACCAGATGGGAACGATCGACTACGACATCACCCACTACCAGCCGGTTCTGTTCGCGGCCGAATCGAAGTCGCATCTGGTCGATGCGCTGGGGGCGTTCTACTCCGACTTCAGCGACGAGACTCCGCAGCGGTTGGTGCGCGCGCGGGCCTAAACGGTCAAGCCGCGGATCACGTGCAGGTCGATCGAGCCCGGCGCGAAGACTCCGATCGAGTACTGGACCGCCTGGCCTCCGGCGAGGTGCATGAGCTCGGTCAGCTCGAGCGCGGCCGTCACCCGGGTGGCGCCCATCGCCTCGCCCAGGCGCCCTCCAGGCTCGACCAGCCGCGGCCGCACCTGCGTCCTCGCGAATGCGATCGGGACGCCTCGCTCGATCAGCACGTCGAGCACCATGCTCCCGGAGGCGACCGCCGCGCGGACCTCCTCAGCCGGGGGCAGCTCGATCTCGGGATGGACGATGTCGCGCATGTGGGCGGCCACCGCCCCATCGGCCAGCACCGTTCGCTGGATCAGCAGCGCCCTCGTCCCGCGGCGCACCCCGAGCGCCTCGGCCACGTATCCGGGCGTCCGCGCCTGCTCGACCTGCAGGTTGCGGACGCTGAGCCGCTTGCCCTGCCGG
>DATBPT010000016.1:0-10129 GCA_036561205.1 Solirubrobacterales bacterium
TCGGCCAGGGCCTGCTCGACGGCGGAGACGACGTCGGCCTCGTCGATCCCGATCGCGAGCACCAGCGCCCTGGCCCGGGGCTTGGTCAGCTGCTGCTTCGTCAGTCGCACCGCCGTCCGCGGGGCCGAGGCGATGAAGGACCCCCAGCGCCGGCGGAAGTCGCGAAACCCACCGCGAGGGCTCGATTGGCGACTTTCTCTCGGTATGCGAGAGGAACCCGCCAACTCGACGAGCCAGGTGGCGGCCTCGGCCGCCCCCTCGGCCCGTTCCCTAACTGCCAAGCGCCCTGCCACGGCCTCGCGCTCCCCCGGCTCGAGCAGCCGATCCAGCTTCGCCTCCAACTCCGGATCCTCCGGTCCGGTCAGCCCGAGCCCGAGCCCCGCGGCCTCCGCGTACCGCGCCCGGGCGGGCTGGTCGTCGGTGTCGCGGGGCATGGGCACGAACAGCGACGGCACCCCGAGCTCGATCAGCTCGTGGTAGGCGTTGTAGCCGGCGGCGGCCACGGCGCCGTCGAAGGCGGCGAAGTAGCGGCTCATCGGGTACGTCGATTGCAGGGCAATGACGCCCTCGGGCACCGAGCCCGCCTGCGCAAGGGCCGAGGAGAGCGCCGCGACCCTGATCCCCTCATTGCCCGTCAAATGAGCCAGCGTCCGCTGAGTCGCCTCCCGCACCTCCTCGCCCTGCCCCAGCGTCACGAGCACGTTCGTCGCCTCCGGGTCGAGGCCGAGCTCGGCCGCGGCCTCGGCGCGCGGGAGCAGCTCGGAGCGGTCGAGGAGCACGATCGGGGCGACCACGTGGGCCCGGTCGCGGAGCGCCACCGTGGGGCCGGCGTCCTCGGCGGCGGCGAGTTCGCCGGGCTCGAGCACGGCGTCGAAGGCGCCGGCGCGTCCCAGCGGCACGCGGCTCGAGCCCCGCTTCCACAGCGGCCGCCGGCACCAGACCGCGGTTCCGCCCGCGGGCAGGGCGCCGAGCAGCGCCTCGTACGGGTGCGTGCCGTCGAAGACGATCACATCCGGATCGGCCTCGGCGATCGCCGCTCGCAGGCGGCCGCGCAGGCGCCGCGACCAGCGGTAGTCGTTGCCCGACCCCGGGGTCGCGTACGAGGCGACGTACTCGACCGCGAAGCCCATCCGCTCGACCACCGGCGCCGCCGCCGAGAGGGTGAGGAAGAGCGGCTCGACCGAGTCCGGCAGCCGCCGGGCGATCGCCATCGAGCGGGTCAGGTGGCCGAGTCCGGTCCCGTTGGATGTGGTGAAAAGGATTCGCACAGCGTTTTCTAAGAGGGGTCAGACCCCTCTTAGGTTTCTCAATGGCCGTAGGCGGTCAGCGTGCGCTCGTATGAGCGACGAAGCACCGGTGCGCAGTGGTAGCCCTCGGCCTCGAGCCGCTCGAGCGTGGTCTCGTAGAGGTCGGTGATCTGCTCCTGCTCGGCCTCGGTGAGGCCCTTGCGCCAGCGCTCGCGGTGGGCGGCGTCGGCGTTGATCTCGGCGTCGAAGAAGTCGCGCACCGGCGGCTCGTCGGCGACGCCGAGGAAGCCGAGCAGCTCGGCGTAGGCGGCCTCGCGGTCGGAATGCGCGAGCTCGTCGAGGCTGACCACGTGCAGGCGCTCGCGGTCGGCTTCGGAGAGGCCGCGGACGCCCTCCTCGGCCTGGCGCAGGCGGTCGGCCCAGAAGTCGATTCCGGAGGCGACGTCGGTCGGGTGATGGGGCTTCTGGCGCAGCGAGACCTTGGAGGAGCCGGAGTCGCGCCCGTCGCGCACCGAGTGCACGAACCGCGCCTCGGGAAAGATCCGCGCGAGCCCTTCGGCGGCGGCGATCGTGAAGCAGCTCATCTCGACCAGCACCGGCTTGCCGGCCTTCTCGGCGCCGGGCTGGAGCAGGTCGTAGAACAGCGTTCGCGAGGCTTGTAGGAGGTCGCCCGCATGAGTGGCCTCGAACCGTCCGACCGCTTCCTCGAAGCGGTCGGGCGCGATTATCGAATAGAGGCCGCGCTCGCGGCCGCGCCCCAGCGCCCGCCACTTCGCCCGTACGTATGCGCGGTCGCCGATCCGCACCCGGTGCCACCAGTAGCCGCGCAGCTTGCGCAGGAAGTCCTCGGGCTCGGTGTCGCCGCGAACCACATCGGCGAGGCCCTTGGGGTTGCAATGGAAGCGGCACTCGATCGGCACCCCGTGAAAGCGCGAGTGGCGGTCGAGCAGGTAGCTGAGGATGTGGGTGCCGCTGCGGCCCGTGCCGCCGACGAAGACCAGCTCTGCGGGCGATTGGCTCATCGCGCTCGATCGTAGACGTAGACCAGCGGATCGAGCTCGTCACCGCGGCGCTCGAGCGAGTGGCGAAGCAGCGGCGCGCAGCGGGCGCCATCGGCCTCGAGTCGCTCCAACGCCGCCGCGTAGAGCCGCTCGAGCTCGGCCGCCTTGCGCTCGGAGACGCCCTCGCGCCAGCGTTCCTTGTTCGCCTCCTCGGTCGTCATCCGGTTGGAGAAGTAGCGGCGGGTGCGCTTGGTGACCGGGGCACCGAGGAAGCGAAACAGCGGTCGCAGGGCGACGCGGGCGCGCTGCATGCGGACGAGCTCGTCGAGGCTCATGGTCAGCAAGCGCCCCTCCGGAACCGAGTCGGCGCCGTGCTCGATCGCGCGGATGCGCTGCTCCCACCACTCGATCCCCTGGACCTTGGTCCGCGGCCGGACGATGCCCCGGGTCTGGGCGACCCGCGAGGCCGAGGCGTCGCGTCCGTCGCGGACCACGTGGATGAACTTCGCCTCCGGAAACACCCTGGCCAGGGTCTCGGCCTGGGCGACGTTGTCGGTGCTCTGCTCGACCAGGGCGAGGGCGCGATCCTCCTCCTCGACCCGAAACCAGAGCAGGTCGTAGAAGAGCCGGCGGCAGGCAGAGACGAGGTCGTCGCCGTGGCCGGTCTCGAAGCTCGCCAGCGCGGCGTCGAAGCGGTCGCGGTCGACGAACCGGTACATGCCGCGGAAGCGGTTGGTCTGAAAGCCCTTCCACCAGAAGCCGCGCATCCGCTTGACGAACTGCTGCGGCGTGACCTCGCCCGAGAGCAGGCCCGGGAAGCCCTCGGGGTCGGTGTGGAAGCGGACCTCGACCGGGACCAGCCCGTAGCGGTTGTGGCGCGAGATCAGCTGCGCGAGAACGTGGGTGCCGCTGCGACCGGTGCCGCCGACGAAGACCAGCTTCGCCGTCTCGTCGGCGCGCTCCGGCGTCTCGCCGCCGAGCACCGGCGACGGGCCCTCGTCGGGGGTGCCGAAGTGCGGCATCAGCCCCCTCCCCCGTTCTTCTCGTAGGCGTAGTGGTCGACGTAGCGGCCGCAGGCGGCGGCGAGCGCGAGCGTCTCGGGATCGGCGACCGGCGAGGCCGCGAGATCGCCGAGCCAGACGAGGCGACGGGCGTTCAGGGTGCCGGCCAGCCCGCCGGGCTCGGCGGCCTCGACCGTGACCTCGTGCTCGCCGGCCGTCGCCTGAGCGACCTCGCCCGCCGGCCAGAAGGCGCCGCGGCCGGCCCCGCTCAGGTACATGCCGTCGAGCGAGGCGGGCAGCTCGGCCACCTGCTCGCCGTCCACCGAGACGGTCAGCGGCACCTGGGAGTGGTACTGGAGCGAGAGTGCGTAGTCGCCGGCCGTCGGAAGGTCGAGGGCGATCGCGGCGCTGCCCGGCGCCTGCCAGCCCCGGTCCTGGCCGGCGACGCTGGCGTCCGGCGGCGGCGGCTGTCGCCAGGCCGTGTACGCGGCCCGGGCGGGCTCGGGCGTGACCACGGCCTCGCCCTTGCGCTTCGGCCCACCGCCGGCGCAGTCGAAGCTCGCGCCGGGGTTGAAGACGGCGACCGCGCCCTCGGTGCCCTCGGCGGGCAGGATCTTGGCGCGCGGGGTCTCGCCGCTGCGCGCCCAGAGCACGTAGTCGCCCGATTGCAGGACCGGTTCGAAGTTGGACGGAGCGGTCGACTGGAAGGCGGCCTTGGTCGTGATCGCGTACTTGAACCGGTCGAGCTGACCCGACTCGAGCGAGTCGAAGTCCGCGGACAGGCCCTGCTGCCAGCGCTTGTCGGGCCGCGAAGCGATCTCCTCCGGAACGTAGCCCGCCGGAGCGCGGGCGAGCGTCCCGCGCAGGTAGTAGCCGGCGAAGCGGTCGACCCCGAGGAAGGCGACGGACTCGCCGTCGGCCCGCTCGGCGAGCCGCTCGAGCCCGAGCTGGCGGTCGTCGAAGCCGACCGGGGCATCGCGCAGGGCGAGCAGCGTCGATCCGGCGGCGGCGGCGAAGACGAGCACACCGAAGGCGTAGCGGACGAGGTTGCGCGGCGGCGCGAGCAGCGCCCGCAGCCCGACCAGGAGCACCAGCGGCGCGATCACCATCAGCGCCTTCGCCTGCACGTGGATCTCGGCGAACCTGCGGGTGCCGAGGTAGACGACGGCGCCGGTGACCAGCATCGCCAGGAGCGCGAACTGGCGCCGGCGCCAGAGCGTCAGGGCGCCGAAGCCCGCCGCGACCGCCCCCAGCGCCACCGCCAGCAGCGAGCCGGAGACCTCGCCGCGGACGACCCGGAAGTCGCCCGCGGGCCAGATTCCGAACGCCTCGCCGGGGAACACAGGCGAGCTCAGCCGCCCGGCGGAGTCCTGAACGTCGGCGATCTTGGAGGCGAACTCGCGCGCCGGCGTGAACGCGACCGCGGCGATCCCGAGCACGATCACGACGGCGACGACGAGGGTGACCTTGTGCGCGGCGAGGCTGTCGCGCACGGCGCCCCAGTTGACCGGGCTGCGGCCGCCGCGCGCCTCGAGCAGGAGCCAGATCGGGATCGCGATCGCGAACCAGGCCAGGCCGGGGGCGCTGAAGGTGAACACGCTCGCCGCCGCCATCAGCAGGCCGATCGCGACGACCGAGCGCCACGGCGGTGGCCTCGCCTCGTCCTCGGCGGCGCTGCGGGATTGCAGCGCGAGCGCGAAGGCGAGCACGAAGAGCGCCATCGCCGTCTCCTTGAAGGCGCTCTGGGCGAAGAACGAGGCGGCGAGGTATGGCAGGCCGCTGAGCGCCGCGATCGCGATCCGGCGCCCAGGGGGCATCCCGCCGAGGCCCGCGAGCGCGGTCAGCGCGGTGAGCGCGGGGATCGCGAGCAGGAGCCCGTTGAAGGCGCCGATCAGGCTCGCGCCGGTGATCTGGGCGGCGATCACGGCCACCGCCTGGGGGCCGATCGGGTAGCCGAAGCGAACCGCGCTCGGCTCGGGCCCGAAGCCGTGCTGGAGCCAGTCGGCCCAGTAGAGCTGCGCCGCGTGGTCGTTGGTGTAGACGCCCTCGCCGAGCACGCCGACCCGATCCGAGATCAGGAACGGCAGCGTCCCGGCGGCGAGCACGATCGCGACCGCGGCGACGCCGAGCGGCCACAGGTGCGCGTCGCCGGAGCGGCGAACATCGCGCAGGGCGATCGCCGCCGCGGCGATCACGGCGATGCCGAGCAGGACCGCCGCCGTGGTCGCGCGGCCCGGCAGGCGCAGCAGCAGCGGCGCCGCGACGACGAGCGCGGCAAAGCCGGTGGCGGCGGAGAGCCAGGCGGGCCGGCGCTGGCCGAGCAGGGCCAGGATCGCCCTGCCGACGACCAGCGAGGCGCCGGCGATCAGCAGGGTGCAGGCGTAGATCGAGAGCATGCTCAGGCTCCGCTCAGGGCTGGTTCGCGGTCGGGTCGGAGTTGACGGATTCGCCGTCGAGCTCGGCCTGGCTGAGGTCGGGGAGATCGCCGCAGAGGGCGGCGTCGGGCGGCGCCTGGAGCTCGAACACGCTCACCGGCCCGTCGCGCAGGATCTGCTTCGAGCTCGGGTCCTCGCGCGTCCACAGCGCTTCCTTGGTGTCCGTGAGCGTGCCGGGGTTGTAGGGGTCGTAGGTGGTGACGACGTGGGTGTAGCCGCCGTCGGCGAGCGCCTGGCGCCACTCGGCGCAGGTCGGGATCCGCTCGTAGGCGCCGTCGGAACCGGTGCGGCCGAGCCACTGGACCTGGTTCGAGAGGTCGGTGCCGTAGAACGGGTACTGGTTGAAGACCCCGCGGATGCCGCTCACGGCGACCTTCGCGTCGCGCAGGTCGCGGGCCCAGCGGGCGGCGTCGGCGAGCTTCAGCTGCGGGCTCAGGTTCTCGTAGCGGCGCTCGAGGTAGTGGCGCTGCTCCCACCAGCCGGCGCCGAGGGCGCCGAGCGCGACCACGGCGGCGAGCCCGGCGACCCAGGCGATTGGCGCTCCTGGGCCCCAGCGATCCTGGGCGCGCAGCCAGTGAATCGCGGCGAAGCCGGCGAGCACCGCGAGCCCGGCCGCGACCGCGCCCTTGACATGGCCCTGCTGCCACTGCACCAGCGACGCTGCGGTGGCCGCGAAGAGGACCGCGAGCCCGGCCAGGGTCAGCTGCCGGGCGCGCTCGCTGCGCCGCGCGATCGGCAGGCACGGGAGGATCGCGAGCCCGACCGCGGCCGCCGGGGCGATGTAGCGGACGTTCCAGACGAAGGCGATCGGCCGGCCCTCCTCGCCGGCCGCGGTCAGCGGCGTGAACACGTAGGCGACCGCGGTGAAGATGACGACGGCGCCGAGCACCCGCAGCAGCGGGTCGGCGCCGCGCCAGAGCGCATAGACGGCGGCGCCGAGGAAGGCGGCGAGGACGAGCGGCCAGAGGAAGCCGAAGGAGTCGTCGAGCCCGGGGAAGAACCAATCCGACCAGACGCCGAAATCGGTCGCGTAGTGGAAAACCGAGAAGCCGGGGCGGAGCTCGAAGACGCGCTCAGGGGTCGGCAGCCCGAGCGGCCCGAACGACGTGAACGGGATCGGGTTGCCGACCGCGACCAGGTTGCGCACGAACCAGTAGCCGCCGGTGAGCAGAGCCGGAGCTCCGAACCAGAGGGCGGTGCGCAGGCGCGCACCCTTCCCCGCGATCACGATCAGTCCTATGAACAGGGCAATAACGGGGGCCAGGAACGAGAGCTTGGTGCCGGCCGCCAGGCCTGCGGCTAGGCCCGCAACCACGACCGCCGCCGGCCCAAGGACCACCCCATCATTGCCCGTGGTTGTTCGCGCCGCCCGGGCGTTGACGAGGATCGCGACCGCGCAGAGGATCAGCGCCACCCCGACGATGTCGTTGAGGGCCTCGCCCGCCTGGAACTCGACCAGGTTCTGGGCGCCGAGCGCGATCGCGCCGCCGATCAGGCTCTGCGGGCCGAGGCCGTACGGGCGGCCGATCGCGTAGGAGGCGGTGAGGCCGAGGGCGAGCCAGCCGAGGTTGAGCAGCGGCGAGATGATGTCGCGGTCGAAGGCCAGCAGCGGCACCGCGTGCACGACCTCCGAGTTCGACGGGTAGTAGGAGGCGAAGAAGATCGGGTCGAAGTAGTCGATCGAGCCGAAATGGGCGCCGTGCGCGAACCGGGTCGCCAGCGGCATGTGGTACCAGAGCGTGTCGGCACGATCCATGCCTCCGGCGAGGCTGCCGAGGGTCGGCACCATCCAGGCGGCGGCGACCACGGCGCAGGCGACCGCGGCGAGCCAGACCGCGACCCGAGCCGCCTCGGGCGCCGGCGGCGCGGCGTCGGCAGCCCGGCCGCCGTAGCGGCGCCGGGCCCATTGCGCGGCGGCTCCGAGCACCAGGGCGCCGGCGATCATCGTCCACGCCTCGAAGGCGGCGAAGGTGCCGAGCGCCTCGGCGAGCAGGATCAGCGCCGCGATCCCGATCACCGCCTCGGCGACCCGCGCCGGCGCTCCGGACCAGCCGGGGAGCACGGTCGACCGTACGTGCCAGGCCGCGAACCCGAGCCCGAAGACGATCAGCGCCAGCTCGGCGGAGCCGAGCAGGTAGGCGCCGGCGTCGAGCGTGCGCTCGGAGGACGGGGCGATCGTGAACGCCGGGCTCATGCCCGGCCGCCCGACGTCTGTGCCGCCGTTACTTGGACAGCCCGCGGACCACGTACGCGGCCTCGCCGACGGCGGTCATGCCGATCTTGCGCGCCCCGCGCTCGGCGGCATCGGGACCGTCGAGGCTCGTTATCCGCTGCTTCAGCTTCGCGTTCTCGGCCTGCAACTCGGCCAGCGAGGCGTGCTCTGATTTCGAGTCCCGCCATGCGTCGAAGAAGTTGAGCGCCGGGCTCACGTAGGAGGCGCAAACCGCGACCAGGACCAGCACCAATGCGACCCTGCCCACCTTGTCCCATTGGACCCTGCTCGAGCGGCCGCGGCGACGTGTGCGGGGAGCCGGCTTCAGCCGGTAGCCGCGTGCAGCCTGGGCGCGTGTGCTCACGCCTCATCGGTTCGGCACGGGACCGGGGTTACCTTCCGCTGAAAGCTTCCAACCCCGGGTAGGTGGCGCTCTCGCCGAGCTCCTCCTCGATCCGCAGGAGCTGGTTGTACTTCGCGACCCGATCCGAGCGGGAAGGGGCGCCGGTCTTGATCTGCCCGGTCGCCGTGCCGACGACGAGATCGGCGATCGTCGTGTCCTCGGTCTCGCCCGATCGATGCGAGATCACCGCCGAGTAGCCCGCCTCGCGGGCGATTGCGATCGCCTCCAGGGTCTCGGTCAGGGTGCCGATCTGGTTCACCTTGATCAGGATCGAGTTGGCGACCCCCTGCTCGATCCCGCGCCGCAGCCGCTCCGGATTGGTGACGAAGAGGTCGTCGCCGACCAGCTGGCAACGATCGCCGAGCCGCTTGGTCAGCAGGTCCCAGCCGTCCCAGTCCTCCTCGGCCATCCCGTCCTCGATCGAGATCACCGGGTAGCGGGAGGACATCTCGGCCCAGTACGCGACCAGCTCCTCGGCGCTCAGGGCCCGGCCCTCGTGCTCGAGCACGTAGGCGCCGTCGGCGTCGCGGTAGATCTCGCTCGTCGCCGGGTCGAGGGCGATGAAGGCGTCTGTGCCGGGCACGTAGCCGGCGGCCTCGATGCCCTCGACCAGGACCTCGAGCGCGGCCTCGTTCGACTCGAGGTCGGGGGCGAAGCCGCCCTCGTCGCCGACCGTGGTACCGAGCCCGCGGCCCTTGAGCGTCGCCTTCAGCGCGTGGAAGATCTCGGTCCCCATCCGCAGGCCCTCGGAATAGCTCGCGGCACCGGCCGGCACGACCATGAACTCCTGCAGGTCGACCGAGTTGTCGGCGTGCGCACCGCCGTTGATCACGTTCATCATCGGCACCGGGAGCGCGGTCGCCTGCGCACGCGCGGACCCGTAGAGCTCGGCGATGTAGAGGTACAGGGGCACCTTGGCCTCGGCCGCCGCCGCCCGGGCGGTGGCCAGCGAGACGCCGAGGATCGCGTTGGCGCCGAGGCGGGACTTGTTCGGCGTCCCGTCGAGCTCGCGCAGGGTGTCGTCGATCGCCACCTGGTCGGTGGCCCGGGCGCCCGTGAGCGCCTTGGCGATCGTCTCGTTGACGTTCTCGACCGCCTTGCCGACGCCCTTGCCGGCCCAGCGATCGCCGCCGTCGCGCAGCTCGGTGGCCTCGAACTCGCCGGTCGAGGCGCCCGAGGGAACCGCGGCACGCCCGAGCGCCCCCGAGCCGAGGGCGACGTCGACCTCGACCGTCGGGTTGCCGCGCGAGTCGAGGATCTGGCGTGCGTGGATGTGTTCGATCGCGCCCATTCGCGGAGCGGGAGGCTAGCGGGAGGCGTCGCGCAGGCGGTCTGCGGCGGCCCTGACCGCGAGCTCGGGATCGACTCCGAGCCGGCGCGCCAGGCGCACCGCCTGCAGCAGCATCTCCCCCACCGCCTGCTCGGCCTCGTCGCGGGTCTCGCGGTCGGCGGGCGAGCCGCCGTCGGGGTCGGCGCGGCGGAGGATCTTCCGTGCATACAGAAGCCCGGGCAGGTTCTCCGGGATGTCGGCGAACGGGTCGCCGGCGCCGCGGCCCTCGACCTCGCGCTTGATCTGATCCCAGTTGCGGAGTACCTCGCCGGCCGTCAGCTCGGGCTCGCTCCCGCTCGCGGCCTCGGTGCCGCCGAACACGTGCGGGTGGCGGCGGATCAGCTTCGCGGTCAGCTGCTCGGCGACCTGCGGGAGCGAGCCGGCGTCCCGCTCCTCGAGCAGCAGCGAGAGGAAGACGACCTGGAAGAGCACGTCCCCGAGCTCGTCGCGCAGCTTCTCGTCGTCGCCGCGGTTGGCGGCGTCGGCGAGCTCGTAGGCCT
>DATBPT010000017.1:0-26088 GCA_036561205.1 Solirubrobacterales bacterium
TCTTCCTCCAGGTCCGCCTGCGCCAGCTGCTCGACGAGCTGATCGAGCTGGCGAAGGAGCGCGGCGTCGCCGACGACCCCGTCGTCCGCGACAAGGTCGCGCGGCTGAAGATCGGGATCGAGGGCCTGCGCCTGGGCGCGATGCGGGCGCTGACGGCGACGATGAAGGTCGGCACCCCGGGGCCCGAGGGCTCGATCGCGAAGTTGCAGTGGTCGTCGACCAACCAGGCGCTGACAGAACTCGCGCTCGAGGTCGGCGGCACCGACACGCTGGCCAAGGACAACCTCTGGGCTTATCGGTTCCTGCGCTCGCGGGCCAACTCGATCGAGGGCGGCACCTCCGACGTGCTCAAGAACATCGTCGCCGAGCGGGTGCTCGGACTGCCCAAACTTCGCTGACGCGTTAGCTAGCTGGGAGCAATCGATGGACTTCGCCTTCAACGACGAGCAGCGCGAGATCAAGTCGACCGCGCGCGAGTTCATCGCCGCTCGCTTCAAGCCCGAGAAGGTGCGTGAGCTGGCGGAGTCGGAGAGCCCCTACGACGACGCGCTCTGGAACGAGATGTGCGAGCTCGGCTGGCCCGGGATCGCGATCGCCGAGGAGAACGGCGGCCAGGGCCTCGGCGTGGTCGAGCTGGTGATCCTGCAGGAAGAGCTCGGCTTTGCCTGCGCGCCCTCGCCGATGATCTCGAACGCATTCGCCGGGCTGCTGATCGAGCGCGCCGGCTCGGACGAGCAGAAGAGTCGCTGGCTGCCCGGGATCGCCTCGGGAGAGCAGCGAGGCGCCGCCGCCTTCACGCCCGAAGAACAGCCGATCGTCGGCGCGGCCGCGGGCGCCGCGATCCTCGTCCTCAACGACGGCGAGGGAGCGCGCCTGGTCGAGCCGGGGGCGGCGACGCTCGAGCGGCTCGACCTGATCGACACCACGCGCGCCTACTTCCGCGCCTCGGCCGACGGTGGCGACCCGCTGCCGGGCGACGTCGCGGCCGCGGTCGACATCGGCGTCGTCGCGCTCGCCGCCGAGCTGGTCGGCGTTGCGCAGCGGGCGCTTGAGATCGCGGTCGAGTACGCCAAGGAGCGTCAGCAGTTCGACCGCCCGATCGGCGCCTACCAGGCGGTCTCGCACCGGCTCGCCGAGATGCTCTGGGAGGTCGAGGAGGCGCGCTCGCTCACCTACTACGCGGCCTGGGCCGCCGACGCGCAGCCCGACGCCCTGCCGCTCGCGGCCTCGATGGCGAAGGCCCGTGCCTCCGACAGCGCCACCGCCGTGACCCACAACGCGATCCAGACGCTGGGCGGGATCGGCTTCACCTGGGAGCACGACATCCACTTCTTCCTCAAGCGCGCCCGCGTTGGTGCGCAGCTGCTCGGCTCCTCGCGCCAGCACCGCGAACGCGTCGCCGAGCTCGCCGGGCTCGGCACCGCCGCTGCGGTCGCCGCCTGACTAGGAACGCCGGCCGGCGATCCGTGCCGCCGCGACTGCTGCGACGCCGAGCGCGGCGACGCCGAGCCCGATCAAGCGCCGGTCGCGGATCGGCTTGAACTCGGCGCCACCCTCGCGGACCTCGATGTAGCCGAGCGGCGAGACGATCCCGGCGCCGCCCCCGCCCCCGCCGCTGCCCTCTTGACTGGTGCCGCTGCCGCCCCCGAACCCCCAGCGCGCCCGGGCGACCGGGATCACGGTCACCCCCTCGCGCTCGACCGGCTTGCCGAACACGGCGGACGCCTTGGCGCTCGCGCCGGTCCGCTTCGCCAGCCGCTCGACGATGCCGTCCTCGCCGGCTCGGGCCGCCAGCTCGCCCCTGACCTGCTCGTCGTTCAAGTCTCGGCCCCAGGGAGAACTTCGAGATCGGAGGCCAGGTGAGTGCGCTTGTCCCCGTCGAGGTGGTACTCGACGTCGATTGTCTCGTGCTTGCGGTAGGTGCCGAACAGCCCCAGGTACATCGCCATCCAGCGGCCCAGGCCGACCCTCTCCTTGACGATCGGGCGGTTGAAGACGAGCTCGCCATGGCCGAGCTCGTAGTCCTTGCCCCGCTCCTGGGCGATCCCGTTGACGTAGACGGTGATCGGGGTCCGGGCGCCGCGTGGCAGGGGAACCCGGCGGCCGACCGCCTCGCTGCCCTTCGGGACCTCGGTCTCGGTTTCCGCCATCGCCATCAGATTAGGCCTCGAGCTCGCGGCGCACGGCGTCGAATGGCGTCTCCCGGCCGCGGGGCTCGAGCGCCTGCCGGGTGATCCCGCCACCGAACGGGACCAGCGAGCCGTCGCCCATCACGTCGACACCCGCCGAGCGGCCGCGCAGGAGGCCGCCGGTCGAGATCTCCAGGCGTGCCGAGACGCGATCGCCCGGCTCGAACTCGCGCAACGCGCTGACCGCCGGCAGGGCGCCGTCACGTCGCGCCGCCGCAGCGTGGCGCTCGGCCGCGTCGATCGCTTCACCGAGGCTGGCGAACGACTCTCGGTCGACGTTCGAGCCGCGCCGGATCGTCAGCTTGTAGGCCAGGCCGCTGAGCCCGCTAGGCGCCGCGGCGCTTTCGCACCGGCCGGCGCAGAGCCTCGTTGGTGATCTTCTCGGGCCCGTCGCGATCGGCGATCGGCGTGTAATCGACGTCGCGGTCGCCGGTGTAGATCTGGCGCGGGCGGGCGATCTTCTGCTCCGGGTCGTCGACCATCTCCAGCCACTGGGCGACCCAGCCGGCGGTCCGCGGGATCGCGAACATGACCGTGAACATCTCGGTCGGCAGCTCCAGTGCCTCGTAGATCAACCCGGAGTAGAAGTCGACGTTCGGATAGAGCTTGCGGGAGGTGAAGAACTCGTCGTCGAGCGCCTGCTTCTCGAGCTCGGTCGCGATCTCGATCAGCGGGTTGTACTGGGTCGCCTCGAGCACCTCGTCGACGTGCTTCTTGATGATCCGCGCCCGCGGGTCGTAGTTCTTGTAGACCCGGTGGCCGAAGCCCATCAGCTTCTCCTCGCGGTTCTTGACCCCCTCGAGGAAGCCGGGGATGTTGTCGACCGTCTCGATCCGCCGCAGCATCCGCAGCACCGCCTCGTTGGCGCCGCCGTGCAGCGGCCCGTAGAGCGCCGCGACCCCGGCGGCCACCGCCGAGAAGGGATCGACCTGCGAGGAGCCGACCGCGCGCACGGCGTTGGTCGAGCAGTTCTGCTCGTGGTCGGCGTGGAGGATGAAGAGCACGTCGAGTGCCTTCGCCAGCCGCGGATCGGGCTCGTACTTCATCTCCGTCTTCTTGAACATCATCGAGAGGAAGTTCTCCGAGTAGGAGAGGTCGTTGTCCGGATACACGTACGGGAGCCCCATGTTGTGGCGGTAGGCGAACGCGGACAGGGTCGGCACCTTGGCGATCAGCCTGACCGCCGCCATGTAGCGCTCCTCCGGGTCGTCGATGTGCTTCGCGTCCGGATAGAAGGTCGACAGCGCGCCGACGCCGGCCAGCAGCATGCCCATCGGATGGGCGTCATAGCGGAACCCCTGCAGGAACTGCTTGATGTCCTCGTGAAAGAAGGTGTGGTGGGTGATGTCGAAGGTCCAGCGCTCGAGCTGGGCCTGGGTCGGGAGCTCGCCGTAGACGAGCATGAAGGCGACCTCGAGGAAGTTCGACTGCTCGCACAGCTGCTCGATCGGGATCCCGCGGTGCTGGAGAATCCCCGCATCACCGTCGATGTAGGTGATCGCCGAGCGGCACGAGGCCGTGTTGAGGAAGGCCGGGTCGTAGGACATCATCCCGAACTCGTCCTCGGTCACCTTGATCTGGCGCAGATCCATGGCCCGCACCGTGTCGTCGGTGATCTCGAGCTCATAGCTCTCGCCGGTGCGGTTGTCGGTGACCGTCAGCGTGTCCTTGGCCGCGTTCGCGGTTGCGACGCCGCCGCCGTCCTGCGAAGTCTCTTGCTCTGGCGCCATCGGCCCCTCCTCGGTCGATCTGCTTTTCGCCGATCATTCTCGCACCTCAAGGCCCGCGGGCCCCCGGCCGGTGCGACAGAGCCGACTCGGACTAGGCCGGCAGCGCCTCGAAGTGGGTCAGCCGCTTGAACGCGGCGAGCCGCTCGGCGATCTCGCGCTCGTTGAGCGCCGAGAGCCGCGCGGTGCCGAAGTCCTCGACGTTGAACGAGGCCATCACCGATCCGTACGCCATCGCCTGGCGCAGCGCGCGGTCGTCGTGGCCGCCGGTGACCCTGACCCCGTCGAGGTAGCCGAGGAAGCCGCCGGCGAAGCTGTCGCCGGCGCCGGTCGGGTCGCGGACGTCCTCGAGCGGCAGGCCGGGGATCGCGAACGAGCCCTCGGCGGTGAACAGCACGGCCCCGTACTCGCCGCGCTTGGCCACGATCACGGTCGGGCCCATCTCCATCGTCGCCCGCGCCGCATAAACCAGATTCGGCTCCCCGGTCAGCATCCGCAGCTCGGCGTCGTTGAGCAGCAGGCAGTCGACCTCGGCGATCGCCGCGACGAGCGAGTCGCGAGCGGTGTCGATCCACAGGTTCATCGAGTCGAGGCCGGCGAAGCTGGCCGACGACTGACGGCGAACCCGGCGCTGGAGATCCGGTTGGATGTTCCCGAGGAAGAGCATCTGCGCCTCGCAGGAGCGTTGCGAGAGCTTCGGCTCGAAGTCGGCGAAGACGTTGAGATCGGTCTCGTCCGTGTGGGCGACGTTCATGTCGTGGTCGTAGTGACCGCGCCAGAAGAACGTCTTGCCCCCGGGCACGTGCTCGATGTCGGCGGTATCGATGCCGCGGCTGGAGAGCACCGCGAGCTGCTCGGGGCCGAAGTCGTCGCCGACCGGCCCGACGACGCGGACGTCGGTGAAGAAGCTCGCAGCGAGCGAGAAGTGCACCGCCGAGCCCCCAAGCATGCGCTCGCGCTCCCCGAACGGGGTCTTGACGCTGTCGAATGCGATCGAGCCGACGACGGTCAGAGACACGGCGCGTGATCCTGACACACTGGCGGCCGATGAGAGCCGTTCGCATAGAGGAGTTCGGCGGGCCCGAGGTGATGGAGCTCGCCGATCTGCCCGAGCCCGAGGCGGGGGAGGGAGAGGTCGTCGTCGAGGTCGCCCGCGCCGGGGTCAACTTCGCCGATACGCACGCGACCCGCAACGACTACATCGCCGAGCAGAGCCTGCCGATGACGCCCGGAGGCGAGATCGCCGGACGCACCGCCGATGGTCGCCGGGTGGCGGCGATCCTGCCTGCCGGCGGCTACGCCGAGCGCGTCGCCGTGCCCGATGACTGGCTCGTCGACGTGCCGGAGGCGGTCAGCGACGACCAGGCGGCGTCGCTGCTGCTCCAGGGGCTCACCGCGCACGCGATCGTGCACCGGTGCGCGCGGCTGCAGGCGGGGGAGACAATCGTCGTCCAGGCGGCGGCCGGCGGCACCGGGACGCTCGCCGTCCAGCTCGCCAAGCGGGCAGGGGGCAGGGTGATCGCGCTGGCCTCGAGCGAGCAGAAGCGGGAGCTGGCCTCGCGGCTCGGCGCCGACGCGACGGTCGACTCGCGCGCCGACGATCTGGGCGCGGCGATCGTCGACGCCAACGAGGGACGCGAGGTCGACGCGGTGCTCGAGATGAGCGGCGGCGCGGCGTTCGAATCGTGCCTGCGGGTACTGGCCCCGCTCGGCCGCATGGTGGTCTTCGGAATTGCCTCACGCGAGCAGAACGAGGTCGCTACGGGTCACTTGCTGCGACACTCTCGCTCCGTGATCGGTTTCTGGCTCATGCATCTGCTCTCGCGCCGCGACGAGGTCGCGGCGATGCTCGGCGATCTCTTCGACGCCGTCTCCGCGGGTGAGCTCGAGGTCGTCGTCGGCGGCGTTTACCCGCTCTCGGAGGCGAGGCGCGCCCACGAGGACCTCGCCGGCCGGCTCACCGCCGGCAAGCTGCTCCTGGACCCGAGCGCATGAAGCAGTTCAAGGAGCTCGGTCTCAAGCCCGAGATCCTGCTCGCGCTCGAGGAGCTCGGCTATACCGAGCCGACCGCGGTCCAGGAACAGGTGATCCCCGAGCTGCTCGCCGGGCACGACGTCATCGGCCAGGCCCAGACCGGCACCGGCAAGACTGCGGCCTTCGGCCTGCCGATGCTCCAGTACCTCGATCCGAGCTCCGAGGAGACGCAGGCGATCGTGATGACGCCGACCCGCGAGCTCTGCATCCAGGTGACCCAGGCACTGCGCGCCTACGCCGAGCACCTCGACGTCGAGATCGTCGCCGTCTTCGGCGGCGCTCCGATCGCGACCCAGCAGTCGCGGCTGCGCCACGGCGCCCAGGTCGTGGTCGCCACCGTCGGCCGGATGATGGACCTGCTCTCGCGCCGCTCGCTGGTCCTCACCTCGGCTCGCTACGTGGTCCTCGACGAGGCCGACGAGATGCTCGATCTCGGCTTCATCGAGGACGTCGAGAAGATCCTGCGGATGTGCCCGTCCGGGCGCCAGACCGGCCTCTTCTCGGCGACGATGCCGGCCCCGATCGCGCGTCTGGCCGAGGCGCACATGTACGACCCGGTGACGATCAAGGTGACGCCGAAGCAGCTCACCGTGGACGCGATCGAGCAGGCCTACGTCGAGGTCGAGCCGCGCGAGAAGACCGACCGCCTGATCGAGGTCCTGCGTGCCGAGGAGCCCGAGCAGGCGATCATCTTCTGCCGCACCAAGATCGGCGCCGCGAAGCTCGACCGGCAGCTCGCCGATCGCGGCCTGCGGGTCAAGGCGCTGCACGGCGACATGAGCCAGGGCCAGCGCGACGGGGTGATGATCCAGTTCAAGGAGCGCGGCATGCCGCTCTTGGTCGCCACCGACGTCGCCGCCCGCGGGCTCGACATCGAGCACGTCACCCACGTGATCAACTACGACCTGCCCAACAACACCGAGATCTACGTGCATCGGATCGGCCGCACCGGGCGGGTCGGCCGCACCGGCCGCGCGATCACCTTCGTCACCCACAAGCAGGCCGACGAGATCCCCCGGATCGAGCGCGAGGCGAAGACCGCGATCGGCGAGTGGGAGCCGCCCGAGGAGCGGATCGAGCACGCCCCGCGGCCGCGGCGGCGCGACCACGATCGCGAACGCCCGGCCAGGCGCGACAGCGAGGCCGCGAAGCCGGCGGCCGGCAACGGCCACGTGAAGCTGTTCGTGAACCGCGGCGAGCGCAGCGGGATCACGGAGGACAACCTGCGCTGGGCACTGACCGAGGGCGCGGTGATCCCCGGCGAGCAGATCGGCGCGATCCGGGTGCTCGAGCGCTTCTCCTTCGTCGAGCTGCCCGATGAGCACGCCAAGGTCGCGCTCGAGCGTCTCGACGGGACCAAGCTCGAGGGCAAGCAGATCCGCGTCGAGTACGCGAAGGACTAGGTCTCCGGCTCCGGATCCCCCCGGGCGCTGCGGCCCTCGCGGATCAGGCGGCGCAGGTCCCAGGCGCGGAAGACGACGCCGAGGGTGATGAAGGCGATCGCCACCGACCAGACCGTGACCGCGAGCTGCTGGCCGACCGAGTAGGCGAGGACCGCCGCGTAGGTGGGCCCCTCGAGGGCGACCACGAGCAACGCCTGCTGGGCGCCGGCGCCGCCCGGGGTGAACGGCAGGGCACCGGTGATCGCCTGTACGCACATGACCAGGAGCACGTTGTCGAACGAGCCGCCGATGCGGAAGGCGTCGAGGAAGAGCCAGAAGGAGGCGAAGCGCAGCAACCAGCCGGCCGCCTGCCAGGCGAGCACCTGACGCAGGTAGCGGCGCGGCTCGCGGAAGATCGCCACGCCCTGCTTGAGCTTCTGCCAGAACTCCTCCACCCGCCGGGCGAGCACAGCGATCAGCACGACCAGGGCGATCGCGAGCACGGTGGTCGTCAGCAGCAGCAGCTGCGGATGCGCGGCCCAGAAGGAGATGTCGAACGCCGGCAGTTCCGGCAGCCGCGGTGCCGCGGGCAGCAGTCCCTGGGTGATCGCGTAGAGCAGGACGACGATGCCGATCCCGGTGTCGAACGGAGCGAGGACGACGAACGAGGAGATGATCGCCGGGTAGGAGGCGCCGCGAACGCTGCGCTTTGCGAGCACGATCTTGATCGCGTCGCCGCCGCGCGCCGGCAGGATCCCGTTCATTCCCGAACCGACGAGGAAGGCTCCGACCACCCCCCGCTCGGAGACCGCGCCGCCGGGGTAGGCCGCGCGCAGCGCGTTCGACCAGGCGTGCGCGCGACACAGCTGCAACGCCAGCGAGAGCAGCAGCGCCGCGCCCAGATACGGCAGGTCGATGCGGGCGAAGTTCTCGGCGAAGCTGCCGATCGCGCTCCAGACGCGATCGATCTGCCCCCCGAGGTCGATGGTGCCGAGTTCCATCGTGCAAGGCTAAGGCGCTTGCAGGCCGCTTCGCCCCGCACGACCGTGCTCGCTTCGACGCTGCTGGCGGCGGCGCTCGCGGCCGTCTACCTCGTCTGGGCGCCATCGAGTCAGGATCTGGCCGCGGCCACGTTCCGCGCCGACCTGTTTTCCGACCATGGCTACGCGATCTGGAACAACGCCTGGTACTCGGGCCACTACCTGCTCTCCTACAGCGTCCTCTATCCGCCCCTCGGCGCCCTGCTCGGGCCACGTCTCACCGGTGCGATCGCGGTCGTGGTCGCCGCCCCGCTGTTTGCGATCCTCGCCCGCCGCCGTTTCCCCGACAGGGCCCTGGTGCCGTCGCTGTGGTTTGCGGCCGCGATCGCGACCTGGCTGCTGACCGGGCGGATCCCGTTTCTGCTCGCGGTCCCCTTCGGGCTCGGCGCGCTGCTGGCGGTGGACCGCTCGCTCGCCGGCGCGACGGTGCTCGCGGCCGGCGCCAGCCTCGCCAGCCCCGTCGCCGGGCTGTTCGTCGCCCTCGCCGGGGCCGCGATCGCGCTCTGCGGGGGTCGGCGCCAGGGCCTCGCGCTCGCCGGCGGCTCGCTGGTGCCGATCGCCCTGCTCAACCTCGCCTTCCCGAACGGGGGCTTCGAGCCGTTCGTGTTCTCGGCCTTCATCGCGATCCCGCTGCTCGCCGTCGTCGTCCTCTGGCTCGTCCCCGCCGAGTACCGCACCCTGCGTGTCGGAACCGTGCTCTACGCGCTGCTGGCGCTGCTGCTGTTCGTGATCGACAACCCGCTCGGCGGCAACGTCACCCGTCTCGGCGCACTCTTCGCCGGCCCGGTGCTGGCGCTGGTCCTGTGGCCGCGCGGGCGATGGGTGGTGTTGGCGGTCTCGCTCCCGCTGCTCTACTGGCAGCTCGTCGCTCCGGTGCGCGACGTGCGCAAGGCGGCCGGGGACCGTTCGACCGAACGCGCCTTCTACGAGCCGCTGCTCGGCGAACTCGACCGGCTGGCCGCCGGCGGCGAGAGCTTCCGGATCGAGATCCCGCCGACGAAGAATCGCTGGGAGGCCGCCTATGTGGCCCGTGACTACCCGATCGCCCGCGGCTGGCTGCGACAGCTCGAGTCGGAGGACTTCGACCTGTTCACCGACGGCGAGCTCGACCGCGAGACCTACTACGCCTGGTTGCACGACCACGCGGTCAGCTACGTGGCGGTGCCGGACGCGCCGCGCGACCATCTCGCCGAGGACGAGGTGGCGCTGATCGACTCCGGCCTCGACTATCTGCAGCCGGTCTGGAGCGGCGACGACTGGCGGCTCTACCGGGTCGACGGCGCTCGCGCGTGGGGGCTCGAGGGGCTCGACGTGACCGTGCAGGGGCCCGAAGCCTTCACCGTCGATGCCGGCGAGCTCGGCCCCTACCCGACCTCGATCAACTGGTCACGCTACTGGCGGGTGACGGAGGGCAACGCGTGCGTGGTCGACGACGATGGCAAGACCACGGTCGTCTCGAAAGCCCTCCAGCAGCGGATCGAGGTCGGCGTCGGCCTCATCGGTGATTCGTGCTGAGCTCGACCCCGAGCAGCTGCTCGAGATTCGCCACCGTCTCGCTCGGGTCGCGGTGCAGCAGCGCGGTCATCCCCACGGCCTCGGCGCCGGCGCAGTTCTCGCGCAGGTCGTCGACGAACACGGCCTCCCTCGGCTCGACCTCGAGCCGCTCGCAGGCGAGCAGGTAGATCTCCGGCTGCGGCTTGTGTAGCCCGACCTCGCCGGAGATCACGGCGACATCGAATAGCTCGGTCGGCGCGCGGTCGTAGATCCCGAGGCCCCACGAGTTCGAGATCAGCCCGGTCTTCAACCCGCACGCGTGAGCGGCCCGCACGGCGTCGACCATCGCTACCTCCGGCTGCAGGTCGGCGAACATCCGCGTGATCAGGCCCTCGGGCTGCTCGAGCCCCAGCATCGCCCCGAACCTGGCCTCGAACTCCGGGTCGGAGAGCTCGCCGGTCTCCAGCCCCCGGAGCAGCTTCAGGGCCTCCGCGTCGCCGCGGAAGAGGTCGCGGACGGTCTCCGGCGCCAGGCCCTCGGTCGCGCAGAAGGAGGCGAACGCCGGCCAGATGCTGGTCGTGAGCACGCCGCCGAAATCAACGACCAGGGCAATAGGCTTCGCCGCCATGGGCGAGCAGGCTACTGAGGGAATCGACGTGCCCCGGGTCGAGGCCTGGTTCGCCGCCAACGCCGGCGAGGTCGAGCTGCCGCTTTCCTTCGAGCGGATCGCCGGCGGGCGCTCGAACCTCACCTACGCCGTCGCCGACGCCGCCGGGCGCCGCTGGGCCTTGCGCCGGCCGCCGCTCGGCGCCCGGCTTGCATCGGCCCACGACATGGGGCGAGAGCACCGGATCATCTCCGCGCTGCAGGGCACCGACGTACCGGTGCCGCCGGTGATCGGCCTCTGCGAGGACGGCGACGACCCCTTCTACGTCATGGGCTGGGTCGAGGGCCCGATCCTGCGCTCGCTGAACGAGGCGGGCGAGTTTCCCGACCCCGACGACCGGCGCGCGATCGGCGACCGGGTGGTTGACACGCTGGTCGCGATTCACGCGGTCGACCCCGACCGGGTCGGCCTCGGCGAGCTGGCGAAGAAGGAGGACTACGTCGCCCGCCAGCTGCACCGCTGGCAGGGCCAGTGGGCAAAGCAGCACACTCGCGAGCTGCCGCTCGTCGACGAGGTCCACGACCGGCTCGCGGCGCGGATCCCCGAGCAGGGGCCGGCGACGATCGTGCACGGCGACTACCGCCTCGACAACATGATCCTCTCCCCAGCAGGCGAGGTCGCCGCGGTCGTCGACTGGGAGCTGTGCACGCTCGGCGACCCGCTCGCCGACGTCGGCCTGCTGCTCGTCTACTGGGGCGAGGAGGGCGACACGCTGGCGCCGCTGTTGAACCCGGCGACGGCGGCCGAGGGCTTTCCCTCGCGTGAGGACGTCCGGCGCCGTTACGCCGCGCGCTCCGGGCGCGACCTCTCCGAGATCGACTTCTACGTCGCCCTCGGCCTCTGGAAGCTGGCGATCATCCTCGAGGGCGTCTATGCGCGCTACGCGGCCGGCCAGTACGGCGACGCCGAGGACTCCGGCGCGACCCAGTTCGCGCGCACGGTCGAGCGTCTCGCCGAGGCCGCCGGCGAGGCCGTGGACCGGCTTCCGTAGGCCCTGCGATGTCATCGCTCGACCAGGAGCTGGAGGGGCCGCCGTGGGTCTATCCGTGGCGGCTGCGCGATGGGCGCGAGACGCCGGTAATGGGGCCCGAGATGTCGAGCGTGCACCACACCCGCGCCGAGCTGATCGAGGCCCGAGTTCGTGCGGCGCTGGCGGCGGCCGGCCCCGGCGCCACGGCCCTCGACCTCGCCTGCAACGAGGGCTGGTTCTCCCACCGCCTGCTCGAGTGGGGGGCCTCGAGGGTGCTCGCCGTCGACGTCCGCGAGAGCAACATCCGCCGCGCGACCCTGCTTCGCGACCACTTCGAGATCGGCGCCGATCGGCTCGAGCTGCGCCAGGCCGACGTCTTCGACCTGCGCCCCGAGGACCTGGGCGAGTTCGACGTCGTGCTCGTGCTCGGCCTCATCTACCACGTCGAGAACCCGATGGGCGTGCTGCGGCTGGCGCGGGGTTGCACTCGCGACCTCTGCGTGATCGAGACCCAGCTCACCCGTCAGTCCGAGCCGCTCGTCCACGGCCAGGGGCGAAGCGACCAGCTCCATCGGGCCGAGGGCAGCTTCGCGGTCGTCGTCGAGCAGGACGAAGGCCCGATCCTCTCCTCGCTCGCCTCGACCGGCGACGTGCTCAGCCTGATCCCGAACCGGACGGCGCTCGCTCAGATGGCGCGGGTCGCGGACTTCGCCCGGGTCGAGTTCGCCGAGCCGGCCGAGGGCCAGAACCCGCAGTACACCGGCGGTGACCGCGCGGTGGTCTTCGCCTCTCGCGACGCCTGAGTGCGGGACTAGGCGGCGGTCGGCGCCGGCGCCGTGGAGACCGGGTCCGCCGCTTCCTCGACCCGCTTCGAGGCCTTGTTGAGCTCGCGCCGGGCGACGACCATCTTGTGCACCTCGTCCGGACCGTCGGCGACCTTGAGCATGCGGCTGAAGCGCCACATCCCGGCAAGCGGCGTGTCGTCGGACATCCCGAGCGAGCCGTGGACCTGGATCGCGCGGTCGAGCACGTCCATGACCACGTTGGCGGCGACGACCTTGATCATCGAGATCTCACGCCGCGCCTCCTTCTTGCCGTAGGTGTCCATCTTCCAGGCGGCCATCAGGGTCAGCAGGCGTGCCTGCTCGGTCTCGATCCGCGACTTGGCGATGAAGTCTTGGACGAACTGCTTCTCGGCCAGCTTCTCGCCGAAGGCCTCGCGCGAGTTGGCGCGCTCGCACATCATCTCGATCGCCCGCTCGCAGGAGCCGATCGCGCGCATGCAGTGGTGGATGCGCCCCGGCCCGAGCCGGTCCTGGGCGATCACGAAGCCGGCCTGGCGCGGGCCGAGCAGGTTCGCCGCCGGCACCCGGCAGTCCTCGTAGCGGATCTCGCAGTGGCCGGGACCGCCCGAGTGGCCCATCACCGGCACCGGGCGGACCAGGTCGAAGCCCGGGTTGTCGGTGGGCACGAGGATCATCGAGGCGCGGGCGTAGGGGTGGGCGTCGGGGTCGGTGACCACCATCGCGATCGCGAGCGAGGCGCCGACGGCGCCCGAGGTGAACCACTTGTGGCCGTTGATGACCCACTCGTCGCCGTCGAGCTCCGCGCGCGCTTGCAGGGTCCGCGGGTCCGACCCGGCGACCTCGGGCTCGGTCATCGAAAAGCAGGAGCGGATCTCGCCCTCGAGCAGTGGCTGCAGCCAGCGTTCCTTCTGCTCCGCGGTGCCGTGCTCGGCGAGGATCTCCGAGTTGCCGGTGTCGGGCGCTGAGCAGTTGAAGGCCATCGGCGCGATCGCGGGGCTGCGCCCCATCTCCTCGCAGAGCACGCCGTACTCCCAGTTGGTGAGCCCGGCACCATGCTCGTCGTCGGGCATGAACAGGTTCCAGAGGCCCTCGGAGCGCGCCCGCTCGCGGATCTCGACCAGGATCCGCGGGTAGGCGATGTCGGCGCCCTGGACGACCTCCTCGTCCAGTGCCCGCAGCGCCTCGGCCTCGTTCGGGTACACGTGCTCGTCCATGAACGCGCGGATCCGGTCGCGAAGCTCGATCACTCTTGGGCTGAGGTCGAAGTCCATCGCAATCAGTAGGCCAGCGGCACGTATTCGGCCGGGAATCCGGAGAGCCCGAAGAACCAGCTCTCGATCGCGTAGCGGGGGTTGGGCATCGAGGGATCGGCGGCGGTCGCGTGCAGGTTCATCTCGTCGAACAGGAGCACGTCGCCGGGCTCGAAGATCGGCCGCACCGGGCGAACCCCGGCTTCGGCTGCTACGCGCTCGACCACGTCGGGCGCCACCGACCAGTCGAAGGCGGCGCCCTCGGTGCCGGTGGCGACGATCTCGTCCAGGCGTCGCGGGATCACGTCGAGACCGGGCGCCAGATCGCCGCAGCGCGAGAGCGAGAGCCAGACGTTGAGCGCCCGGACCTGGCCGAGAAAGGCACCGTCCTGATGCCAGCCGGAGCCACTGTCGGGATCGACCTTGCGCATCGTGCACTTCTGGACCGAGAGCGCCGGGACCTCGCCGAGGTAGCCGTGGATCACCCGGCGAAGGCCGCTGCGCTCGAACGCATCGAGCATGTCGAACATCAGCTTCGGCGAGTCGGCCGCCCAGAGGCCGCCGACCCCGACCCAGGCCCGTTCGTAGCCGAGCCCGTCACCGAACTCCTCGTAGTAGCCCGGCTCGGGCTCGTCGCCGGCCTCGAACGCCTCCCGGGACCTGACCGCGCGCTCGATCTCGGCCGCGAAGGCGATCGCCTCGTCGCGGTCGAGCAGGCCGCGCACGAGCACCGAGCCGTCGCGCAGCAGCCCGGCGCGCAGCAGCTCGGGCGTCAGCTCCGCCGCCGCGTACTCCGGGAGCTGACCGTCGACCCCCTCGCGCAGCTGCTCGGATGCCGGCTCCGGAAACCGCGCCGCGGAGTCATCGGCGCCCGCGAGCAGGGCGCCGGCCTCGTGCCGAAGCTGGAGGATCCGCCGCTCCAGGTCCGGGTCGCGGCGCTCGCGATTGGCCGCCGCGAGCGAATCGATCTCGGCGAACAGGGCGTCCGAGTCGGGCTCGGCGACGGCGGTGTCAGCGCCGCGGTTGCGTCGCAAGAAGGCGATCGGCGAACGGTATCAGGGGTCCGACGGGCCCTCGATCGCCCGCGCGGGCACGCCGGCGACGGTCCGGTTTGCGGCCACATCGTCGACGACGACCGCGTTGGCACCAATCCGTGCCGCCTCGCCGACCTCGATCGGGCCGATCAGCTTCGCCCCCGTGCCGATCTGGACGTGGCGGCCGACCTTCGGCCCGACCACGTTTCCGGCGCGCAGGCCGATGGTCACGAACGGTCCGATCGTGACCCCGGACTCGATCTCGGTGATCCCGTCGATCACCACCTGGCCGTGGAGGATGTAGATGCCGGGCTGGACGACGACCGGGTCGCCGATCGCGACCTGCCCCGTGATCATCGCCAGGCGGTGCAGGATCCGCGGCAGCAGCGGCACGCCGAGCGTCTGCAGGCGGGCCTTGGCTCGATAGAGCGCCTGGGCGAGGAAGGCGTCGCTCTGCAGCGCCAGGCGCAGCGCCTGCGCCGCCGCGTCGAGCCCGGAGCGGAACTCGTGCCGCTCGCCGCGGTACCTCGCCGTGATCTCGGCGTCGGCGCGAACGGCAAGGCGAAACCGCGGATGGCGAGCGCGGATCTCGCTGATCAGCGCCTCTCGGGAGAGCCCCGCTGTGGCTGTCGCCGGCATGCGGCGGGACTCTAGACTGCCGACGGGCCACGACCGTGTTGTGGCGGAGCCCCCAGACGTGCCGGCAAGCTTCTTCCCAACCGATCCCGACGAGAACGCGGCCTCGCTCTCAAACGTGGCCGAGATCCTGTTCGGCTGCCTCGACGCGATCGAGGCCACGACCGTGGTCGAGATCGGCGCCTTCCACGGCAAGTCGACCAACGAGATGCTCGAGTGGGCCGCGCGCAGGGGCGCGAAGCTGATCGCGATCGACCCGGAGCCGCAGCCCGACCTGCGCCAGATCGCCGCCGGCCATCCCGAGCTCGAGCTGGTCGAGGCGACCAGCCACGAGGCGCTCCCGGACCTGCCGGCTGCGGACGCGATCATCATCGACGGCGATCACAACTACTTCACCCTGAGCGAGGAGCTGCGGCTGATCGAGGCGCGCGCCCCCGGGCCCGCGATGCCGTTGCTGATGCTTCACGACATCGGCTGGCCGCTCGCCCGGCGTGACGGCTACTACGCCCCGGAGCGGATCCCGGCGGAGCATCGCCAGCCCCTCGCCCACAACACCTACCTGGCCCCCGACGAGCCGGCGACGGCGGCGGACGGGATGCCGTTCGCCTGCGTCGCCGCGCGCGAGGGCGGGCCCCGCAACGGCATCCTGACCGCGGTCGAGGACTTCCTCGAGACCCACCCGGAGCTCGCGTTCGCCCGCGTACCGGCTTTCTTCGGCTTCGGCGTGATCTGGCACCCGCAGGCGCACTGGGCCGAGGCGGTGCGGGCGACGGTGGCGCCGTGGGATCGCAACCCGGTCCTCGAGCGCATGGAGGCGAACCGGATCCGCCACATGGTCGAGCGCTACCGGATGACCCGCAGGCTCGAGATCGCGGTCGACCGCGCCGAGCAGTCGGATCAGGTTCTGCGCGCGATCGAGGGCTCTCGCGCCTTCGGTGTGGCGGAGCAGCTCTCGCGCCTTCACGGCCGCGGCCGGCCGGCCTTCTCGCGCGATCAGGTCCGCCGGGCGCTCGACGACCGGGGACCCGGCTAGCGCCCCCGGAGCCGGGCCGCGAGCTGCCTGGCGGGCGCCAGCAGGCGCCAGCTGCGGCTGTTCTTGATCTCCTCCAGCTGCTTCCAGTGGGCGACGCGGAGCAGCTCCTCGAGGCCGCCCATCAGCCTCGCCGCCGAGGCCTCGGCTTCGGCGCGGCGGGCGCGGTACTCCCAGTCGCCGTCGCGCGAACCATTGTGAGGCAGCTGCGCATCCCACTTCTCGGCGACCCGCATGTAGGCGGTGATCCAGCTCTCGACGTCCTGGATCAGCCGCAGCGAGTGGTGGTGGACGACGCGCAGGTCCGCGGTCACCACCTTCTTGCCGGCGGTGCGGGCCTGCATGCAGAAATCGAAGTCGTAGCCGTGCTGCTGGCCCAGCGATTCGTCGAAGCGCAGCTCGCGCATCGCCCAGGGCGAGAGCGCCATCACGAACCCGTCGATCGAGTCGACCTCGCCGAGCTGGGCGAACGGCGGCATCTTCTCCGAGAGCCAGGAGAAGGCCGGGATCTCCCCGCCGCCGAGCTCGGCGTAGCGGTGCGTGAACGACGCCCAGGTGATCGAGCCCTCCCACCAGGCGATGCTGCGCACGTCGACGGCCCCGGCGCACCCGACCACCGCGACCTCGGGGTCGGCCAGCGCCGCCCTGATCTTGGCGGTGAACTCCGGGTCCTGGATCTCGGCGTCCTGATGGAGCAGCACGAGCGCCTCGACGTCGTCGCGATCCTTGACCTTGTCCATGATCAGGTTGTAGTTGCGGAAGATCGAGCCGACGCTGGCGTAGACGATCATCTCGATCTCCGGCTCGGCCTCCTGGAGACGGCGGACCCCGGCCTGGGCGCAGCGCTCGAATACCTCCGGGTCGGTGACCGCGCTGGCGACGACGATCATCCGCGACCTCGTTCGGCGTCGACCGCCACGCCGCGCAGCTCGGCGAGCTCGCGCTCGAGCTCCAGCTCCCGCTCGGTCGCCACGCGGCTCGAGCCCGAGCGCGGGGTCGAGCGAGTGCCGCTCGTCGGCGCCGGGACTTCCGGCGGTCCCTCCGCGGTCGCAGCCGGGACGCTCTCACGGCGCCAGCGGACGCAGTTCCAGTCGACCTCGACGATCGGCTCCGCGATCGCGTGCTCGCGGCGGTAGTCGTTGACGGCCTCCCGGCAGGCGGGGACGAAGCCGTAGTCGTCGACGATCAGGTAGCCGCCCTGGGCCAGGCCCGGGTAGAGCGCCTCGAGCGAGACCCAGGTCGACTCGTAGGTGTCGCCATCAAGCCGCGCGATCGCCCAGCGCCCGCCTCGCAGGCGGGGCATCGTCTCGTGGAAGAAGCCGGGCACGAAGCGCAGATCGTGGTCGAGCCCGAGGCGGGCGAAGTACGAGCGCACCTCCTCGACCGAGACCGAGAGGAACTCGTGCGGGCTCAGGTCGAGGCCGACGTCGGCGGGGAAGCCCTCCGGATCCGGGACCGGGAAGCCCTGGAAGGAGTCCGCGAGCCAGACGCAACGCTCGGCTTCGCCGAGGGTGTCAAGCGTCGCCCGCATCAGCATCGAAGCCCCGCCCCGCCAGACGCCCGCTTCGATCAGGTCGCCGGCGACGCCGTCGGCCACCACCGACTCGACGCAGGCCTGGAGGTCGTCGAGGCGGGTCAGCCCGGTCATCGTCAGCCCATGCAGCGGCCAGTCCTTGCCGACCGCGCGGAAGCGGATCTCCTCCTCGCTCGGCGGCCGCGAGAAGACCACCGTCTTGTCGTAGGAGAGGTAGGCGGTCTGGGTGTTGGCGCCGGCGAGATCGCAGAGCGCGAGCTTCAGCAGGCCGAGATAGCCGGCGCGCAGCTCGTCGGAGCCGGGCCCCGGCCCGGGCGCGCGGATCTCGCGCGCGGTGGTCTCGTCGATCGCCATTGCGGATGGAGGATGCCAGCGTCTAGGCGGCGGCGCCCGCTGGCGTGCGGCCGCCCCTTGCCCGGCTGCGCGAGAACGCCTGGGCGGCGAACAGGAGGCCGACCATGACGCTGGCGACGCCGATCGCCGGCAGCACGATCCCGGGCGTGTAGTTCTTCGCGATCAGGGTCGTCCCCGAGGCCATGAGGACGACCGCGAGCGCGTAGCGGAGGAACTTCTGCGGCGCCTTGACCGAGAGGTTGGTGCCGACGATCACTCCCGGGATCGAGCCGACCAGGATCGTCCCGGCGAGCAGGAAGTCGACGTTGCCGCCGACCCAGTGGGCGATCCCCGCGGCCCAGAGCAGGACCGCGGCGTGAAAGACGTCGGTGCCGACGACACGCCGCGGGGTGAGGCGGAAGATCGCGATCAGCGCGATCGCGATCAGCGTGCCGCTGCCGGCCGAGGTGAGCCCGATCACGAACCCGGTGGTCATCCCGGTGATCACCGCGGCAATGATGTGGCGCCGGTAGAGGTGCATCGCCGAGCGCTCCTGGATCACCCCGGCGAGGAACAGCGAGCGCAGCAGCGTGGCGACGCCGACAACGACCAGGGTGCCGCCGAGCATCCCGAGGACGAGCGTGTCGAGGTCGTCGCCGTAGCGGTTCTGCAGCAGCTCGATCACCCAGACACCGGCGATTGCCGACGGCACGCTGCCGACGGCGAGCCAGAAGGCGAGGCCCTTGTGCACGGTGCCGAGCTTCAGGTGCTTGTAGCCGCCGACGGTCTTGGTCACCGCGGCGTAGAAGATGTCGGTGCCGATCGCGGTCACCGGTTGGATCCCGAAGACGAGGATCAGCAGCGGGGTCATCAGCGAGGCGCCGCCCATCCCGGTCATGCCGACGAGCAGGCCGATGCCGAACCCGAAGACCATGATCGTCGGGTCGATGCCGATACCGAAGATGTAGAAGAGTGGATCCACGCGGGCGGGGGGAGTGAGACCCGAAGGGAGTTATGACCTTTGTGGACCGACTTGGTCCCCAAACGGCTCGCGAGAGCGTACCAAGGGCAATGCCGGTAGCCCGCCCGCGGTAGCGACGAAGTCGCGGTTTACCCGCTTACGACCTGCCTCCCCTCAACAGCGTGCAACCCCGCGGGAGCGGAGCCGCAGGCGAGCACCCGCGGGAGTTATTCAGCGTTTCAGCCAGGCTTCCGGGTCGTTGAGGATCGCTTCGATCCGCCAGGGCAGGTCGCCGCCGGCGACCTCGGCCAGGGTGGCGTTCTCGAGCACCGACCGGAGTGCCGCGCGCACGGCGACCCAGACGTCCCGCAGCCGCTCCGCCGGGCCCCCGTAGTGGAGCTCCTCGGGCGCGTTCTCGTGGATGTTGGCGAGCGGACCCTCGACCGCGCGGATCACGTCGGCGATCGTGATCTCGGCCGGATCGCGGGCGAGCCAGTAGCCGCCCTTGGCCCCGCGGCGCGCCTGGATCAGCTGCGCGTGCTTGAGCTCGAGCAGGATGTGCTCGAGAAACTGCAGCGGGATCCCCTGGGCCTCGGAGAGGCGCTCGCCCTTGACCGGGTCGCCGTCGTGGTGGGCGGCGAGCTCGAGCGCCGCGCGCACCGCGTAGTCGGCTTTGGCTGAGATCCGCACCGTTCAATTGTCGCAATTCGAGTCAAGAATGTCTTTCAGCCGTAGACGCCATCAGCGGCGACGTTAGTGTGCCGACCCTGTCGCGGCTTCGCAGTTACCTGAACGAGCGTCTCTTTCTCGACGCCCCGCCCGCGCCGCGTCTCATGCGAGGCCGCCTGGCGCTTTACGCAGGCCTGATCGCGGCCGCGACGGTGGTCCAGCTGCTGCGGGTGTGGCAGCTCGATCCCCTGCGCCACATCTACTTCGAAGACGGGTTTCGTTGGCTCGCCGACGCCGAGAACGCGGACCTGGGAACGGCCCTTACCAGCACCTACAACGGCTACCTGCAGACCTCCTCGCGGCTGGTGGCCGAGGTGGTGGCGATGCTGCCCGTCGGCTGGTGGGCGGCGGCGATGGCGGTCTCCGGCGCGGCGATCGTCAGCGCCTGCGCATTCGTGGTCTGGCGCACGAGTGCCGCGCAGATCCGCGACCGCTATCTGCGGGCCGGGCTGGCCGCGTTGGTGATCCTCTGCGGGGCGTTCGGGCCCGAGGGGCTCGGCAACGTCGTCGACACGATCTGGTTCATCACCTTCGCCTGCCTTTGGCTGCTGCTCTGGCGACCCGGCAGCGAGCGCGCCGCCGGACTAGCGGGCGCGGCCCTGATCCTCGGCGGCCTCAGCCACACGGCGATGATCTTCCTCGCGCCCGTGTGGCTGCTGCGGGCGATCGCCGTGCGCGATCGCCGCGACCTGCTGATCGTCGGCGGCTACGCGCTCGGCGTCCTGGTCCAATTCGTCGTCTCGCATCAGGATCTGAGCCAGAACCAGGCGGGGCTGGACTACATCGGGGGCAATCACTGGGACTGGAACCTGGTCTTGGGGTACGCGCAGCGCGCGGTCGGGGAGACGCTGCTCGGCCATACGATCGACGCCGAGTTGTGGGGTTGGATCGGTTGGCCGTTTGCGGCGCTGTTGCTGGCGCTCTTCGCCGGCCTTGTGATTCGAGGCCTGCAGCTGGCGCGAACGCGGCTGATCGTGCCGCTGCTGAGCGTCACCTCGCTGGCGTTGTTCTTGACCACCGGCTATCTGCGTTGGCCCGTCGGAGGGTCCGACCTGTTCTGGGGCGCGGAGGCGGACACGGTTGCCGACCGCTACGTCGTGATTCCGGCGCTGCTGCTGTTGACGGCGATCGTGATTCAACTCGACGCGGAGCTCGCGCGAGCGTCCCCTCGACGCGCCGGCGTACTCGCGGGCGCGCTGGCGTCGGCGTTGGCATGCGTGTTGATCAGCTTCCCGATCGAGCCCGTCACCTCCGGCCTCGCGCCAACCTGGGGGGCGGACCTCGACCAGGCCCGCGCCCAATGCGACGCCACCGGAGTCGAGACGGTCAACGTCGTCCCGTTGCCGGACACCTTTGCGCTGCTCGTGATCCCAGTTGATTGCGAGCGACTGCGCTGACGAGGCCGGCTATTCATCTAGCCTCTCGCCGATGATCGACCTGCAGAGCCATTCGACCGTCTCCGACGGCCAGCTCGAGCCCGGCGACGTCGCCCGAGCCGCTGCCGCGGCCGGGGTCACGGTGATGTCGCTCACCGACCACGACGGCATCGCCGGAGTCGAGGAGGCGAGCCGGGTCGCGGCGGAGCTCGGGATCGAGAACGTCCCGGCGCTGGAGATGTCGTGCGTGCACAAGTACTCCGAGGACCTCCACATCTGCGGCTACTGGGTCGACCTCGAGAAGATCGCCCCCGCCTGCGCCAAGGCCCAGCAGGAGCGCGTCGACCGGGCCAAGGAGATCATCGCCAACCTCAACGCCCACGGAGTCGAGGTCACGTTCGAGCAGGCGGTCGCCAAGGCCGGGGCCGCCGACGCGATCGGCCGCCCCCACATCGCCAAGGCGGCCGGTGCCGGGCCCGACCTCGGCCCCTTCTTCGAGGAGTACCTGGTCCCGGGGGCGAAGGCTTTCGTCGCCCGCAAGTGGCCGACCGCCGACCAGGCGGTGGACCTGATCCACGAGGCCGGGGGCGTCGCCGTCGTCGCCCATCCCTACTGGGACGTCCAGGACCCCGAGCAGGTGCGAGATCTGGTCGAGAGCCTGGTCCGCGACGTCGGCCTCGACGGGATCGAGGCGTTCTACCCGCCGCACACGGCCGCGCAGACGAAGCACTGCCTCGAGCTCTGCGAGGAGTTCGACCTCGTGCCGACCGCGTCCTCGGACTTCCACGGCCCCACACACAAGAC
This sequence comes from Solirubrobacterales bacterium, assembly GCA_036561205.1. GTDB lineage: Bacteria > Actinomycetota > Thermoleophilia > Solirubrobacterales > 70-9 > WHSW01. The sequence goes on from DATBPT010000017.1 coordinate 21,997, forward strand.
CTTCAGCCGCTGGGGCGCCTACGACACCTACGGCCTCGGCGAGCCGCGGGTGCCGGAACGACCCTGACGAAGCCGGCCGTCGGTTCAGGCACCGAGATGCTCAGCCGCGCCCGCAGCTACCTCGACCGCTACCTCTTCCTCGACGCTCCGCCCAGCCCCCGGCTGAGTCGGGATCGAGTTCTGCTCTACGCGGCGATCGCGGTGCTTGCGACGACGGTCCAGATCCTGCGAGTGTGGTCGCTGCGCCCGCTCGAGACGATCTTCGGCGAGGACGCCAGCGTCTACCTCGCTGACGCGCAGGGCTCCGACCCGCTGACCGCGGTCACGACCCCGTACAACGGCTACCTACAGGTTTCGTCGCGCGTGATCGCCGAGGCCGTCGAGAAGCTGCCGGTCGACTGGTGGGCGGCGGCGATGGCAATTTGCGGAGCCCTGGTCGTCACCGGTTGCGCATTCGTCGTTTGGCGCACCAGTGCCGCCCACGTCCAAAACCGGTGGCTGCGCGCCACCCTGGCGGCGATGGTGGTGCTCCTCGGCGTGGTCGGGACCGAGATGCTGGGGACGGTCGTCAACTCGATCTGGTTCATCGCCTTCGCCTGCTTCTGGGTCCTGCTCTGGCGCCCTCCGGGCCTGGCGGCGGCGATCGGTGGCGGCGTGCTGCTGTTCATCGGCGCCGCGAGTCATTCCGTCCTCGTCTTCTTCGCCCCCCTGCTGCTGCTCCGTGCGATCGCGGCTAGGGACCGCCGAGACTGGGTGATCGTCGCCGGGTTCGTACTCGGCCTGATCTTCCAGCTTGCGCTCTCCTACGACCAGATCGGGTCCGTTGGCGACAACGGAGAGGGTCCGCGCCCCGTCGCGGCCACCGGACAGCCGTTCTCGACCGACCCCTACTGGGACTGGAACCTCGTCCCCGCCTACGGCCAGCGCGTGGTCGGCGGCGCGATCGCGGGGCATGATCCGGATGCTTGGCTGTGGGAGCACGTGGGCTGGTTGTTCGTCGCGGTGCTGGCGGCATTGCTGGTCGGTCTCGTGGTCTGGGCGCTGCGCACCCCCCGAACCCGCCTGCTCGTCCCGCTGACGGTGGCGATCTCGATCGCGATCTTCCTGATTATCGGTTACGTGCGCTGGGGCGCCGGTGGCTTCGCCCTGTTTTGGCCGCAGGGGGAGTCGGTGACGATCGGCGGACGCTACGTGGTGCTCCCGGCGCTGCTGCTGCTCGCGGCGATCTTGATCCAACTCGACGCCTGGTCGCGGCAGCCAGCGGGGGAGCGGCCGGACCGCAGGCCGGCGCTGGCGCTGGCGGCCGCCGGCGTGATCGTCGTCTGCGCCCTGGCCAGCTTCAGGGTCGACCCGATCTTCGAAGGTGGGCCAACCTGGTCGACGGCGGTGGACGGCGCGCGGGCGACGTGCCGGGCAGGTCCGGCCGAGACAGTTGACGTCGTCACCGTGATCACCCCTTATGGCCAGGGCACGATGCCGCTCGACTGCGACCGCCTGCGCTGAACGGCCGCGGGCCGGCGCTTACTCGGCGACCGGCAGCGCGAGGCGCGTCTCGGCGCTGCGTCCCCGCAGCGTGACCGCGCCGTCGAGGCGCCAGCGACCGGCCTCCTCGCCCGAGGCCCGTTCGAGGATCGCCGCCGAGGCGAGCAGGCGCTCGGGCTTCTCCTTCGCCAGCTCGGTCAGCCGCGCGGCCTCGTTGACCGGGTCGCCGATCACCGTGTATTCGAAGCGGCTCTGCGCGCCGACATTGCCCGCCACCACCTCGCCCGCCGAGACGCCGATCGCCGCAGCCAGGCCGTCGACCTCGCGCGGCAGGCGCACGGCGAGCTCGCGTGCGGTCGCCAGCGCGGCCGAGGCCGCGTCGTCGAGCTCGACCGGCGCACCGAACACGGCCAGGGCCGCGTCGCCCTCGAACTTGTTCACCCAGCCGCCGTGGCGGTGGACGGTCTCGACCACGATGCCGAAGAACTGGTTGAGCAGCTCGACGACCTCCTCCGGTGGGCGCTTGGAGGCGAGCTCGGTCGAGCCGACGACGTCGGTGAACAGGACCGCCACCTCGCGCAGCTCCCCGCCGAGCTCGACGTCGCCCTCGAGCGCTGCCCTCGCGACGTCTTCGCCGACATGGCGGCCGAAGAGGTCGCGGAGGCGCTCGCGCTCCCGCAGGCCGGAGACCATCTCGTTGAAGCCGGCCTGAAGCTGCCCGACCTCGCTGCCGTCGTAGACGGTCACCTCGGCGTCGAGGTCCCCCTCGTCGACTTGGTCCACGGCCTGGCGCAGGGCGATCAGCGGGTCGGCGACCGCCCGTGCAGAGAGCAGGAGGGAGTAGAGGCCGACGACGATCGCGATTGCGCAAAGGGCGAGCACCGCGGTCGCCAGCTGGACGCGCGTGAAGTCTTCCTCGACCAGGGTCGAGAGCGCGATCATCCCCAGTCCCACGATCGGGACCCCCGTGCCCAGCGCCCAGGTGAGGAACGCACGCGTCTTCACCCCCGGGCCAAGCCGGTCTCCGCCGACCCCGGCCGCGAGCGCCCGAGCCGCGACCGGCCGCAGCTGGCGTTCGGCGAGCAGATAGACGAGCGCGCAGGTGGTCATCCCACCGAGCAGGACGCTGATCGCGACCCGCTGCCCCGACTCGAGCGAGTAGGTGGCGTTGAGGAGCCCGAAGACGACCGTAGCCAGCAACCAGATGATCGAGGTGATCAGGACGATCCTGCGCGGCGCGCGCAGCGCCGCCCTGCGCTCGTCGGCGGTCGGCTGACGATCCTCGAGCAGCCAATCGCTCGCCCGGCGCAGACGGTTACGGCCGATCGTGATCGCGAACGGTGTGACCAGGGCGAAGAAGCCGACGACCGCGATCAGGTTGACGATCCTGGCCTCGCTCTCGTCGTCGACCCCCGGAGTTGTGTTCGGCAGCACCCAGACCCCGATCGCGAACACGATCGCCGCTCCGAGCAGGTTGGCGCCGAGCACCGAGACGCTGATCCGTAGCTGCGTGCGGCGGGCGAGGTCGGCGCCCGGCTCGTCGTCGTCTGGGATCAGCCAGGCGAGCGGGTGGCGCCTGGCGTCGGTCATCGACCGAGCCTAGTGCCGGGAGGGCGGAGGCTGCGCCACGTCGTCGGCGGTCACGCCCTTCTTCCGCCGCAGGCGCTCGACCGCATCGGCGTTTCGCCCCGCGGCAACCGGCGGTGCGCCGGCGCGGATCTGCTCGAGCAGCCGCGCGCCGAACTCGCCGTGGTCCTCGCCGAGCCGGTAGTCGCCACCCGCGGGCGCGAAGAAGCGAACGCTCACCCGCGGTCGCTTCGGGAACTTCGCGTAGTCGATCGTCCCCGTCACCGAGACACAGACGATCGTCGTCTCGGGGACGGCCTCGGCGAGGCGACCGATCCCGCCGCGGGCGCGCATCTTCCGCCCCAATGAGCGCGTGCCCTCCGGAAAGACACCGATGCACACACCCCCCCGCAGCGCTTCGATCGCCCGGTCGAGCGCCCCCGCGTCGCCTTCGCCGCGCAGGATCGGGATCTGGCCCATCCCGTTGAGGATCGGGCCGAGGCCGCGGACGTCCCAAAGGCTGGCCTTGGCGAGGGCGCGGACCTGGCGGTGCTTTCGCGCCGCGACCCCGATCGCAACCGGGTCCATGTTGCTGTCGTGGTTGCCGGCGAGCAGCACCGGCCCCGAGCGCGGCAGCGCCTCCAGGCCCTCGACCTCCATCCGCCCCCACCACGACGCGATCGGTGCGCAGAGCGCCATCGCGACGCGATAGGTGCGGGTGAAGGGCTCGGGCTCGGGTGCTGTCAGGACCAGAGGGGTGCGCTAGGCGGCGACGGCCGCCGGGATGAACTCGCGCTCCTCGAGGTAGCTGAGGATCTGCTGCGCCGACTCCTCCGCGGACTGATGCTCGGTCTCGAGCACCAGCTCCGGGTTCTCCGGCGGCTCGTAGGGGTCCGAGACGCCCGTGAACTCCTTGATCTCACCGGAGCGCGCCTTGGCGTAGAGGCCCTTGACGTCGCGCTCCTCGCAGACCTCGAGCGGCGCCTGCGCGTAGACCTCGATGAACCGCTCGCCCATCTTCGTGCGCGCCTCGTCGCGGATCTC
>DATBPT010000018.1:0-10326 GCA_036561205.1 Solirubrobacterales bacterium
CTCGTACGTCGCATGGGCGTGCGAGCGAGCGCTCGAGCGCGGCCTTCTGCCGCACACGAACCTCGGCGTGCTCGATCGCGAGGACCTTGCCCGGCTGCGCGAGGTGACCGCCTCCCAGGGGTTGATGCTGGAGTCGACCAATCCCGATCTCGTCGTCCATCAGGGGTCTCCGAGCAAGCACCCGGTGCGGCGTCTGGAGACGATCCGCGCCGCAGGCGAGCTTCGGATCCCATTCACGAGCGGGATCCTGGTCGGGATCGGCGAGACCGAGGCGCAACGGATCGAGGCGCTCGAGGCGCTGGCCGCGGTCCACGACGAATACGGGCACCTACAGGAGATCATCCTGCAGAACTTCGTTCCCCATCCCCGTTACTACGGGCGCGAGGTCGCCGAGATCGCGGATACGGCTGCCAAGGAACGCTGGGCCGAGCCGCGCACCCCCGGAGGCGAAGCTGAGGAGGTGGCGCGGAATGGGGGTTCCGAGCCGATGCCGGAGTGGGCCTCGGACGTGAGCCTCGACGAGATGAAGCGGCTGATCGCCGAGACGCGGCGGCTGATGCCGGACGTCGGGATCCAGATCCCGCCCAACCTCGCCGACTGGTGGGACGAGCTCGTCGACGCCGGGGCCACCGACCTCGGCGGCCTCTCGGCAAACGGCGACCACATCTCTCCCGAGCACGCCTTCCCCAGCCCGCACCAGGTCCGCAAGCGCCTGGCGCCGCTCGGCTATGCGCTCACCGAGCGCCTCTGCACCTATCCCCAGTACCTGGAGCCAGAGTGGATGGAGCAGGGGGTGCTCGACCTGGTCAAGCTCAAGTACTGGAGCTTCATCCCCCGCAAGGGATCGGGCCGGCGCTCAGAGCGCCCGATCGATCCCGAGCTGGCGCCGCGCGCGATCGAGCGCGGCCGCGAGGGCGAGCCGCTGAGCGAGGACGAGCTGACGGCGCTGTTCGCCGAGACCCGCCCCGAGGTGGTCGAGCAGATGCGGGTCGCCGCCGACGATCTGCGCGCCGAGCTCACCGGCGACACCGCCACCTTCGTCGTCAACCGCAACGTCAACTTCACCAACGTCTGCGTCGTCGGCTGCGCCTTCTGCGGCTTCGGCCAGGGCAAGCGCTCGCCGGACGCCTACCACGTCACCCCGGAGGATTTCCAGGCCCGGATCGCCGAGGCGGTCGAGTTCGGGGCCACCGAGATCTGCATGCAGGGCGGCATCCACCCCGACTACACGCTCGAGCACTACGGCGAGTGGCTGCGGCTGGCAAAGCAGACCGCGCCGCAGCTGCATCTGCATGCCTACTCGCCGATGGAGGTGCACTACATGTGCGAGCGCTCGGGCAAGAGCCCCGATCAGGTCTTCGACTACCTGCTCGAGTGCGGGCTCGGGTCGACCCCGGGGACGGCGGCCGAGGTTCTCGACGACGGGGTGAGGACGCGGATCTCGCCGAACAAGCTCCCCGCGGCGCGCTGGGTGGAGATCATCGAAGCCTGCCACCGCGCCGGCCTCCGCTCGACCTCGACCGTGATGTTCGGCCACATCGAGGAACCGTGGGAGCTGGCGCGCCATATGAAGGTGATCCGCGAGCTTCAGGAGCGGACCGGAGGAATCACCGAGTTCGTGCCGCTGAGCTTCATCCCTTTCCAGACCCTGCTCGGGCGCACGCACGGGATCGAGGAGATCTCGCGCGAGGAGAACCTCAAGCACACCGCGGCCTTCCGGCTGGCCCTCGGGCGGACGATCAAGAACCTGCAGGCGAGCTGGGTGAAGATGGGCGTCGACGCGGCGACCGAGAGTCTGAGTTGGGGGGTCAACGACCTCGGCGGCACGCTGATGGAGGAGAACATCTCGCGCATGGCCGGCTCCCAGCACGGTGTCCGGCTCGAGCCCGCGGACCTGATCGAGGCCGCCCGCCGCGGCGGCCGTAGGCCCGCGCAACGGACGACGCTCTACGAGATCGTCGAGACCTACTAGGGCGCGGAAGGCGGTGCGCCCGCCTGCCGCGTGAGTGCCGCGCTGAGCGCGATCGTCGCGACCGCGAAGGTCGCGATCGGCACCCAGAGCCCGAGCACGCCTTCGCCGGAGAAGACCCCGCTGTCGGTGAGCCCGGCCCCGAGCGCGAGCGGCTGGGCGATCGCCGCCAGCGCGGCGAACCCGGCGACCGGGGCAGCGAAGGGGCGGTGGCGGTAGCCGACGATCGCCGTCGCCGCGAACAGCGCGGTGACGCCCGCCATCCCGGGGGCGGCGCTGACCGTGCTCAGGTCGAACAGCCCACGCACGGTGTCTGGGCTCGCATCCGTCCGGAACGCTGCGGCTTCGAACGCGGTCAGGGTGAGAGTCAGGGCCGCGGCGCCGACGAGCCCGCCGCCGAAGGCGATCGACGAGAGCCGACCGGTGCCGCCTTCGGCTACCCGCAGCGCGCTGCGCAGGCTGCCGAGGAACCAGATCAGGAAGAAGATCCCGATCGCGCCGATCGCCATCCCGAGCTGGATCTGACTCTGGTTGTCGGCGACGAAGGCCGACCACTCATCGGCGGCGGCGTCGATGTCGGGAAGCCCGGATGCCCCGACGCCGAAGCCGACGATGATCAGGATTACCGCGATGATGCCGGTGGCAGCCCCATAGCGCTCATAACGGTCCTGTTCCATCGGAACCTCCTTCGGTCCACGGATCGTTCCCCGGCGAGCAGATCCTCCTCCCGGCGTCGGACCGAAACCGCGAACAGCGATGATGGACGGGTGCGCGCGATGATCCTCAGAGCTCCGCGGCAGCCGCTCGAGGCGGTCGAGCTCAGCGAACCGGAGCCGGGCGCGGGACAGGTTGCGGTACGGGTGCTGGCTTGCGGCGTCTGCCGCACCGACCTGCACATCGTCGACGGCGAGCTCGAACACCCGAAGCTGCCTCTGGTGCTCGGGCACCAGGTCGTCGGCGAGGTCGTCGGCGCCGGGCCCGGGGCGCAGCGCTTCGCCGCCGGCGACAGGGTCGGGATCCCCTGGCTGGGCTGGGCCTGCGGCGAGTGTCGCTACTGCCTCTCGGGGCGCGAGAACCTCTGCGAGAGAGCGCGGTTCACCGGCTACGACCTCGATGGCGGCTACGCCGAGCTCGCGGTCGCCGACGAGCGTTTCTGCCTGCCGCTGCCGGCGGATGCCGGAGCCGAGACGGCACCGCTGCTGTGCGCCGGGATGATCGGCTACCGAGCCCTGCGGATGTGCGGTGACGCAGAGCGGCTCGGCCTCTACGGCTTCGGTGCCTCGGCTCACCTCGTCTGCCAGGTCGCGGCCCATCAGGGCCGCCGCGTGTTCGCGATCACCCGCCCGGGAGACGAGCAGAAGCAGGCATTCGCGCGTGAGCTCGGCGCCGAATGGGCCGGAGCTGCCGGCGAGCTGCCGGAGCCGCTCGACGCGGCGATCGTCTTCGCCCCGGTGGGCGAGCTCGCCACCACCGCCCTGCGGGCGCAGGCGCCCGGAGGGGTCGTCGTCTGCGCCGGCATCCACATGAGCGACATCCCCTCGTTCCCTTACGCGGATCTGTGGGGCGAGCGCCAGCTGCGCTCGGTCGCCAACCTGACCCGGCGCGACGGCGAGGAGTTCCTCGCCCTCGCCGGCGAGGCGGCGATCCGGGCGGAAATCACCAGCTTCGCCCTGGGTGAGGCATCTCACGCAATCGAGGAGCTGCGCGCGGGTAGGGTTCGGGGCGCGGCTGTGCTGCAACCCTGAAGGAGGAGGAGCGGATGGCGGACGTGACCGTGAAGCGCACGGAGGACTTCGAGCCGACCTTCCGCGGCGGGATGCTGAAGGCGCGGTCCGGTCTCGGGATCACCTCGTTCGGGATGCAATTGCTGCGCTTTCCCCCGAACGCCGACCGTTACCCGGAGCACGACCACGCCGAGAGCGGCCAGGAGGAGGTCTTCACCGTGCTCGAAGGCGTCGCCACGCTGCGCGCCGGCGACGAGGAGCACGTGCTCGAGCCCGGCGTGTTCGCCCGTGTGGGCCCGAACGAAACGAGGATGCTGACCACCGGCGACGAGGGCGCGTTGATCCTGGCGCTCGCCGGCGTTCCCGGCAAGGCGTACGAGATCGTCCAGTTCACCGAGGAGGGCGAGCCCGATCCGCTGGCCGCCCCCTCGGCCTAGGGACGATGGCCGACGTCACCGTCAAGCGGGTCGAGGACTTCGAGGCGATCTTCGGCGGCGGTTTTCGCCGCGTCCGCGCAGGCCTCGGGGTGAGCTCGTTCGGGATGGCGGTGATGGACCTGCCACGGGACTGCGCCGACTACCCCGACCACGACCAGACCCACGACCACCAGGAGGAGGTCTACACGCTGCTCAGCGGCAAGGCGATCCTCCGGGTCGGCGGCGAAGGGGGAGAGGAGCACGAGCTCGAGCCCGGGGTCTGGGTCCGCGTCGGGCCGGCCGAGAAGCGCAAGATCATCACGGCCGCCGAGCCCGCGAGGGTGCTGGCCGTCGGCGGCTCACCCGGGCAGGCCTACGATCCCCCGGAGTTCACCGACGAGGGCGGCGGCGCCCCACCGATGGACAAGCACAAGCACCACTAGTCCCTCGCGGCGTCACCGGAACAGGTCCTCGCCGGCGGCACGCTGCAGGGTGGCCGCGGCGCCGGGGCCGTCTTCGGCCGACCACAAGTGGGCGGCGCCGCGAATCAGCACCGCGGGGCGGCCGGAGTCCTTCTCGCGGCTGAGGTCGGCGGCGCCGGCGAGCTGGTCGGCGACTGCGATCGAGGTCGCTTCGAGCCTGCGTCCGTGGGCGTCGGTGCGACCGCGCCAATCGTCGAGGGTGGCGATCCCGGCGCAGCCGATCGCGACTTCCGTCTGACCGAGGCGCCAGGGACGCCCGAAGCTGTCGGCGACGAGCACCGCGGGATTCTCACCGCCGGCGGCCGCGATCTCGGCGCGGATGCGTCGCGCCGAGGCGTCGGCATCGATCGGCAGCAGGGCGACCGAGTCCTCGAGCGGGAGGTTGGAGGCGTCGATGCCGGCGTTCGCACAGATCCAGCCGGCGTGCGTCTCGACGATCAGCACCGCCGGGGTCGCGCGGACGATCCGCTTCGACTCCGCGAGCACCAGCTCGACCAGGCGCGGGTCGCGATCGAGCTCTGTGCCCAGCTCGATCGCCCGCTCGCCGGGCTCGACCTCGGCCAGCGCGCGAACCCGGCCCTCGGCCTTGGAGACGATCTTCTGAGAGATGACGACGATCGCCCCGCCGGCAAGCTCGACCTCCGCGGCAGCCGCCGCCGCGACCACCAGCTCGCCGATCCGGTCGCCCTCGCCAACCTCGGGCAGCGGCGCGAGAGGCAGGATCTCGAGCCGGGCCGTCACGCTGGTGAGCGGGCGACCGGCCCGAGGCGCTGGAGGGCCGCCGCGGTGCCGACCGCGCGCTCGGGATTCGCGGCGAGCTCGGCGGCGAGCGCGGCGAGGTCGTCGGGCGTATCGAGGTCGAGGGCGAGGGAGCTCAGCGACTCGGTGGCGACCTCGTACCCGGCGCGTTCGGCGCGTTCGCGGTGGCGCTCGGCGCTGTCCTCGCCGAAAGCGGGCCCGATCGCGTCCGCCGGTGAGAGCAGCAGCCCGTTGGTCCCGGTCCCGTGGCGATCGGGGATCACGGCGACGCGCCCGGGGCACATCCGCGCCAGCGCCGCGTCCAGCTCCGCCGGGTCGAGCAGCGGGCAGTCGCCGGGCAACAGCGCGCTGCACTCCGCCCCCAGGGAGAGGGCGCGGATGATCCCGAGCGTCGCCGCCTGTGAGTGGCCACGGTCGTCGGGGTCGCGCATCACCTCGAGCGGGGTCTTGGTGCGCTGCGCGTGACGCAGCGCGATCCGCTCCGCCCGGGACTCACCCGTGACGACTATCAGCCGCTCGATCGACTCGGTGGCGCTGACCGCGATCAGCACGTCGGCGAGCATCGCCTTGACCAGGTCGGCCCGCTGCGGTCGGTCGAGGCGGTCGAGCAGCCGCTGCTTCGCCGCTCCGAAGCGCTTCACCGGGATGATCGCCGTCGCGCGCACGCCTAGATCATCGCGGCAATCCGCGGGCGAACTCGAGCACGCGCTCGGCGAGCGCGCGGCGGCCGGCGGATCCTTCCATCAGGGTCGGGCAGCTGAGCAGCGGGACGTCCCCGGGGCCGGGGTCGGGGTCGCCGGCGTCGACGACCATCCCGTCGAGCAGCCCGGCGTACATGGAAGCGACCCCGGCTGCGGTCACCGGTCTCCCGAGCGCGGCGACGAAGGCGTCGGTTGGGCCCTTGACCGCGTGTCCGCCGACCAACGGGCTCACCGCGACCACGGGGCCGGGCGCGGCGGCGAGCGCCTCGCGCATCCCGGGCAGGGCGAGGATCGGCCCGATCGAGATCACCGGGTTCGAGGGGCCGATGATCACGACCTCGGCGCTCGCGAGCGCCTCGAGCACCTCCGCGGTCGGGGATGCCTCGGCGATCCCGGCCAGCTCCACCGCCTCGATCGGGGCCGTGCCGTGGTCGAGGATCAGGAACTCCTGCAGGCCGCGCCAGCCGGCCGGCGTGCGGATCCGCGTGCGCACCGGCTGCTCGCACATCGGCAACACCCGCGCCCGGGCGCCGAGCGTGCGCGCGATCTGCGCCTGCGCGGCGGTCAGCGTGCCGCCCTCGGCGATGAAATGGGTCCGGTAGAGACAGGTCGCGAGGTCCCGGTCGGAGAGCGAGAACCAGCCCGGCGCGCCGAGTTGCTGCAGCCGCTGGTCGACGGTGAAGGTGTCGTCGCGAATTCCCCAGCCTCGCTGCTCGTCGATCTGCCCGGCGAGCCAGTAGGTGATCAGGTCTGGATCGGGGCAGACGAGCAGCCCGTGGACCTCGGTGTCGTCGGCGCTGTTCGCGATCACCGCGAGCTCGTCGCCGAGGCTGTCCTGAAGGCCGGCGGCGAGCTTTGCCCCGCCGGTCCCGCCGGCGAGGCAGACCACACTCACCTCAGGCGCCTCAACGGCGGCGCGGCTCGGCTACGCCTCACTGCCAGTGGTCCCCGTCCGGCAAGCCGTTGATCCGGATCCCGGCGTGGGTCTTGTAGCGGGCATTGATCGAGATCAGCATCGGGGTCAGCTGCTCGACGATCCGCGCCATCTCGAGCGCGCCGGCGTTGACCGCGCGCAGCCCCGGGATCTCCTCGATCAGCCGTGCGACCTTGGCCTTGTCGGCCTTGCGGTCGCCGCAGAGGAGCACGTCCTCGTCCAGCTCGGCGGCGGTGTCGGCCAGATTCGGGGCGCTGATCGTGTGCAGGGCGGCGACCACGTTGACGCCCTCGGGGACCATCTCCTGGGCCTGCTGCGCCGCCGAGCCCTGCCATACCCCGAGCGACCGGGTCGCCTTGCCGCTGACGGCCGCGGCCAGCGGGACCGTGCAGTCGACGAGCAGCTGGCCGGGCTCGAGCGCCTCGCGCAGGTTGTTGAGGTTCTCCGACTGGGCCCGGAAGGGGACCGTGAGGAAGACGACCGAGCCCTGCTTCGCGGCCTGCTCGTTGGCGAGCCCCTCGATCTCGGCGTCCGGGGCGAGCTCGGAGAGCTTGCTCGCGGTCTCGGCGGCGCGCTCGGAGCTTCGCGAGCCGATCACCACCGCGTGACCGGCTCGAGCCCAGCGCAGCGCGAGCCCGTAGCCGAGCGCGCCGGTGCCGCCGATGATCGGGATCGCTTCGCCGCTGGCCACGGCGCGGGAGTGTATTCAGGCGCATATGCTCCCGCGCCTATGCGGCTCGAGGGCAGAAGGGCACTGGTGACCGGGGGTGCCAGCGGGATCGGCGCCGCGACCGCGGCGCGACTCGCCGCCGAGGGCGCCGATGTCGTGATCGGCGACCTGAACACCGACCAGGCGGCCGAGGTCGCGGCCGAGATCGGCGGCGAGTCCGCCCGGCTCGACGTCACCGACCCCGAATCCTCGCGCGAGCTGGTCGCGGCCCACGGTCCGTTCTCGATCCTGGTCAACAACGCCGGCATGGACGAGTTCGGCTTCTTCTCCGATACGGACCCGGGCCAGTGGCAGCGGGTGACCGCCGTCAACCTGTTCGGCGTCTACGCCTGCACGCACGCGGTCCTGCCCGGGATGCAGGACGCCAACTACGGCCGCATCGTCAGCATCGCCTCGGAGGCCGGCCGGATCGGCTCCAAGGGCTCGGCCGTCTACTCGGCGGCGAAGGGCGGCGTGATCTCGTTCATGAAGGTGATCGCCCGCGAGGGCGCCCGGTTCGGGATCACGGCCAACTCGATCGCTCCGGGGCCGATCGAGACGCCGCTGCTGATGAGCGCCCTGGAGTTCGGCGAGATCGGCGAGAAGATCGTCTCGAACATGAAGGCCGGGACCCAGCTGCGCCGGCTCGGCCAGCCCGAGGAGGTCGCCGCGGTGGTCGCCTTCCTCGCCTCCGATGATTCCTCCTACGTCACCGGCGAGACGATCGGCGTCTCCGGTGGCATGGGAATGGTCGGTTGAGCCTTCCGATCGCGGCGCGAAGCGGCGCGGAGGTGCGGCGCCGTTGAGCCGCCGTGTTCTCGAGCCGGGGCTCGCGCGGGTGGAGGAGTTCACGGTCGAGGACCGGCTGGTCACCGACGTCGGCGGCACGATCGGCGTCCGCGTGCTCTCGACCCCGGGGATGATCGCGATGATGGAGCGCTGCGCGTCGATCCTCTCGTTCGAGAACCTGCCGGACGGCAAGGCGACCGTCGGCTTCGAGGTCTGCATCAAGCACGTCGCAGCCGCGGCCGAGGGCGCCACCTGTCAGGCGCGCGCAACGCTGCGCGAGATCGCCGACGAGCGCAAGCTGCGCTTCGACGTCGAGGTCACCGAGGGCGAGCGGACGATCGGCGTCGGTACCCACGAGCGGCGGATGATCACGGTCGGCGAGGTCAAGTCCGATTAGTCTCGGCCGCCGCCGCGGTCTATACCGGCATGACGAAACTAAAGCTCGATATCTCCGTTTCCGCAGATGGCTACGTCGCCGGCCCCGATCCGAGCATGGACGACCCGCTCGGCAAGGGCGGGGAGCAGCTGCACGAGTGGGTGGTGAAGCTCGCGGCGTGGCGTGATCCGCACGGGCTGGAGGGCGGCGAGAGGACCCGCGACGACGAGATCGTCCGCGAGCATGTGAGCAGCATCGGCGCGACGATCATGGGCCGCAAGATGTACAGCGGCGGATCGGGCCCGTGGGAGGACGACCCGAACGCCGGCGGCTGGTGGGGCGACGAGCCTCCCTTCGGGCACTCGATCTACGTCCTCACCCACCATGCCCGCGAGCCGGTCGACAAGGGCGACGGCGTCTTCTACAACTTCGTCACCGAGGGAATCGAGGCGGCGCTCGAGCGGGCCCGGGAGCAGGCGGGCGACAAGGACATCGCGATCGGCGGTGGCGCCGACGTCGCCCAGCAGTACCTGAACGCAGACCTCGTCGACGAGGTCCAGCTCCACGTCGCCCCCGTCCTGCTCGGATCCGGCACGCGGCTGCTGGACAACCTCGACCCGTCCCGGTCGGTCAAGCTCGACCGAGTCGTCGACTCCCCCGACGTGACCCACATCCGGTACCGCGTCGGCTGAACCCGGCCTCATAACCTCTGCGATGTGAGCGAACGTCCAGAGAGGGCCCGGATCCGCGAGGTCGGGCCGCGCGATGGCTTTCAGAACGAGCCCGAGGTGATCGCGACCGCCGACAAGGTGCGATTGATCGGGATGCTGGGCGCGGCCGGCCTGAAGCGGATCGAGCTGACCTCGTTCGTGCGCCCGGACGTGATCCCCCAGCTCGCCGACGCCGAGCAGGTGCTGGCGTCGTACGAGCGGCTCGAAGACGTCGCCTACTCGGTGCTGATCCCGAACGAGCGCGGTCTCGACCGCGCCCTGGCGCTGCGCCGGCGCTTCGACGAGGTCAACCTCTTCCTCTCCGCGTCGGAGACGCACAACCAGAAGAACGTCAATCGGACGGTCGCCGAGTCGCTGCAGGGGATCGAGCGGGTGATCGAGCGCGCGCTGGCCGAGGGCCTGCGTTGCGAGGGCGTGATCTCGACCAGCTTCGGCTGCCCCTACGAGGGCGAGGTGCCGGCGGAGCGGGTGCTCGAGATCGCCGAGCGCCTGGCCACGGCCGGCTGCGCCGAGGTCGCCTTCGGCGATACCACCGGGATGGCGAACCCGCGCCAGGTGGAGGAGTTCTTCGCCGCCGCCGGCGAGCGCTTGCCGGCCGTGGAGCTGACCGCGCACTTCCACAACACCCGCGGGCAGGGGCTCGCCAACGTGCTCGCGGCGCTCGACCAGGGGGTCGAGTCATTCGAGTCCGCCTTCGGCGAGCTCGGCGGCTGCCCGGTGCCCCCCGGAGCGACCG
>DATBPT010000019.1:0-18719 GCA_036561205.1 Solirubrobacterales bacterium
CTCGAGTGCCACTTCGCCGGCACGCCGATCCGCGACGAGTACCTGATCGTCCAGGGAGGCGCCCTCGCCGGGGCGGGCGCGCACTCCTACAGCGAGGGCGATGCGACCGGCGGCTCGGAGGAGGCGGAGCGCTTCAAGGGCTGAGCAGCTAGGCCGGATGCGCCGGAGCCGTATCCTCGGGCGCGTGGAGCCGCTTCGCGATGCCCACGGAAGGCCGATCACCGACCTGCGGGTCTCGGTCACCGACCGCTGCAACTTCCGCTGTCGCTACTGCATGCCGGCGGAGGGAATGAAGTGGCTCGACCGCGACCAGATCCTCAGCTTCGAGGAGATCACCCGGTTGGTCGGGCTGCTCGCTCGGCTCGGGATCACCGACGTGCGGCTGACCGGCGGCGAGCCGCTTGCCCGGCGTGACTTCCCCGACCTGGTCGCGATGCTGCGCGAGATCGACGGCATCCGCGACCTCGCCGTGACCACCAACGGCTACCTGCTCGAGCGCGACGCGGAGGCGCTCGTCGACGCCGGCATCGACCGGATCAACGTCTCGATCGACTCGCTGGCGCGCGACCGCTTCCACGAGATCACCCGGCGCGACGCGCTGCCGCAGGTGCTGCGCGGGCTCGAGGCGATCGCCGCCTTCGATCGGGTCCGGCCGATCAAGGTCAACGCGGTGGCGATGCGCGACTTCACCGAGAACGAGGTGCTCGGCTTCTGCGACCTCGCCCGCTCGAGCGACTACCAGGTCCGCTTCATCGAGTTCATGCCCCTCGACGGCGATCGCGCCTGGAGCCCCGACCAGGTGCTGACCGGAGACGAGATCCGCACCCTGATCGACGCCGTGCACCCGCTCGAGGCGCTTCCGCGCGAGCCGCACGCGACCGCCCGCGTCTACCGCTTCGCCGACGGCGGCGGCGAGATCGGCTTCATCAACCCGGTCTCGGAGCCCTTCTGCGCCGACTGCAACCGGATCCGGCTGACCGCCGAGGGCGAGCTGCGGACCTGCCTGTTCTCGGTCCGCGAGACCGACCTGCGCGAGCCGCTGCGCGCCGGCGCCGGCGACGCCGAGCTCGAGCGGATCGTCCGCGATGCGGTCTGGCGCAAGGAGCTCAAGCACCACGTCAACGAGCCCGGCTTCGTCGCTCCGCCGCGGACGATGAGCGCGATCGGCGGCTGAGCCGCTCGCTCAGCGTTCGACCAGTCGGGTCGCCGTTGCCTTCCAGGTGGCGACGACGCCGACCCCGGGCGCCAGTCGGAGGCGTCTGACCGACTCGCCGGTCACCTCGGCCACCAGCGGTTGCGAGGCAAGCAGCCCGACCCGGGCCCGGTTGCCGACCTCGGTCAGCGAGGCAACGCGCGCGTCGAGACGGTTGCGCGCCGATCCGTGAGCAGGCGTGCCCTCGGGCTCGAGCGTGATCTCCCAGGGATAGACCGCGACTCCGACCGGCCCGGCGGCGCTGTCGGTGCTCGAGATCGAGCCGCCGCCATCGAGGTCGACGACCGTCGTTCCCGACGGCCCGCCGCGGGCGTTGCCGAAGATCACGGCCGCGCCGGCGAAGTCGGCGACGAACGCGGATCCGGGCCGGGCGCTCAGCTCCCCGGGCGTGCCCTGCTGAACGATCCGGCCGCGGTCGATGACCGCGACCTCGTCGGCGAGCAGCGCCGCCTCCGCGAAGTCGTGCGTGACGAGCACCGTCGGGATCGCCGCTCGCGCCATCGTCGAGACCAGCTCCCGCGCCGCCGAGGCGGCGGTGCGCGAGTCGAGCGAGGAGAGCGGCTCGTCGAGCAGCAGCGCGTCCGGCTCGCGCGCCAGCGCCCGCGCCAGCGCAACGCGCTGGCGCTCACCGCCGGAGAGCTCCAGCGGTGGCGTCTCGGCCAGCGATTCGACCCCGAAGGCCGCCAGCAGCTCCTGCGCTCGGGCCCGGCGCTCGCCGCGGGCGATCTCGGAGAGCCCGAAGGCGACGTTCCGCCACGCGCTCAGGTGCGGAAAAAGCGCGTAGTCCTGGAACAGGTAGCCGCACCGGCGCCGCTCCGGCTCGAGGTCGAGATCGTCCGCGAGGTCGAGCCAGAGATCCTCGCCGAGCGCGATCCGGCCGCGGTCCGGTCGGTGCAGCCCGGCGATCGCGCGCAGAACGGTCGTCTTCCCGGCGCCCGAGGGCCCGACCAGCGCCAGGCAGCGGCCCGGCTCGACCTCGAGCTCGACCTCGAGCTCGAACTCGCGCAGCCGGGACCCGATCCGCGCCGAGAGCATCTAGGCCTGCGCCGCGCCGAGCAGGGGCGTGCGCCCGAGCAGCTTCACCGTCAGCAGCAGACTCGCCGAGACCGCGACCAGCACGGCCGAGAGCGCCAGGGCCGCCGGGAAGTCGGTCGAGAACTGGGCGAAGATCGCCAGCGGTGCCGTCTGGGTGATGCCCTGGAACGAGCCGGCGAACATCAGCGTCGCCCCGAACTCGCCAAGCGCCCGGCCCCAGGCGAGCGCGAGCCCGGCGCTGATCCCCGATCCGGCGCAGGGGATCGCCACTCGCCAGAACGCTCGGGCCTCGCTCGCGCCAAGCGTCCGCGCGGCGTCGAGCAGGCGCGGGTCGACGGCCGCGAACGCCTCCTGGGCCTGGCGGAGATAGAACGGAGCGGCGACGAAGGTGAGGGCGACTATCACTCCTGCCGTCTCGAGCACGAGCTGGATCCCGGCGCCCTCGAGCGCCGAGCCGAAGATCCCCTCGGGGCCGAAGGCCGCCAGCAGGCCGATACCTGCGACGGCCGGCGGCAGCACCAGGGGCAGCTCGATCGCGGTCATCACCGCGGCCTTGCCGCGAAAGTCCCTTGTCGCGAGCAGGTAGGCCGCCGGGGTGCCGACGACGATGATGATCGCGAGCGCCGCCAGCGTCGTCTTCAGGCTGAGCCAGAGCGCGTCCCGCGAGGCCTCCGAGCCGAGGCTGTCGACGAGCTCACCCGGCGGCGTGTCGGCGAAGATCGCGATCACCGGGAGGACGAGGAAGAGGACGGTGATCGACAGGGCGCCGACGAGCGCGATCGCGAACGCTCCGCGCCGTCTCACCGCGGCGGCGGCCCGAACCCTGCGTCGCTGAGGGCGTCGGCGCCGTCGCCCTCGAGCAGGCCGTCGATGAACTGCTGCGCGCCCGCCGGATTCTCGGCTCCCTCGACCACCGCGGCGGCATAGGTGACGTCCGGCTGCAGCGTCGCCGGCAGCCGGATCGCCTTCAGCTCGCCGTCGGTGGCGGTGACGTCGGTGATGTAGACGAAGCCGGCGTCGACGGCCCCCTGGCTGAGCTTGCCGACGATCCCGGCGACGTCGGGCTCGAGCGAGCGCACGTTGGCGAGGATCGCGTCCGCCTGCCCGCCCGGCAGCCCGGCGAGCACCTCGCGCGTGTAGTCACCGACCGGGACGCCCTCGTCCCCGATCGCGAGGGTGAGGTCGCCGGCGGTCAGGTCGTCGATCGAGTCGATCCCGGAGTCCGACGGCACCGCGAGCACGAGCGTGTTGGTGGCGAACTGGATCGGCTCCTGCACGAGTCCGTCGTTGAACAGGTCATCGGGAAGCGAGGTGTTGGCGGCGGCGTAGACGTCGGGCTTCACCCCCTGGCGAATCTGCGCGGCGAGATCATCGGAGCCGGCGAACGATTGCTTCGCGTCGATTCCGGCCGCCTCGGCGTAGGCGGTGAAGGCCGGTTCCAACGACGACGCCGCCGAGACGATCACCTGGCCGCCGCCGTCCGAGTCGCCCGAGCTCGACTCGCTGCCACAACCGGCCGCGACCAGCGCCGCGGCGGCCACGACCAGAGCCACCACGGCCGGGCTCACCGGCTGCCGCCGGTTCGCTCGACCATCACCGATGTCGCCTTGACCATCGCCGTCGCCGCGACCCCCTCCGCGAGCCCGAGCTCCTCGACCGCGTCGCGGGTGATCGCCGCGGTGACGCGATGGGGGCCGGCCTCGATCTCGACCAGGGCCATGACGCCATCGACCTCGACCGAGGTGACGACGCCGGGAAAGCGATTGCGGGTCGAGAGCGAGTCGCCGGCGTGATGGCGCTCCGGCTTCGAGCTCAAGCGCTCGACCTCGCTCGCGGGAATCCGTCTGCGGTTACCCTCGTCGCGGACGGTGCGGATCTTCCCGGCCTTGTCCCAGCGGCGCAGGGTGTCGACGCTGACACCGAGCGCGCGGGCGGCGTCGCCAAGGCTGAGATCCGACATCTGCCTAAGCATTACATAGGTAAACCGGGAGGAGCTTCGAGAATGAACGCACGCGAGTGGATCGATGCCTTCGCCGCCGAGATCGGCTCCGAGGCGCCGACCGATGACGAGATCACGCAGGTGCTCGACCTCGCCGGCGTCGCCGCCCACTCCTCGGAGCGGATCGCGGCGCCGGTCGCCTGCTGGATCGGGGGGCGCACCGGAGCCTCGCTGGCGGAGCTGCGTGCGGCGGCCGACCGGATCGGCGGCGAGTCCCCCGCGGACGATTCAACGTGAGGGTCGCCGAGCTCTGGCGCTACCCGGTCAAGGGGCTTCGGGGCGAGGCGGTCGAGCGGCTCGAGGTCGCCGCCGACGGGATCCCCGGTGATCGCGGCCTGGCGGTGGTCGACGAACGCGGAATCGTCACCGGGCGGCGCAAGCAGCGGATGATCGGCCTCCCGGCGACGCTCGACGAGGACTCGGAGCCGCTCGTCGACGGCCGGCCGTGGCAGTCGGCGGAGGGCGCCGCCGCGATCCGTGACGTCGCCGGCCGGTCGGCCAAGCTCACCCGCCCGATTGGCGGCCACGAGCACGATGCGGCTCAGATCCTGCTGCTCAGCGACGCCTCGGTCGCCCAGCTCGGGTACGACCGCCGGCGGTTTCGGCCAAACATCTACTTCGAGGGCGCCGACGGCCCGGTCGAACAGGAGTGGGTGGGACACGAGGTTCAAGTCGGCGGGCTGCGCCTGCGCGTCGACGAGCCCTGCGAGCGCTGCGTGATCACGACGATCGACCCGGACACGATCGAGGTCGAGCTCGAGGTGCTGAAGCGAATCCGCGCCGAGCTCGGCGGGCTGATGGGCGTCTACTGCCGCGTGGTCGAGCCAGGCATCGTTGCGGTTGGCGACCCGGTGGCGGTTGTGTGACAATCGCGCGAGGCACCTCATGGCCAGCGAGGAAAAGGTCACCTACTGCCGGATCTGCGAGCCGCTCTGCGGCATGGTCGCGACGGTCGAGGACGGCCGCCTGACCAAGGTCCGCCCCGATCCGGACCATCCGCTCTCGGCCGGCTTCGCCTGCCCCAAGGGGATCGCGATGACCGAGGTCCAGAACGACCCCGACCGCGTCCTGCACCCCCTGCGACGCCGCCCCGACGGCAGCTTCGAGCGCGTTACCTGGCCGGAGGCCTTGGACGAGATCGGCGAGCGCCTCGGCGCGATCCGCGAACGCCACGGCGGCAGCTCGATCGGCTGGTACATGGGCAACCCCGGGGCCTTCTCCTACTCGCACCCGCTTTGGGTCAAGGGCTTCCTCGACGCGGTCGGCTCGCCGCATTCCTACACCGCCTCCTCCCAGGACGTCTCCAACCGCTTCGCCGCCAGCGCCTTCCTCTACGGCTCGCCGTTCATCGTTCCGATCCCCGACCTGGCGCGCACCGACTTCCTGCTCGTCGTCGGCGCCAACCCGCTCGTCTCCCACGGCAGCGTGCTGAGCGCCCCCCGGGTCAAGGATCAGCTGCACGCGATCACCGATCGCGGCGGGCGCGTGGTCGTCGTCGACCCGCGGCGCTCGGAGACCGCGCGGGCGTTCGAGCACGTCGCCATCGACCCCGACGGCGACGCCTGGATGCTGCTCTCGATGCTCGAGGTGATCTTCGCCGAGGGGCTCGAGGACACGGATGCGATCGAGCGCCAGTCGAGCGGCGTCGCCGCGCTGCGCGGGCTCGCCGCCGACCACCCGCCCGAGGCGACCGAAGGTCGCAGCGGGGTTGCGGCGGCCGAGGTCCGCCAGCTCGCCCGCGACCTCGCCGGGGCCGAGAGCGCCGCCGTCTACGGGCGCACAGGCTCCTGCCTCGGGCGCAACGCCACCCTGGTCGCCTTCCTGCTCGACGCCCTCAACGTGGTCACCGGCAACCTCGACCGCGAGGGCGGGGCGATGTTCGGCGACCCGCCGATCGACTTCAGCCGGCTCGCCGACATGGCCGGCCTCGGCACCTACTCGAAGGTCCGCTCGCGGGTCGGCGACCTGCCGGAGGTGCTGGGCTCGCTGCCGGCCTCGGTGATGGCGAAGGAGATGACGACACCGGGCGAGGGCCAGATCCGGGCGATGTTCTTCTCCGCAGGCAACCCGGTGCTCTCGGTCCCGAACGGCGACGAGCTCGAGGCGGCGATCGCCGAGCTCGAGCTCTCGGTGGCGATCGACCTCTACGTCTCGGACACCGCGCGCCACTGCGACTTCGTGCTCCCGGCGACGACGATGTACGAGCGCGAGGATTTCCCGCTCCCGTTCCTGGCCCTGTTCTCGACCCCGTTCATCCAGATGACCGAGGCGGTGGTCGAGCCCGACGGCGAGGCTCGACAGGAGTGGGAGGTGATCGACGAGATCGCCGAGCGCATCGGCGTCGTGCCCTCGAGCGTCTTCGCCGTCCGCCTGCTGGGCAAGGCAGGGGTCAAGTTCTCGCCCCGGCGGCTGGTCGACCTGTTGCTGCGAATCGGTCCCAAGGGCGACCTCTTCGGCCTCCGCCGCGGCGGCCTCAACCTCGACAAGCTCGCCCGCAATCCGCACGGCATCGTGCTCGCCGAGCACCTGGCGCCGGATGTGATCCGAAAGCAGATCCGCCATCGCTCCAAGCGCGTGCGCCTCGACCCGCCGGAGATCCTCGAGGACGCGGAGCGGCTGGCGGCGCGCAACGGCCACGACCCCGACTTCCCGCTGCGGCTGATCGGCCTGCGCGAGCTGCGCTCGCACAACTCGTGGATGCACAACTCGCCCCTGCTGATGCGCGGCGGGCGCACCCACGCGGCGCGGATCCACCCCGAAGACGCCGAGGGGCTCGGCTTCGGCGAGGGCGAGCGCTGCCGGATCAGCTCGCCGCACGGCTCGATCGAGATCGAGGCGATGCTCACCGACGAGGTCAAGCGGGGCACGATCGCGGTCCCCCACGGCTGGGGTCACAGCGGCGGCTGGAGCGTTGCCGCGGCCGCCGGCGGCACGAACGTGAACCTGCTCGCCTCCTCCGATCCGGCCGACCTCGAGCGGCTCGCCGGAATGGCGCACCTGAACGGGATCCCGGTCCGGCTCGAGGCCGTCGGCCTAGCCGAGGAAGGCGTGGATCCGCTCGAGTACGCGCAGAGCGCCTAGGCTGCGGCGGTTGTAGCCGTAGCGCAGGCCGCGCCCGGGGTTCACCGTGGAGCCGTCGCCGGGGCGTCGCCGCGTCCCGAGCGGCGGCTGAGCGGTAGCGAGAAGCGGCCGGTGTGGCCGAGCAGGCCCTCGGCCACCTCGAGGTCCTCGGGTGAGTTGATGTTGAAGAAGATCCGGGCTGGGTCGCCGAACCTCGCCACCCGCTCCTCGGGGATCACGAACGGGTCGAGCTCGGCGACGGCGTCGCGCATCGCGGCGCCCGCATCGAGCGACGCCTGCAGCTGCTCGGTGACCAGCGGCGAGTAGCGGCCGAGCAGCGGCTCGAGCCGGCCGCCGATCTCGCAGACCGCGACCGGCTCCTCGAGCTCGGCCAGCCAGCCGAGCAGCTTCGACGGCACCAGCGGCATGTCGCAGGCGATCGTGACCACGCCGCGGCCGGCGCTCGCGCCCAGCGCCGCGATCACCCCGGTGAGCGGATGACGCGGCTCAGAGGGCTCGCTCAGCACCCGGCAGTCGAGCTTCGGCAGCGGCGAGTCCGGCTTCGCCACGACCACCGGATCGAGGCCCGCCGATCCGACCGTGCTGACCACGCGCGCGACCAGCGGCCGGCTGGCGAGCTCGGCCAGCGCCTTCGGAACCCCCATCCGGCGGCTGAGCCCTCCAGCTAACACGGCACCGACGGTCACGGGACGTTTCACATACCCAGTCTCGCACTGGATTAGCCTCAGATCCCGAAATGGCCGCCGACCCGATCGAGATCGAGGAAGCGCAGCGCCTGATCGCCGGGCGCGTGACGGCGCTCGGCTCGGAGCCGGTCGCCGTGCGCGAGGCGCTCGGCAGAGTGCTGGCCGAGGACGTGACCAGCGCCGACGCCGTGCCCGGGTTCGACAACTCGGCGATGGACGGCTACGCGATTCGGGCCGCCGACGCGGCCGCGGCGGCGGAGCAACCGGCGCGGCTGACCGTCGTCGACGAGTCGCGCGCCGGGCATCCCGCGGCGCGGGCGCTGGCGGCGGGGGAGGCGATCGCGATCTCGACCGGGGCGATGCTGCCGCGGGGCGCCGACGCCGTGGTCCGGGTCGAGGACACCGACGGCGGCGGCGAGCTGGTCGAGGTCCGGGTACAGGTCGCACCCGGGAAGGACATCCGCCGGGCGGGCGAGGACATCGAGGCGGGGGAGACGGTGCTCGAGGCCGGCACCGAGATCGGCCCGGCGGAGGTCGGTGTCCTGGCCTCGGTCGGCCGCCGCGAGGCGGCCTGCGCGAAACGGCCGCGGGTCACCGTGCTGACCACTGGGGACGAGCTCCAGGAGCCGGGCGAGCCGCTGCGGCCGGGGGCGATCCGCAACTCGAACGCACACTCGGTGGCGGCGCTGGTCGAGCGCGCGGGCGCCGAGCTGCTCGCGGCCGAGATCGTCGCCGACGATCTCGAGACCACGGGCCGGGCCCTGGCCGCGGCGCTCGACGGCGACATCGTCGTCGTCTGCGGCGGCGTCTCGGTCGGCGAGCACGACCACGTGCGGCCGGCGCTCGACGGGCTCGGGGTCGAGCAGGTGTTCTGGCGGGTCTCGTTGCGGCCGGGAGCGCCAACGTACTTCGGCGTCTCACCTGCGGGCACGCTCGTTTTCGGCCTTCCCGGCAACCCGGTTTCGGCGATGGTCACCTTCCTGCTCTTCGCGCGGCCGGCGATCAGGGCGATGCTCGGTAGCGCAGATCGGCGCCCGCGCACGACCGCGATCCTCGCCAGGGAGCATCCGGCGCTGCGAGCCCGGACGCAGCTCGTGCGCTGCCGGCTCGAGCTCGGCGAGGATGGCTGGCACGCCGACCCGACCAAGGCGCAGGGATCGCACGTGCTGACCTCGATGCTCGGCGCCGACGCGCTCGCGATCCTGCCCCCGGCCGATCAGCCCTACCCGGCCGGCACACGCGTCGAGATCGAGCTTCTCCCATAGCCCTACGATTCGCCGGATGGAGGTCGAGGTTCGACTGTTCGCGATCCTGCGCGAGCGCGCGGGGCGCGATCGCGTGGCGCTCGAGCTGCCCGACGGGGCCACCGTCGCCGAAGCGCTTGTCGCCGCGGGCCGCGAGCCGGGCCTCGGCGAGATCCTCGCGGCGATGCCGGTCCGGGTCGCGATCAACCGCGAGTACGTGCAGCTCGAGGCGACGGTTTCGCCCGGCGACGAGCTCGCCCTGATCCCACCCGTGAGCGGTGGCGCGGCCCCGGCGGCCGCGGTCCGGGTGACCGGCGAGCCGCTCTCGATCATCGGCCTCGCGAACTCGGTCGGGCGTCCAGGGGCCGGCGCGGTGGTCGTCTTCTGCGGCGTCACGCGCGAGGTGGAGCGGCTCGAGTACGAGGCCTACGCGGAGATGGCCGAGGAGCGGATCGAACGGATCCTCGCCGAGCTCACCGCCAAGCACGGGCTCGAGGCGGCGGCCGCCGAGCACCGCACCGGCTCGGTGCCGCTGGGCGAGCCGAGCGTCGTCGTCGCCGTCTCGGCCGCCCATCGCGGTGAGGCGTTCGCGGGAGCCCGCGAGGCGATCGACAGGATCAAGGCGGAAGCGCCGATCTGGAAGCGCGAGCTCGAGTCCGGTGACGACTCCGGCGCCTGGGTCGAGGGCACGCTCCCGCCGGCCGACGGGGTGCCGACCCTGACCCATCTCGACGACGCCGGCAGCGCCCGCATGGTCGATGTCGGCGCCAAGGACGAGACCCAGCGGCGGGCGCGTGCCGAGGCGCGGTTGCGGATGTCACCCGAGACCGCGGCGGCGCTGGCTCGTGGCGATGCCCCCAAGGGCGACGTCCTCGGGACCGCGCGGATCGCCGGGATCGGGGCGGCAAAGCGCACCGGCGAGCTGATCCCGCTCGCCCACCCGCTGGCGCTCGACTTCATCGACGTCGAGGGGACGGTGGACGTCGAGGCCGGCCTCGTCGTGCTCTCGGCGGAGGCGGGGATAACCGCCCGCACCGGGGTCGAGATGGAGGCGATGACAGCCTGCGCGGTTGCGGCGCTGACCGTCTACGACATGGTCAAGGGACTCGAGCGCGGCGTCACGATCGAGGCGATCGAGCTGATCGAGAAGAGCGGCGGGCGCAGCGGTGAGTGGAGGCGCGACGAGTGACGGGGGTCGACGGGTTCGCCACTGCCGTGATCACGGTCTCGAGCTCGAGGTCGGGCGGCGAGGGCGTCGACGAGAGCGGCCCGGCGCTGATCGGCTTCGCCGAGCGCCTCGGGGCCGATGTGGTCGGATCCGAGGTGATCGACGACGACCGCGAGTTGATCGCCGAGCGCCTGCGCTATTGGTGCGACGAGGGCGGCTGCGCGCTGGTATTGACGACCGGCGGCACCGGCTTTTCGCCCGACGACGTCACTCCCGAGGCGACCCGCGACGTGCTCGAACGCGACGCCCCCGGCTTCGGTGAGGCGATGCGCGGCGCATCGGCCGAGCACACGCCGATGTGGATGACGTCACGCGGTGTCGCCGGGACCCGGGGCAGCACCCTGATCGTCAACTTCCCCGGCAACCCGCCGGCGATCGAGCAGGCCGGTGCGGCGATCGAGCGCGCGATCCCGCACACGCTGGCTTTGCTCGGCGGCGGCGGGCATCATTGACCGATGCGAACCGGGCGCTACTCGTTCCCCTACGTCACCTACGACCCGCCGAGCGACGTCCTCTACGCGCGCATCAGCCAGTCCCAGGACGCCTCCCGGGAGCGAACCGAGGAGGGTGACGTGTGGACCTACGACGCGGACGGACGGCCGACGGGAGTGATCGTGATGGAGCCGCGGCAGCGCTTCGACCGCGAGGGTGCGGTCTACCTGACGCTCCCCACCGGCGAGCGTGAGCGCCTCCAGGGAGTCGAGGCCGCGATGCGTCCGAATATCTGAGCGACCGCTAGGGCCGCGTTATCCAGCCGAGCTTGCCCGAGTCGCAGTCGCGGGTGACGCCGTCCTCGGCCGGAATCTGGCCGAAGTAGCGGAACGTGCCGAAGGACTTGTTGCGATTGATCTGGCCGTTGACCTTGAACACGGTCTTGCCGTTGTCGTCGGCAACCTTGAACGACCCGCCAGCGGAGACGTCGACTGTGCCCTGGAGCTTCGCCACCTTGAGCAAGCCGACGAAGCCGCCGTCACAGCCAACCTCGAAGTCTCGGACCGCGAACGAGGTCACGGCGCGCGTGCCGCCGGCCAGCGCCTCCTTGAACTTGACCGCTGAGCTCTTCGCGCCGACCAGGTGCCCGAAGTGATTGTCCCGGGCGGTCTGGCCGACGGCCAGGGCCGGGATTGCGAGTGCCGCTGTGCTCGCGGCGATGATCAGGATCCGCTTCATGTTTCGAACACCTCTCTCTTCCGACAGCTACCCCATCCGCTGGGCGCCAGCATATAGCTGGCGCCCGTCAGGCGGCCTACTTGACTCCCTTGAGGCAGGTCAGGTTGGTGTTGATCTGAAACGGCACCCGCGGCGACGCTGCGGCGGCGGCGTCGTCGAGGCCGAGCAGCACATGGAACTTGCTCGGCGATTCGACGTAGGAGCCCTGGATGAAGACGTCGGTGCTGAGCGGGACCACTCCGCCGCCGAGCACCTTCGAGCATCCCTTCAATCGCACGTCGACGTAAGGGCCGAGGCCGCCGGCTGCCGGATCGGCGGGGTTGATCGTCGTTGGCGTGCTGCTCTGCAGATAGAGCAGCTTCGGGCCGCCGGAGCCGGCGGCGGCCCTCGGGCGGGCCGTCGCAGCCTGCGCGCCGACGTCGATGGTCACGGTCGCGTAGGAGGGGCGCGCTGTCGCGCCGTTACCGAGCACCGCGCTCGCGGCCACCGTCGTCGCGCCTGCAATCGCCAGCACGGCGAAACTCGCGATCCACTTCCTGCTCATCAGAAATCTCCTCCGTCTCGGGTTTGGCCCTGCCGGGACCGCAGTCTATGAACGGAACACGCGGGCTCACGATTCCGCTCGCACCTGGGCTCACGAATACCCTCGCCTGGTCGTTTCAACAACACCAGCAGTGAGCGCCACAGCGACACCCGAGGCCGCATCGCGGCCCCCGTTCCAGCATTTCCTCGATGCCCAGAGCCGGCCCGTGCTCGCGTTCCTGCGCTCGATGGTCGGTCACCACGACGCCGAGGACTGCTTCCAGGAGACCTTCATCGCCGCCCTGCGCGCATACGACCGCATGGACGGCGCCCACCCTCGCGCCTGGGTGATGACGATCGCCCGCCGCAAGGCGATCGACCACCATCGCGCCCGGGCGCGCCGCCCGGAGCCGCGCGACCATCTGCCGGAGCCCGTGGCACCGGCCAACGGGGCCGGCGGGGTCGGGGACCTCGATGGCGAGGTCTGGGCGGCGGTCGCCGAGCTCAGCGAGAGCCAGCGCACCGCGGTCGCCCTGCGTTATGCGGGTGACCTCGCCTACCGCGAGATCGCCGCGATCCTCGAATGCAGCGAGGACGCCGCCCGCAGGCGGGTCGCCGACGGCCTCCGGGCGCTGCGCCAGAACATCGACCGAGAGGAGGCGACGCGATGAGCCGAGCCGAAGTCAAGGAGATCAGCAGGGTGCTGGGCGGGAATCTCGCCGACGACGCCGAGGGAGCCGCGCAACGGCTGGCCGAGCGCGCCGAGCGCGAGGGTCTGGTCGAGGTCGCGTACGCGAGCTTCGATTCGCCGATGGGCACCGGCCACGTGGCGACGACCGAGCGCGGGATCGTCTCGATCGGGCTGCCGAGCTTCGACGAGCAGCAGTTCGTCACCCAGCTGACCGCGGTCTCGCCGCGGATCCTCGAGCTGCCGCGACGCCTCGACCGGGCCCGTCACGAGCTCGATCAGTACTTCGCGGGCGATCGGCGCGAATTCGAGCTCGACCTCGACTGGCAGCTCGTGCGCTCGAAGTTCGCGAGCCGGGTCCTGCACGAGACCGCGAAGCTGCCGTACGGGGTCACGTCCAGCTACGGGGAGGTGGCGGCCCGGGCCGGCAACCCGCGGGCCTTTCGCGCCGCCGGCACGGCGCTCGGTCACAACCCGATCCCGATCGTCGTCCCCTGCCACCGCGTCCTCCGAGCCGGCGGCGTGCTCGGCAACTACGGCGGCGGCCCGGAGATGAAGGCGTTCCTGCTCCGACTCGAGGGCGCGATCGGCTGACAACTTGACAGATGGTTGGCTGCCAACTAGGCTGCCAACTATGCAAGTCGACCCCAACAGTCCCACGGCCCGGCTCACCAAGCGCCAGCAGGAAGTGCTCGATCGTCTCGAGCGCGGCATGGGCGCAAAGCAGATCGCCCGCGACATCGGCGTCAGCCGCAACGCCGTCTATCAGCACATCGAGCGCCTCAGGAGGCAGGGGGCGCTCGCCGAGTCCTATACGCCGAGCGGTCAGCCACCACGGCGAGTCGAGGCCGGCGCCGTCGCGCTCGCCCCGGCGACGGCGCCGCGCGAGAGTGCCCTGGCCCGGTTGCGCGAGCTCGCGCATTCCGGCGCCGCTCCCAGCGAACCCGAGTACGCGCAGGCGATCGAGGGCGCGATCGCCTCCGGCGACGCTGTCGGGCTCGCCTATGAGCTCGGCCGCCTCGACGCCCACGGCGCGACCGGGCTGCCCCTCGATCTCGTCGAGTCGGCCCTGCGCCGGCTCTCGGTGCTGCCTGCCGGTGACGGCGGCGGCAAGTAGGCCATAATCACGCCCGCAACCACTTTGAAGGAGAGGTCTGGAGCCCAATGGTCGTAGCCATCATCATCATCGGCGTTCTGCTGCTGATCGGGTTGACGTTCATCCTGATCCGCAACTCGATCATCGGGTCGCGCAACCGAGTCGACGAAGCCTGGTCGGGAATCGACGTACAGCTCAAGCGTCGACACGACCTCGTCCCCAACCTGGTCGAGGCGGTCAAGGGCTACGCGACGCACGAGCGCGAGACCTTCGAGAAGGTCACCCAGGCCCGGGCCGCCGCGATGCAGGCCCAGGGGCCGGAGCAGGCGAGTGCCGCGGAGGGCATGCTGAGCCAGGCGCTCGGCGGGCTGCGCGTCGTCGCCGAGCAGTACCCGGCGCTGCGCGCGACCGAGAACTTCCAGCAGCTCTCGCGCAACCTCTCCGAGCTCGAGGATGAGATCCAGGCCTCGCGCCGGATCTACAACTCCAACGTCCAGGCCTACAACACGAAGATCCAGATCTTCCCGAACTCCGTCGTCGCCTCGAGCGGCGGCTTCACCTCGCGCGAGTTCTTCGAGATCGAGGATCCGGGCGACCGCGAGCCGGTCGCGATCTCGTTCAGCGACCAGGCGGCCGCGCCGGCCGCCGCACCTGCGGCGGCGGCCCCGCCGCCGGCCGACGCGGCGCCCCCGGCGCCTCCCGCGCCCCCGGCCCGGCAGTAGGCGATCGACCAGCCGGCCGTCATCCACGACTCGAAGGCACTTCACAGCGCCTTCGAGGTCGCGGTGGCGGCCCACCGCGACCAGCAGCGACACGATGGCACGCCGTACATCGCCCATCCGCTCTCGGTCTGCGAGCTGCTCGCCCGCCACGGCGCCCCGGAGCCGGTGCTGGTGGCGGCTCTCCTGCACGACGCGGTCGAGGACTCGGAGGTCACGGTCGGGGAGGTGGTCGAGCGCTTCGGCGTTGCCGTCGGCGAGCTGGTAGCTGCGCTGACCGAGGACGAGGGCATCGATGACTGGGTCGCCCGCAAGGACGCGCTCCGGGCCCAGGTGGCGGGGGCGGGCGCTCCGGCCGCCTCGATCTACGCCGCCGACAAGGTCACCAACCTGCGCGAGATGCGAGGTACCTACGCCGCCCACGGCGAGGCCGCGATCGACCTCCACAAGGCGCCCACGCTCGACCTCCGCGTCGCCGCCTGGCGCGCCGACCTCGAGCTCGTCGAGCGCCTCGCCGAGCCTGGGCTCGCGGCCGAGCTGCGGGCGGAGCTGCAGGGATTCGAGCAGCAGCGGATGCAGGAAATGGTTGCCGCGCAGGAGGCGGGCTCCCGGGGCTGAACCTGACCGCGTGATCGTCGATTGTGCGCACTATCGCGATGGCGTCCGCCAGCACGAGGGCCAGCTGCCGCTCGAGGTGGCGGAGAAGTGCGTCGTCGGCGACGGTGACTTCGTCTGGCTGGGGCTGTTCGAGCCTACGGTCGAGGAGCTTCGCGACGTCGGCGAGCGCTTCGGCCTCCACGAGCTCGCGCTCGAGGACGCCTACCGGGCACATCAGCGGCCGAAGCTCGAGGACTACGACGAGTCCTACTTCGTCGTCCTGCGCCCGGCGCGCTACGACGACGCCAAGGAGGAGGTCGAGTTCGGCGAGATCATGCTCTTCCTCGCGCCCACCTACGTGATCGCGATCCGCCACGGGGCGGCGAGCGAGTTGAAGGGCGTGCGCAAGCACCTCGAGGCGCACCCGGAGCTGCTCGAGCACGGGCCGGCGGCGGCCGTATGGGCGATCGTCGACAAGGTCGTCGACGACTACCAGCCGGTCGTCGACGGGATCGACACCGACATCACCGAGGTCGAGACGGAGATCTTCGCAGACCGCTCCGACTCGACCCAGCGGATCTACTTCCTCAAACGCGAGGTGATCGAGTTTCACCACGCGACCTCCCCGCTGCTGGTGCCTCTGGAGTCGCTCGAGCGCGGCGCCTTCCCGGACATGGACGACCAGCTGCGCCGCTACTTTCGTGACGTCGCCGACCACGCCCGCCGCGTCGACGAGCAGGTCACCGCCCAACGGGAGCTCCTGACCTCGATCCTGGAGGCGAACCTGGCGCTGCTCGGGGTGCAGCAGAACGAGGTCGTGCGCGCGATCTCGGCGTGGGCGGCGATCATCGCCGTGCCCACCTTCCTCGCCTCGATCTGGGGCATGAACTTCACCCACATGCCCGAGCTCGACGAGCCCTGGGGCTACTGGGTCGCGCTGGCGATGATGGCCGTCGCGATCATCGTCCTCTACCGCTTCTTCAAGAGGATTCGCTGGCTGTAGCTTTTCCGGCGTGGGCGCCCTGATCGACGTTGCCGCGCCGCTCTTGCTGATCGTCGTTGCGGTCGGCTACGCGAGGCGGGTACAGACGCTTTCGGCGCGTGGCAAGCCGGTCAACCTCTGGCGCCAGGTCTCGTTCGCGGCCGGGATCGTGCTCCTGCTCGGCTCCGACCTGCCGCCCTTGTCGACGGTCGCCGAGGAGATCGTCGTCGCGCACATGGTCCAGCACCTGCTGGTCGGCGACCTGGCCGGGCTCCTGATCGCCCTCGGGCTCACCGGGCCGATCCTGCAGCCGCTGCTCGCCCGGCGGCCGTTCTCGATCCTGCGCGCGCTCGGCAACCCCCTGGTCGCATTGCCGGTCTGGGCCCTCAACCTCTACGTCTGGCACCTCTCGTTCCTCTATGACGGGGTGCTCTCGAGCCCGCTGCTGCACTTCGCCCAGCACGCCTGCTTCTTCACCTTCGGCCTGGCGATGTGGCTGCCGCTGGTCGGCCCACTGCCGAAGCCGGCCTGGTTCGGCGACGGGGCGATGCTGGTCTACATCGTCGTCGTCCGCTTCCTCGAGGCGGTGCTCGCCAACGTCTTGATCTGGTCGGGCACCGTCCTCTATCCCGACTACGCCCCTGGCGAGGCGAAGTGGGAGATCAGCCCGCTCGCGGACCAGGGCGCCGCGGGCAACGTGATGATGATCTGGACGGGGACCGTGACCCTGGGGCTGTTCACCTGGCTCTTCTTCCGCGCCGCCAACCGCAGTGCCGAGAAGCAGGAGCTGCTCGAACTTGCCGACGCGCACGGGTTCGATCTCGATCCCGGTCGCGCCGCGCGCGCCGTCGCCGCCGGCCAGGGCGAGCGCCTGCGGGAGCGGATTCTCAGCAACGGGGCGGCGTGACAAACAACCGCTTTCTCTACGCCCTCGTGTTCGTCGTCGGCACCGCGAGCCTCGGGGCCGAGATCGCCGCGGCGCGGCTGATGGCTCCCTTCTTCGGCGCTTCGACGATCGTCTGGGCGAACACGATCGGCGTCGTCTTGGTGGCGCTCTCGATCGGCTACTGGCTCGGCGGCAGGATGGCCGATCGCCGCCCCGATGTGCGCAGCCTCTGCATCGTCGTGCTGGCGGCCGCCGTATTGCTCGCGGTCGTCCCGCTGGTGGCCCGGCCGTTCTTCGACTTCTCCGTCGACGCGCTCGACGAGATCGAGGCCGGCGCCTTCGTCGGCTCGCTTGCCGCGGTCCTGTTCCTGATCGCGATCCCGGTCGTCCTGCTCGGCACCTGCGCGCCCTGGGCGCTGCGGCTTGCGGTCTCCGACGTCGAGCATGCGGGACGGATCTCCGGGCGCCTGTACGCGATCTCGACCGTGGGCTCGCTCACCGGGACGATGCTCGCCGCTCTGGTCCTGATTCCCTTCGCCGGCACCCAGCGGACCTTCCTCGCCTTCGCCCTCGCCCTGGCGCTGGTCGCGGTGGTCGGGCTGGGGTGGAGGTTCGTTGTCGTTCCGGTGGCGCTCGCGGTGGCGATCGCGCTCCCGGTGGGAACCGTGAAGGCGACCGAGGACGGCAGGGTCCTCTACGAGGACGAGTCCGAGCAGCAGTACATCCGGGTCACCGAGGAGAGCGACGGCGATCGCATCCTCGAGCTCAACGAGGGTCAGGCGGTGCACTCGGTGCTGCCGGCACGGGGCTACCTGACCGCCGACTACTGGGACAGCTTCCTCGTCCTCCCGTTCACCGCACGCGCTCAACCGCCCGCTCGGATCGCGATCCTCGGCAACGCAGCCGGCACGATCGCGCGCGAGTACGGCCGCTTCTGGCCGCGGACGATCGTCGACGGGGTCGAGATCGACCCGGCGCTCTCCGAGGTCGGCTACCGCTACTTCGACATGGGCTCGAACCCGAACCTGACCGTCTACGACGAGGACGCGCGGCCGTGGCTGCGGCGCTCGCAGGGCCGCTACGACCTGATCGTCGTCGACGCCTATCGCCAGCCGTACATCCCCTTCTATCTGGCGACGAAGGAGTTCTTCGAGCTCGTCCGTGACCGGCTGGCGCCCGGCGGGGTGGTGGTCGTCAACGTCGGCCACCCGGAGGGCAGCGACGATTTCGAGCAGGTGCTGGGGCGGACGATGGCGTCGGTCTTTCCGACCGTCCTCCGTGATCCCGCCGAGCAGACCAACAGTCTCCTGCTCGGCAGTGAGGCTCCGGCATCGGCGGCGCGGTTGGCCGACGCCGCGCGCACGAGCATGCACGGCAACCTGCGCAAGCTCGCCCTGATCGACGCCGCCCGGCTCGCCCCGCGACTGCCCGGCGGCAGCGTCTACACCGACGATCGCGCCCCGGTCGAGTGGCTGATCGACCGCTCGATCCTCGGCTATGCGGGCGATCG
Source organism: Solirubrobacterales bacterium (assembly GCA_036561205.1). Lineage (GTDB taxonomy): Bacteria > Actinomycetota > Thermoleophilia > Solirubrobacterales > 70-9 > WHSW01. The sequence goes on from DATBPT010000019.1 coordinate 18,657, forward strand.
GTGAGCGAAGCGAGGCGGAGCCGCGCCGCCGTTGAGGCGCCTTATTCGCCGTTGAGCTTCAGC
>DATBPT010000020.1:0-5149 GCA_036561205.1 Solirubrobacterales bacterium
GGCCGCCAGCTCGGCAAGCGCGGCCTGGACCGCCGCATCGTCGCGCTCGGCCTTCCACGCCTCGAGGGCCTCGCGGCACTCGCGCTCGACCTCGGGGTCTGGGGTGAGGATCCCGCCGTCGGCACCCGCCGTCAGCGGCGAGTCCTCGGTCTCGGTGAAGCAGTTCTGGCCGATCACCTTGATCTCCTCGCGCTCGATCTTCGCGATCCGCTCGCGGTGGGACTCGACCAGGCGGGACTTCATGTAGCCGACGGCCTCGACCGCGCCGCCCTGCTCGGCGACCACGCCCATCTCCTCGCGGGCGCCCTCGGTGAGCTCGGCGACGAGGCCGTCCATCACCTTCGAGCCCTCGAAGATGTCGGGGTACTCGAGCAGGTCGGTCTCGAAGGCCAGCACCTGCTGGATCCGCAGGCTCCACTGCTGGTCCCAGGGGCGTGGCAGCCCGAGCGCCTCGTTCCAGGCGGGTAGCTGGATCGCGCGGGCGCGGGCGTCGCGCCCCAGGGTCACGGCGAGGGCCTCGAGCACGATCCGCTGCACGTTGTTCTCCGGCTGCGCCTCGGTCAGGCCGAGCGAGTTGACCTGGACGCCGTATCGCATCCGCAGCAGCTTCCGATCCGTGACCCCGTAGCGCTCGCGGCCGATCTGCTCCCAGAGCGCCGACATCGCCCGCAGCTTCGCGTGCTCCTCGACGAAGCGCACGCCGGCGTTGACGAAGAACGAGATCCGGCCGAAGACCTTCGGGAAGTCATCGTCGGCGACCTGGCCGCGCGCCTTGACCTCGTCGAGGACCGCGATCGCGGTCGCCATCGAGAAGGCGATCTCCTGGACCGGCGTCGCGCCGGCCTCCTGCAGGTGGTAGCTGCAGACGTTGGTCGGATTCCAGCTCGGGATCTCGTTGACGCTGAAGGCGACGGTGTCGGCGATCAGCCGCATCGAGGGGCCGGGGGGGAAGGCGTAGGTGCCGCGCGAGAGGTACTCCTTGATGATGTCGTTCTGGGTCGTCCCGGTGAGCGCGGCGCGGTCGACGCCGTTCTCGTCGGCCACGGTGACGTAGAGGCTGAGCAGCCAGGCGGCGGTCGCGTTGATCGTCATCGAGGTGTTCATCTCGTCGAGCGGGATGCCGTCGAAGAGCGTGTGCATGTCGCCCTTGTGGGCGATCGAGACGCCGACCTTGCCGACCTCGCCCCGCGAGAGGATGTGATCGGGGTCGTAGCCCGTCTGAGTGGGCAGGTCGAAGGCGACGGAGAGCCCGGTCTGGCCCTTGGCGAGGTTGCGGCGGTAGAGCTCGTTCGAGCGGCGGGCGTCCGAGTGCCCGGCGTAGGTGCGCATCACCCAGGGGCGATCGGGCTCCGGCAGGCGGTGGTCGGCCATCCACGGATTGTCCCAGGTAGCGCCGCGGTGGGGCTGGATAGCGTGCCCTGGATGGTTCGGACGATCGACACCATGCACCTCGGCCGCGACCGGGTGATCGCCGCGCACCAGGTCGGCGACCTGATCGTCGATCCCGGCCCGGCCTCGGCGCTCGAGAACTGGATCGAGCAGATCGAGGGCGAGCCGCGGGCCCTGTTGCTCACCCACATCCACCTCGACCACGCGGGGGCGACAGGAGTGCTGGTGCGCCGCTTTCCCGGCCTGCGCGTGTACGTGAGCGAGGCCGGGGCGCCGCACCTCGCCGACCCGACGCGCCTCCTGCGAAGCGCCGGGCGGCTCTACGGGCCGGAGAACATGGCTCGCCTCTGGGGCGAGGTGGCGCCGGTGCCCGAGGCCAACATCGCCGCGCTCGCCGGCGGGGAGGAGGCCGAGGGGTTCCGGGTCGAGCACGTGCCCGGCCACGCAAGCCACCACCTCTGCTGGCTCGACCTCGAGCGTGGCGACGCCTACGTCGGCGACATGGCCGGGGTCCGGATCCCGCCCAGCGAGGCGACGCTGGCGCCGACGCCGCCGCCCGAGATCGACGTCGAGGCCTGGCTGGCCTCGCTCGAGCGGATCGAGGCGCTGAGGCCCGAGCGCCTGCGGATGACCCATTTCGGCCTCTGCGAGGAGGTCGGCGGGCAGCTCGACCGCGTGCGCGGCACCCTGCAGCGCGCGGTGGAGCTGGCCGGGCAGGGCCGCGAGGCCTTTTTGAGCGCGTTCGAGGCCGAGATTCACGCGCAGGCCGATCCGGCCACCGCCGCCTCCCTGCTCCAGGCGGCGCCGCCGGAGCAGCAGTGGCTGGGGCTGGAGCGGTACTTGCAAAAGCGCGCCCGCAGCTAACCGACCGCCCGTGTGTTGAAGGTTGTCCAGCGGCTACGCTGCCACTGATCATGAGCTTCCTGCGTCCACGCATAGCCCTCGCAACCGCCCTCGCCATCCTCGGCGCCGGCGCGGCGACCGCGCTGGCCGAGATCACGGTCTACAACAACGACATGTCGAGTCAGGGCGACTTCAACGAGATTCTGCGTTCCGGCGGCGGCAAGCGCTGCGACAAGAAGTACCGCGAGAAGAGCAAGGTGATGCTCGCCTCGGTGAAGAAGAGCCCGACCACCTGCTCGTTCAGGCCACCCGTCCAGGGCGACGACGAGCTGCCCAACCAGGGCGTCGCGATCGAAGGCAAGATCCTCAAGGAGACGCGGAAGTCGGTCCGCGGCGGAGCCTTCATCGAGGCGACCGTTCGAGCCGGGGGCAGCGGGACCGGCTACTCGCTGCGGATCTTCCCCCAGAAGCAGCGCTACGAGCTGCGGCGCGGCCCGGCCGGCGGCGGCTTCCCCGCCGAGGGCAAGAGCGACGCGATCCACAAGATCAACCAGCGCAACCGGATCGAGATCATCGCCACCGGGGCCGAGATCAGGGCGCTGGTGAACGGCAAGGAGGTCGCCAAGCTCAACGACTCGAACCCGGGCCAGGTCCAGGGACGCAAGGTGCGCTTCGCGATCGGCAGCCAGTCCGCCAAGGACAAGCCCGTGGTCGGCACGTTCAAGCGCGTCGCCGTCTCGGTTCCCGACCCCTAAGGGGCAGTCCGATTTCGACCGAGACGATCGAGCGGCCGCGCAGCGCCGGGCCCGGCTCGGGCCTCGGCGGCAACTGGCAGGTGATCGTGCTCAACGACGATCACAACACCTTCGATCACGTCGCCGGCACGCTCGCCCGGGTGATCCCGGGGGTCTCGCTCGACCAGGGCCACGCGCTCGCCGACCGCATCCACACCTCGGGCCAGGCGGTCGTCTGGGCGGGGCCGCGCGAGCCGGCGGAGCACTACTGGCAGCAGCTCTCCGAGGCGGGGCTCAGCATGGCCCCGTTGGAACAGCACTGAGTACTAGTTGACGCGCGGGAGGGTGATGATCTGGCCGGCGGGGGAGCCGCCGACGGCGGGGCGGGAGGAACGCCCGAAGATACGCGAGCGCCGCCGGCGCGTCCCGGCGCTGCGCTCCTGAATCTGGGCGCGCCGCAGCTTCAGCAGGGCGCGGAGCTCGCTCGTGCGGCTGAACGGGTCGGCGACCACGTCGCCGCTGGCGACGGCGATCGCGGCCAGCAGCCGGCCCTCGACCTCGGCGCCGAGCACCGGGCCTTCGAGCTGCGCGCGGGAGTCGAGCGCGGCAAGCCTGGCGAGCGCCCTCGCGTCGCCATCGTCGAGATCCATCCTGCGGATCGTCATCGTCGCGTTGATCTGCGTCTCCTGAGTGGTCATCGGCTCACCTCGCTCTGGGCTCGTCTTCATGCTGAGACAAGGGTCCCGCGCCCGCGGTATTAGCGCAACATGGATGCCTGTTCCATCTGATAAGGTGGGCTAATGCTGGATGTGAAGCGGCTGAAGATCCTGCGCGAGGTCGCGGGCCAGGGCTCCTTCTCCGCCGCCGGCGACGCACTCTTCCTCTCCCAGTCGGCCGTCAGCCAGCAGATCGCGACCCTCGAGCGCGAGGTCGGGATGAAGCTGCTCGACCGCACCCGCGAGGGCCCGAAGCTGACCGACGCGGGGCGGGTTCTCGTCTCCCACGCCGAGGCCGCGATCGCCCGCCTCGACGAGGCCGAGCGCGAGCTCGCCGCGATCGCCGGGCTGGAGGGCGGTGAGCTGCGGCTGGCGAGCTTTCCCAGCGCCAGCGCCACCCTGCTCACCGAGGCGGTCTCGACTTTTCACCGGCGCCATCCCGGGGTCCGGCTCAGCGTCGCCGATGCCGAGCCGCAGGAATCGCTGCCGCGGTTGCGCTCGGGGGAGCTCGACCTGGCGCTGACCTTCGACTACACCTCGCGCCCGGCGGCGGAGGAGCGGGACCTCGAGCGGCGGCCGGTGTTGACGGAGTCGATGCACGTGGCGCTGCCGAAGGCGCACCCGCTGGCCGCCGAGAGCGTCGTCCCGCTCGCCGAGCTCGCCGACTGGGAATGGCTCTGCGGCTCGCGGCCGAGCACCTGCGGCGAGGTGATCTTCGACGCCTGCAGAAGCGCCGGCTTCGAGCCCCGGATCGGCTTCGAGTCGGACGACTATCACGTCATGCAGGGGTTCATCGCCGCCGGGCTCGGAGTCACCCTGCTCCCCGATCTCGCCCTGGCGACGCTGCGCTCCGACCTCGTCGTGAGACCGACCGACCCGGCCCCGCCCGACCGCCGGGTCTGGGCCGCCGCGCGCGCCGAGGGCTCGCGCTCGCCGGCCACGGAGGAGATGCTCGCGATCCTGGTCGGGGTCGGCGAGGCCTACGCCGCGCGCAACGCCAGGCGCCTCGAGCTCGCCGCCTAGCGGCAGCTGCGGAGCTTGTCGGCCCCGGGATTGGGGCATGTGTCGATCCCGGCGCCGCCCCTGAGCGCGTCAGCGCCGGATCCCCCGCGGAGCTCGTCCGCGCCGGCCCCGGCGCAGATCAGATCGTCGCCACCCCGGCCGCGGATCGTGTCGCCGCCGCCGCCGGCGACGATCGAATCGTCGCCCGGGCCGCCGCGGATCGCCTCGGCATCGCTCGTGCCGACGTAGGTCGCGGGTACGCCCATGCAGCTGGGCGTCTCCGGCTCGGGGCTCGGCGGTTGTGGCGGCGGCGGGGCCGGCAGCGTCTGGTCGGTGTCGAACAGCGCGGTCACCTCGGTGTCGAGGTCGCCGGCGACGACGCTGTGGGCGAGGGCGCCGCCGTCGGACCACGACTGCCAGAGCCAATCGGTCGACCCCAGCCACTGCGAGGAGCTGGTCGCGACT
>DATBPT010000021.1:0-2045 GCA_036561205.1 Solirubrobacterales bacterium
GACCCCGGACTCCTTGGCGAGCCGTGCGCAATCGTCGAGCAGCGCCGTCAGCCCCGTCCACTCCTCGGCGATCTTGCACTGGACCCCGAACAGCAGGTTGAGCCGCCGGACCGTCTCCAGCCGCGGCGAGATCGCCAGCACCGGCGTCCGCGGGCGGTGCGCCGAGACCAGGCGCGCGGTGCGGCCGCTGCGGGTCGGGACGACGATCGCGGCGAGCCCGAGCGTGTAGGTGGACCCGACCGCCGCCCGGGCGACCGAGCTGGCGACGTCGGTGTTGTCCGAGCCGGCGCGGTTGAAGACCCAGTCGCCGTAGGGGAGCTCGGGCTCGGTCTCGCGCGCGATCCGGTCCATCACCCGGACCGCCTCGGCCGGGTAGTCGCCGACCGCGGTCTCCTCGGAGAGCATGACCGCGTCGGTGCCCTGGAAGATCGCGTTGGCGACGTCGGAGACCTCGGCCCGGGTCGGGCGCGGCGAGGCGACCATCGAGGCGAGCATCTGCGTCGCCGTGATCGAGGGCACCGAGTAGCGCCCGGCGAGCGCCAGCAGGTGGCGCTGGACCCCGGGGACCTGCTCGATCGGCAACTCGATCCCGAGGTCGCCGCGGGCGATCATCACCCCGGCGGTGACCGCCTTGACGATCTCCTCCGCCCGCTCGGCGGCCTGCGGCTTCTCGATCTTCGCGATCACGGGGATGTCGGAGCCGCCGGTTCGCACCCGGCGCTCGACCGGCGCGAGATCCTCCGCCCGGCGGACGAAGGAGACGGCGAGCAGGTCGATGTCGTGCTCGACCGCGAAGTCGACCCAGGCGAGGTCCTCGCGCCCCGCGGCCGGCAGCCCGACGTCGGCGCCGGGCAGGTTGAGTCCCTGATGCGAGGAGACCCGGCCGCCGACCTCCACCGAGCAGAGGACCTCGTCGTCGCCCGCCTCCAGCACGCGCAGGCGGATGCGGCCATCGGCGAGGTAGATCAGCCCGTCCTTCGCCACCGCCTCCGGGAGGCCGTCATAGGAGACCGAGAGCCGCTCGTCGCTGCCTACGCAGTCCTCGGTCGTGAGCACGATCTCGCTCCCGGGCCGGAGGCCGACGATGCCATCCTCGACGTCGCCGATGCGCAGCTTCGGGCCCGGCAGGTCGCCGAGGATCCCGATCTGCTTGCCGCTGCGCTCGCCAGCCTCGCGCGCCATGCTCACGTTCTCGGCGTGCTCGTCGCGGGTGCCGTGCGAGAAGTTGAAGCGAAAGAGGTCGGCGCCGGCCTCGATCAGCTCGATCATGCCCTCGACGGTGCGCGTCGCCGGGCCGATCGTGGTGACGATCTTCGTGCGCCGGGCCGAGTTCACGATCTGGGCATCTGTCGGGTAGGAGCGACTGAGGGGTCAGACCCTATGTTGGGTCGAGGTTCGGAGTCAGGAGGTTGATCGGGGTCTGACCCCGCGGTGGGCACCGCATCGAACTCGCCGGTTCGCGGCGTGTGCGTGGGATCGGGGCCGTCGTCGGGCTCGAGCTCGGCGCCCTCTGGCAGCTCGAGGCGCTGCACGTAGGGCAGCTGCCAGGCGGCGCCGGCGATCCCGAGCCCGATCGCGACGCAGAGCAGGGCGGCGAACCACTGGCCGCCGGAGAGGACGACGAGGTCGAAGAAGTCGCGTACGGGCTCGATCGCGATGATCCCGGCGAAGATCGCGCCGAGGATCGCGACCAGCGCCAGCATGTAGCTCTGCACGGTGATGTGCTCGCGCCCGGGGCCGCGCTCGAGCAGGACGATGAAGCAGAGCCCGAGCACGATCAGGGTCGTGGTCGCCGCCGTGCGGCCCTCCTCGAGGGTGCCGCCGAAGACACTGTCGACGAAGAAGATCGAGAGCAGCGAGGCGATCCCCATCGCGATCCCGGCCGGGAACGCGAACGCCGCCAGGGCCTTCAGCAGGCGACCGCGGTAGAGCGGGCCCTCGCTGGGCAGGATCGCGAGCACGAACGAGGGAATGCCGATCGTCAGGAAGGCCGCCACCGTGAGCTGGCGCGGCAGGAACGGGAAGGTGAAGTTGAAGATCGCCGC
>DATBPT010000022.1:0-8403 GCA_036561205.1 Solirubrobacterales bacterium
GAGCTCCTCGCGGATCTTGCGCGCTCCCAGGTCGGCGGTGATCGCGGTCCCGGCGACGCCGGCGACGACGACGGCGGTGACGAAGGGCGCGAACTCGCGCACCGAGGCGAGGATGAAGAAGCCGCCGAGGCGGTCGAGAGCGCCGAAGAGGCTGAGGAAGTTGGCGGCCTGGAGCCCGGGGGCGCCGAAGCCGAAGGCGACGGTCGAGATCATCATCGGAAACCAGCAGAGCTGCAGCGCGAACAGGAACTGGCCGATGAACTCGCCCCCGTAGGGGTACGGGGGCCTGACCGTGGCCGTGATCGTTTTGCCGGTCAGGATCATCATGTTCCCGACCTGCTCGAACAGGCTCTTGGCGGGCAGGAATGCCCTGTCAGCGACTGATCTGACCATCGTTCTCCTCCAGCCGCAGGCACCGGGTCCCGCAGCCAGGCACACAACATTATTCGATGGGTGGGCGGTCCGCCACCCCCAACCGTCGCCGCTCGCGGGGGCGGACTTGGCCGGCCAGCCGAACCGGGGCCTGCTCGGGAAGACCTCGCGCGGTGGTATGTTCCCGGCGCTTTGGGGGAGGAGACCGCCATAAGCGACCGTCCGCCACCAGCGTCCCGAGGTGCCTTGGCCCGCGTCGTGTCGCTGAGCGCGTTAGCGGCCCTCTCGGTGGCCGTTTCGGCCTGCGGCGGGAGCAAGGAACGCCAGGATGCGAGCGAGCCCGCGGGCGACTTCCCGGTCGCGGTCAACTCGGCCAACTTCCCCACCGACCAGCGCCTCGCCGAGACCAGCGATCTGCGGCTCGAGATCGAGAACACCGGCTCGGAGCAGATCCCCGACCTCGCGGTGACGATCTACACCGGCGACGTCAAGGCCGGCGGCTCGTTCTCGGTCCGCTCCGACCAGCCCGGCCTCGCGGATCCCAACCGCCCGGTCTGGATCCTCGAGAACGGCTACCCGAAGCTGGTCACCGACGAGACCGACATCAAGCAGCTCGACGATGCGCCCTCGGCGGGAGCCGCGGCGGCGCAGACTGACACCTTCGCCTTCGGACCGCTCGACGCCGGCGACAGCAAGGACATCGTCTGGCGCGTGACCCCGGTGGTCGCCGGCACCTACACCGTCCACTACGAGCTCGCCGCCGGCCTCAACGGCAAGGCGGTCGCGGTCGGCGACGACGGCAGCAGCCCGGTCGAGGGCGAGTTCGTGGTCACGATCACCGACAAGCCGCCGCGGGCGAGCGTCGACGCCAACGGCGACGTGGTGATCGAGCCCTAGCGGGCGCGCTCGTGCGAGCCGCTACCGTGCTGGGCGGTGCGGGAACGGTGCTGGATCTGCGTGGGAGCGGTGGCGGTTTGCGCCCTCGCCGGTTGCGGCGGCGGCGCTGACGTGACCACGATCTCGACCGGCGAGCCTGACGCCGGCACCACCGCGACGGAGACGACGACCGGCGGCTCGACCGCGGCGGCCACAGCGGTTGGAGACGGCGAGGGAGGCGTTCGACTCGAGCAGCTCGGCGAGTTCGAGCAGCCGGTCTACCTCACCCAGCCGCCGTCCGGCGACGACGAGCATCTCTACGTGGTCGAGCAATGCGGGCGGATCCAGCGCCTGCCCCTCGGCGGCGGCGACTCGTCGACATTCCTCGACCTCAGCGAGCTCGTCACCTGCGGCGGCGAGCAGGGGCTGCTATCGGTCGCCTTCGCCCCCGACTACGCGGACTCGGGCCTGCTCTACGTCAACTACACGGGCAAGGACTCCGACTCGCACACGGTCGAGTACTCGCGCTCGGCCGGCGACCCGGCGGTGGCCGATCCCGAGACCGCCCGCGAGCTGCTCAAGATCGACGACTTCGCCCCCAACCACAACGGCGGCCTGCTCCTGTTCGGCCCCGACGATCAGCTCTACCTCGGGATGGGCGACGGCGGTGGGGCCGGCGACCCCGAGCGCACCGCTCAGAACCCGGACAGTCCGCTCGGCAAGCTGCTGAACATCGACACCGGCGGGGACGGCGGCTATGAGGTCGCGGCGCTCGGATTGCGCAACCCGTGGCGATACTCGTTCGACCCCGACAACGGCGACCTCTGGATCGGCGACGTCGGCCAGGACACGTTCGAGGAGATCGATGCCGTCACCGATCTCGAGCTCCACCACCTCGACTCGACCCTGAACTTCGGCTGGTCGGCGTTCGAGGGCACCGAGCGCTACAACGAGGACCAGGAGGCGCCGGCCGCGCGCCCGCCGGTCTACGAGTACGGGCGCGACCGTGGTTGCTCGGTGACCGGCGGCTACGTCGTCCGCGACCGCGAGCTCGCCTCGCTCTACGGCCGCTATCTCTACGGCGACTACTGCGAGGGCGAGTTGCACAGCTTCACCGCCGACCCGTCGCAGCGCGCGAACGATGACCGGGCGCTCGGGCTCCGAGTCGAGCAGCTGAGCTCGTTCGGCGCGGACGCCTCGGGCAAGCTCTATGCGCTCTCGCTCCTCGGGCCGGTCTACCGGCTGGCGCCCGACGGCTGATGAGAGGGGGCGGGCGCGCCGCGATCGCTCTGGCCGCCTTCGCCGCGCTCGCCGCCACGGCCGCCGGGGCCGGCGACGCGCGGCCGCCGGCGCCGTCGACGCTGAAGCTCCGGGAAATCGCCCGCTTCCACCAACCCACCTACGTCGCCCAGGCCCCCGGCGAGCCGCACACGATCTACGTCGTCGAGCAGCGGGGCCGAGTGATCGCGGTCCGCAAGGGCAGGAAGCTGGGGCGGCCGTTTCTCGACCTCACCGGGCGCGTTCGCTTCGGCCCCGAGGAGCAGACCTCGGAGGAGGCCGGGATGTACTCGATCGCCTTCGACCCGCGCTACGCCGAGACCGGGCGCTTCTTCGTCTTCTACACCGGGCCGCGCGGCAACAACTTCGTCGACCAGTTCCGGCGCCGGGGCTCGAAGGCCGTGCGGGCGGCGCGCGAATCCCGCCGCGCGGTGCTCAAGATCCGCCACCCGTTCGCCGACTCGCACAACGGCGGCCAGCTCCAGTTCGGGCCCGACGGCAACCTCTGGATCTCCAGCGGCGACGGCGGCTGCTGCGGCGACATCCATGATCAGGCCCGGACCCTGGGCACGCGGCTCGGCAAGTTGCTGCGAATCGACCCGCGCATGCACCGCGGTGGCTTTCGGGCGCCCGTCGGCAACCCGTTGCTCGGGCGCAGCGGCGACGACGCCGTCTACGCCTGGGGCCTGCGCAACCCGTGGCGCTTCTCCTTCGACCGGCTGAGCGGCAACCTGGCGATCGCCGACGTCGGCGACAACAAGCATGCCCGCGAGGAGATCGACTACCTGGACCCGGGCGCCGCCGCCGGGGTCAACTTCGGCTGGCCCGAGTACGAGGGCTTCTCCCGCGACGACCCGAGCCGCCCCGGGCAGGGACCGCTGGTGATGCCGATCTCCCAGTACCGCCACTCGGATCGCCGCTGCGCGATCACCGGCGGCTACGTCGTCCGCGACCCGGCCCTGCCGCAGCTCTGGGGCCGCTACCTGTACGCGGACTTCTGCGGCGGGCGGATCCGCAGCCTCGCTCCGCCGGCGCTGGTCGACGGGCTGCCGCCGCCCGTGCCGGTCGCCGACGATCGCGACGAGGGCGTCTTTCACCGTTACCTGAGCTCGTTCGGCGAGGGGCTCGGTGGCCAGATCTACGTCGCCTCGCTCGCCGGGCCGGTCTTCCGCCTCGAGGCCCGCGGCGGCTGATCGTGGCCGCTACCCTGGGGCGATGGCGGGGAGCGCAGGCAGGGGCCTGATCGCGACGATCGTCGCCGCAACCGCGGTCGCGCTGGCCGCGATCGGCGGCGTTGGCGCCGACGCCCGCGGCGGCGGCCTGAAGCTCGCCCGCGTCGGCGGCTTCGAGGCGCCGGTGTACGTCGCCGATGCTCCGGGCGCGCCAAAGCTCCTGTTCGTGGTCGAGCAACCGGGCTCGATCCGGGTGCTCCGTAACGGCAAGACCCTGAACCGCGACTTCCTCGACATCCGCGAGCGGGTCGACTACGGCGGCGAGCAGGGCCTGCTCTCGGTCGCCTTCGACCCCGGCTATGCGCGCAACCGCCGCTTCTACGTCTACTACGTCAACCGCGGCGGCAACATCGAGGTCGACGGCTTCCGGCGCAAGAAGGGCGACGCGACCAGGGCCGAGGCGCGCTCGCGCCGCAGGGTGATCGAGATCCCCCACCCGACGAACGAGAACCACAACGGCGGCCAGCTTCAGTTCGGGCCCGACGGATTCCTCTACCTCGGCACCGGCGACGGCGGCAGCGCCGGCGACCCGCACGGCAACGCCCAGAATCCCGGCATCCTGCTCGGCAAGCTGCTGCGCATCGCCCCGCGCAAGCGCGGCGGCTACTCGACCCCGGACTCGAACCCGTTCGCCGACGGTGGCGGGCGCGATGAGATCTACGCGCTCGGTCTGCGCAACCCGTACCGGTTCTCATTCGACAGCCAATCGGGCGACATCTTCATCGGCGACGTCGGCCAGGACGCCTGGGAGGAGATCGACCGGGCCGGGCAGGGCGCGCTCGCGGGCGCGAACTTCGGCTGGGACATCTTCGAGGGCGACCACGACTACGAGGGCGGGCCGGCGCCGCCCAACTACCGCGGCCCGGTACTCGAGTACTCGTCGGCGGGCGGCAACTGCGCGGTCACCGGCGGCTACGTCGTCCACGATCCCGCCTTGCCCGCGCTCGCCGGCCGCTACCTGTACGCCGACTACTGCGGCAGTGTGCTGCGCTCCTTCGATCCCTCCAACCCCGGTCCCAGCGATGCCGCGACCGGGCTCGAGCTCGACCAGCCGAGCTCGTTCGGCGAAGGCGCGGGCGGCCGCATCTACGTCGCCTCGCTCGCCGGCGCCGTCTTCCGGATCACCCAGAAGTAGGGCGTCCGCGGCCGCCGTCGGAGTATTGTCCGGTGCTCACCCGCTCGGCCGATCTAGGAGGACAAGTCAAGATGGAGTCCGCGACGCACCCGGACGCGACCGCCGAAGTTGCCGAGGAGGGCGCCTCCAACGGCAAGGCCGCAGCGACCGAGACCTTCGACGTCCACCGGCCGATCGACGGCTCGGTGATCCAGACACTGGCGATCGACTCGCCGGCCGAGGTGGCCGCCGTCGTTGCTCATGTGCGCAGCAGCCAACCCGCCTGGGAAGCGATCGGGTTCGCCGGCCGCCGGCGCTGGCTCGAGAGCCTGCGCGACTGGATCCTCGCCAACCAGGACCAGATCGACGAGATGATGCAGCAGGAGACCGGCAAGGTCCGCGCCGATGCCGCGCTCGAGGCCTTCTACGTCCTCGACGCGATCAACTTCTGGTGCGCCCAGGGACCCAAGTTCCTCGCCGACGAGGTGGTCTCGCCCCACAACCCGCTGCTGAAGGCGAAGCGGGCGAAGATCGTCTATCGCCCGTTCGGCGTCGTCGGCATGATCAGCCCCTGGAACTTCCCCGTGATCCTCTCGCTCGGCGACGCGATCCCGGCACTGCTGGCCGGCAACGCGGTTGTGATCAAGCCCTCCGAGCTCACGCCGCTGACCCTGATCGAGCTCGTCCGCGCCTGGCGTGAGGAGGTCGGTGCGCCCGACGTGCTCGCGGTCGTCAACGGCATGGGCGAAACCGGCGGGGCCCTGATCGACGAGTGCGACTACATGCAGTTCACCGGCTCGGAGAAGACCGGCAGGATCGTGATGAAGCGCGCCGCCGACACCCTGACCCCGGTCAGCCTCGAGCTCGGGGGCAAGGACCCGATGATCGTCACCCGCGACGCCGACGTCGAGCGGGCCGTCAACGCGACCGCCTGGGGCGGGCTTCTGAACACCGGCCAGATCTGCATCTCGATCGAGCGCGTCTACGTCGAGGAGCCGATCTACGACGAGTTCGTCGACAAGCTCAAGGAGAAGGTCGAGACGCTGCGCCAGGGCGCCGACGGCGACACCTACACGGCGGAGGTCGGCGCGATGACCTCGCCGGCGCAGGTCGAAATCGTCTCCGACCAGGTCGAGGACGCGCGCGCCGCCGGCGCTCGCATCCTCACCGGCGGCAAGCGCAAGGACGGACCCGGCGACTGGTACGAGCCGACCGTGATCGCCGACGTCGACCACTCGATGAAGGTGATGCGCGAGGAGACCTTCGGCCCGGTGATCCCGGTGATGAAGGTGCGCGACGTCGAGCAGGCGATCGAGCTCGCCAACGACACCACCTACGGCCTCGGCTCGTCGGTGTTCGCGGGCGACGCGGACGAGGGCGAGCGGATCGCGCGCCGGATCGAGGCCGGGCACTGCAACGTCAACGACGTGCTCATCAACTACAACATCCTCGGCCTGCCGATGGGCGGCTGGAAGAACTCCGGGATCGGCGTTCGCCACGGCGCCCAGGGGATCCGCCGCTTCTGCCATACCGAGGCGGTGACGATCCCGAGGATGCCGACGGCGAAGTCGGAGCCGGTCTGGTTCCCCTACAGCGCCCGCAAGCGCGGCGTCGTCCGGCGCATCTACCGCTTCCTCAACGCGCGCGGGCTGCGCAACCGGCTGCGCTGACCGCCGCCGGCCATTGATGGCTGACGAGTACGGGGGCATCGACGGCCTCACTCGCTGGCTCGGCCTGCGCTGGGAATCGCCCAACCGGGTGCGCCTCACCGTGCGCCCGGAGCTGATCAACCCCGCCGGCCTCCTCTCCGGGCCGGTCGCCTATGCGATGGTCGACTACTCGATGGGCTCGGCGCTGTGGACGCAGCGTGAGAGCGGCGAGCGGATCGCGACGATCGGGATCTCGATCAACTACCTGCGTACGGCGCGCGAGGGCGACGTGATCTGCGACTCGACCCTCGACCGCCGCAACGATCGCGTCGCCGTGCTGCGCTCGGAGGTCACCGACGCCGGCGGCCGGCTGCTGGCGACCGCGATCGGCAGCTTTTCGATCTTCCCCGCCGAGCGGCTCGGAAAGCACGACCAGGGGCCCGCGGCGCCGGAGGAGATCGCCGAGGGCTAACCGCGAAGCGTGTTCGACTTGGCGCCGCCGCAGAGCGAGGTGTGCTGGTACACCTGCGGCTTCAGCCGCGCGTAGTAGTCGCCGTTGCCGACCTTCTCCTTCACCGTCCAGGCCGAGCCGGCGCCGGAGCTGCCGAGCTTCTTGTCGGCCCCGTGCCTTGACTCGTAGACCGTGACCTTGCCCTCGAACAGGCAGCGGCGGTAGGCAACCGAGACCAGATCGGTCCCGGGCGAGCTGACCCGGATCTGGCCGTGGAAGAAGCCGTGGCTCTCGGCCAGCGTCAGCTTGCGCTTGACCAGCGGGCAGCCGTCGAGCTTCTTCGGCCCTCCCTGCAGGGGGCAGTCGTCCTTGGGGTCGCGCACCTTGTCGGCGTCCGCGTCGGGCGGGCCCGGGGCAACCTTGAGCCGCGAGACGCCGATCACAGAGTCGTCCTTGCTCAGCAGCGCGCTGCCGGCGATCATCACGCGCCCGTCCGCGGCCACCGCCAGCGCCTCGCCGTCGACGGCGAACGCGCCGCCGAGCGAAACCGATGTGACACCGTCACCCGAGAACGACGTGTCGAGCTCGCCGTTGGCAAGCAGGCGGATCGTGTCGATGCCGCCGCCGATCGCGTAGATCGTGCCGCCCTCACCCAGCCCGAGCGCCCGGGCGGAGCCGAGCGCCGTCGAGGTGACGAGGCCGTCGCCGCCGAACGCCGGATCGGGAGCACCGGCCGGGCTCAGCCGGGCGAACGCCGCGCCCGACTTCGTCGACCCCGCCGCGACCACGTTGCCGTCCGCCTGCACGGCGAGCGCCCGCGCCCCATCCTTGTCGCCGAAGTCGACCGAGGCGATGCCGTCGGTGTCGAAGCCCGGATCGGAAGCCCCGGTCGCATCGACGCGGACGATCACCATGTCGCTGTCGTCGGTGCCCTTGAAGGCGACGCCTGCCGCGTACAGCGATGCCGACGGACCGAGCCCGATCGCCGCCAGCGAGACTCCGGGGAAGCCAAAGCCAGAGGTCAGGAAGCCGTCACCCGAAAACGCGGTGTCGGGGGTGCCATCGGGGTTGAAGCGGGCGATGATCCCCGACCCGCCCGCGGTGCCGGCGACGGCGATCTTGCCGTCGGGCTGGATCGCGACGTCGGTGGCGGCCTCGTCCCGGTCGGCTCCGAAGGTGCTCAGAGTCGCGACCCCGTCACCGTCGAAGCTCGGATCGGGGCTGCCGTCCGGCAGGTAGCGGGCCAGCGCGACGTCGGACTCGAACGGCGACGTTGGCCGGTCGACCGCCCCGGCGACGACGATCTTGCCGTCGGGCTGGATCGCGACGGCGTTCGGGGTTGCGCTGCTCGTCCTGTTGAAGGGCTTCGGGATGTAGCCCTTCTTGCCGAAGCCGTTGTCGAGCTTGCCGCTCGAGGTGACGCGGGCGATG
>DATBPT010000023.1:0-14236 GCA_036561205.1 Solirubrobacterales bacterium
AACGCCGCCTGCGCGAGGCGGAGCTGCGGCGCGCGAACCGGCTCGCCGAGCGCGACCAGATCCTCCACGGGCGCGGTTAGCTCTACCCTGCGGCTCCGATGGCCGCCGAACTGACCAAGCTCGCGATCGTGCCCGCCTACAACGAGGCCGACATGGTCGGTCGCGTCGTCCGCGACATCCTTCGCGAGGCGCCGGGCTTCGACGTCGTCGTCGTCGACGACGGCTCCAACGACGCGACCGCATCGGTGGCTGCGGATGAGGGCGCGGTCGTGATCACCCACCCGTACAACCTCGGCATCGGGGGAGCGGTCCAGTCGGGCTACAAGTACGCGCTCCGCCGCGGATACGACGTCGCGGTACAGGTCGACGGCGACGGCCAGCACAAGCCCGAGTACCTGCCGCAGCTGCTCGACGCGCTGCAGACCTCGGGCGATGCCGCCGACATGGTCTGCGGCAGCCGCTTTCGCGGCGATCCGGGCTACAAGGTCCCGCTCGGCCGCCGGGCCGGGAACATGATCTTCTCGGTCGTGCTCTCGGCGCTGACGCGCCAGAAGATCACCGACCCGACCTCGGGCTTTCGGATGACCAACCGTCGCGGGATCGAGCTCTTCGCCCGCGACTACCCCCACGACTACCCCGAGGTCGAGGCGCTGCTGATGCTGCACGCACACCACCTGCGCCTGCACGAGGTCCCGGTGCGGATGAACGCGCGCGGCTTCGGCTCCAGCTCGATCGACTACCCGCGCAGCGCCTACTACATGGCCAAGGTGATGCTCGCCCTGTTCGTCGGCCTCTTCCGGCGCCGCCCGACCCCGGTCGAGGCCACCGGCAAGGACGAACCCGGCGTCGGCCCGCCGGCGGAGGACTAGATGCGCCTCCGGATCCTGGCGCTCGTGATCGCCGCCGCCCTGGCGGTCTGCGCGGGCGCCTCCGCGGCCACGCTCGAGGTCGAAAACGAGAACCAGAGCGGCCCCGGCTCGCTCGGGCAGACGATCCTCGACGCGGGGCCCGGCGACACGATCCTGCTCGGCCCCGGCACCTACCCGCTGACCGAGGGCGAGACGCTGGTCGCCCAGGCGAACACGATCCGCGGCGCCGGGGTCGGTCTGACAACGATCGTCCCCACCGGCGGCGGCGACGCGGTCAACAGCTCGAACGTGATCGACGCGACGATCGCCCCGGCGGTCAACCCGAAGGACACCGGCGGCTCGACAATCGAGACCAAGGCTCAGATCGTCGCCGTGGTCGCGACCCTGGCGATCCTCCTGCTCGTGCTCGAGCTCGTCCGCCGGCGCCGGCTGGCGGAGCGCTACGCGCTGCTCTGGATGCTCGCGGCGCTGGCGCTGCTCGTGCTCGCGATCTGGACCGAAGGGCTCGACGTGATCGCGGACCTGATGGGGATCCAGGAGCCCGCGAACGCGATCTTCATCCTCGCCTTCGGGGTGATCTTCATCCTCCTGCTCCACTTCTCGGTCGCCACCTCGCGGCTCGCCGAGGAGACGAAGATCCTCGCCCAGGAGAACGCCCGGCTCGACCTCGAGCTGCGCGCCAGCCGCGGCGAGGTGCCGAGCGGCAACGGAGCCTCAGCCGGCGTCGCCGGCGCCGAGGAGCCGGCGGACGAGCGACCAGTAGGCGCCGAGGACGGCGGCTAACGCCCGCGAGCGTCCCGCGCGCCCGAGGTAGGCCGAGTCGAGCGTCGCCGTGAGGCCGGCCGCGAACTCCCCGGCGCCGATCGTGCGCGCGGCCTGGATCCGGCGCCGCTCGACGAGCAGGCGCGGCAGCCAGATCAGCGTCTCGGCCCAGGCGCGTAGCTTCTGCGGCAGCCAGCCACCGGCCGCGGCGGCGAAGACGAGCGCCAGCTCGGTGGCCAGCAGCGCCGGCATCAGCAGCGCCAGCAGCGCCGCCGGGTAGGTGCGGATCAGGGTCGCCCAGCGGTTGCGCTCCAGATAGCGCCACTTCTGCTTGCCCTTCTCGAACTCGTAGTCGTGGTCGACCCGGGCCGCGGGCTCGACCCCGAGCCGGCCGCCGCCGAGCCGCACCCGCAGGCTGAGGTCGACGTCCTCGTGGTAGAGGAAGAAGCGCTCGGCCATGCCGCCGAGGCGCACGTAGAGCTCGCGGGCGAGCACCAGGCAGGCGCCGGAGACGAACCCGGGCTGCTCGAGGGCGAGCGACTCGCTCGCCGGCAGCTCGCCGAGCTTCATCCCCGCCCCGCCGGCCCAGCCGATCCCGGTGAAGTGGAGGACGCCGCCGCGGGTGTTGATCTCGCGCCCGGCCGCCGCCGTGACCAGCGCCTGCCACGCCGCCCACCCCCGTCCGTCGGTGTGCGGCAGCTCGACCGCCTCGCGCCATCCCGGCAGCGGGACCGCGTCCGGGTTGAGCAGGCAGAGCAGCTCGGCGGATGCCGCCTCGGCGCCGCGGTTGCAGGCCGCGGCGAAGCCGAGGTTGGCCCCGGTCTCGACCACGATCGCCCCCGGTGCCAGCGCCCGCACCTCGTCGACGGTCCCGTCGGCGGAGGCGTTGTCGACGACGATCAGCTCGTCGCCGTCGCGAAGCTGCGCCGACAGCGCCGCGAGCGTTGCGGCGACCGCCTGGCGCGACTCGTGGGTGACGATGACGACAGAGAGGGTGGGCATGGCACCGGCACCCTACGGTCCGGCCGCGTGTAGGCGGGAGCTCGCCGTGCGATCTGAGGATTCGACTGTGCGGTGCCGAAACCTAGAATGAGTCGCTGCGCCGGAGTAGCTCAGTTGGCCAGAGCACCTCATTCGTAATGAGGGGGTCATGGGTTCGAATCCCATCTCCGGCTTCAAGCGAACGTCCGTTCGTGTTGACACAATGGCCGGGTGAGCAACTTCGTCCGTGCGTATCGCTTTCGGCTGATGCCAACCTCCGAGCAGGTCCGGCGTCTCGAACGAAACGCGGACGCTCGACGCTTCATCTGGAACTGGGGCCTCGACCGACGTCTCTCGCACTACCGCGAGTCAGGTGAGAATCTCGCCTGGGGCGAGCTGTCCCGTGAGCTGACCCGGCTGAAGGCCTCCGCTTACGGTGCATGGCTTAGAGCCGCGGACTCGCAAGCCCTCCAGCAAGGGCTTCGAGATCTTTACCGCGCTTTCCGAGCCTATTTCGAAGGCGACGCGGCGTTACCGCGGTTCAAATCCAAGAAAACGGACCCGGCTCGCTTTCGCGTCCCGCAACGCGTAACGATCGACAACCGAAGCGTCCGAATTCCAAAAGTTGGCGCGGTGCGGGTGCGGATCTCGCAGCCTGTTCTCGGAGTACCTGGAGCCGCGACGTTCAAGCGTGACCAGACGGGCAAGTGGTTCGTCACCCTGGTCTGTCGATTCCATCCCGAATCCAGAGTGCCAAGCACGGAGACCGTCGGCATCGATCTCGGAATCCGTCGGCTAGCCACGCTGAGCAGCGGCGAGATGATCGAGAACCCGCGCACGTACCGTCGTAGCGAACGCCGTTTGCGTCGTGCACATCGAGAGCTCGCTCGCAAGAGACCTGACAGCCGCAATCGGGCGCGACAGCGGAGGCGGCTTGCGAGAGTCCACGCGAAGGCCCGAAATCGGCGGATCGATCACCTGCACAAGCTCACCACCTCGCTTGTCGATCGATACGGAATCATCTGCATTGAAGACCTCAACGTCCGCGGACTCGCGAGAGCCAAGCTGTCCAAGGACCTCCACGACGCGGCGCTCGGTGAGATTCGGCGCCAACTGTTGTACAAGAGCGAGTGGCGCGGCCAATCGCTTGTGACCGTACCTCGATTCTTTCCGTCCACGAAGACGTGCTCACGTTGCGGTGCGATGACCGGCGACCTGCACGGGAGAGCCGTGGAGTGGACTTGCAATCGATGCGGCGCCAGCCACGATCGCGACCTTAACGCCGCCCGAAACATCGTTCGGGTCGGCTTGGCACAGCATGTGGCCGCGGGGCACGCGGACATCAGAACGCCTGTGGAGCCGGTGTCAGACTTCGAATCGAAGCGACCGGCCTCGAAGCAGGAACCCTCTCGACGGGATGCCAAGAATGAAGTGTCTACCTCTCGAGCTCAGCGGTCGGCGAGCTTGTAGCCGACCCCGCGAACGGTGAGCACCAGCTCCGGCTCCTGGGGGTCGCGCTCGACCTTCTGGCGCAGGTTGGAGATGTGCACGTCGCAGGCGCGGACGTCGCCGGAGAACTCCGACTGCCACAGCTCCTCCATGATCTCGAGCCGGCTGAAGACCTGGCCGGGACGCTCGGCGAGCAGCCGCAGCACCTGAAACTCCGACCGCGTCAGGTTGACCGGCTCGCCGCGGATCGAGACCAGGTGGCGGGCGAGGTCGATCCGCACAGGGCCGGCGTCGATCGTCTTCGCCTCGGTCACCGTGCTCGAGCGGTCGAGGTCGCGGCGGCGCAGCTGGGCGCGCACGCGGCCGAGCAGCTCGCGGACCGAGAACGGCTTCGTCACGTAGTCGTCGGCCCCGACCTCGAGGCCGACGACCTTGTCGACCTCCTGGTCCTTGGCGGTCAGGAGGATGATCGGCACCGGGCTGCGGGCGCGGATGTCGCGGCAGATGTCGAGGCCAGAGCGGCCGGGCATCATGATGTCGAGGATCAGGAGGTCGAATCCCGGGTCCTCGCCGCCGAGCTTGCCGTCAGCGTCCTCGCCGTCGACGGCGAGGGTGACGTCGAAGCCCTCCTGCTGGAGCGCGTAGCCGACCGCGTCGCGCACCGACGGCTCGTCGTCGGCGATCAGGATTCTGTCACTCATTGGTTAGTCATCTGTTAGCACCGAAGGGGCGCGCTCACGCTACAGGTGTCGTCGCCGGTCGCGCGGCCCGCAGGCGCACCCAGAAGGTGCTGCCCTCGCCCTCGACCGACTCGACGCCGATCTCACCACCCATTACATCGACCATTCGGCGGGCGATCGAGAGCCCGAGGCCGAAGCCCTCCTGCTCGAGCGAGCCGGAACCGCGGTAGAAGCGCTCGAAGATCCTGTCGATCTCCGCCGCGGTGATCCCGGACCCGGTATCGGCGACCTCGATCCGGACGTCGCCGTCGAACCCGCGCCCGGCGCGGATCGACACCCGGCCCGGCGCCGGCGTGTTCTTGAACGCGTTCGTGAGCAGGCCGATCAGGACCTGGCGCAGGAGCACCCGGTCGCCCTGGGCGACGAGGTCGGTGCCGACCTCGAGCTCGACCTCGATCCCCTCGGGCGCGGCCACCGCCTCGGCCGCCTCCTCGACCACCAGGGCGACGTCGAGTGCCTCGTTGCCGCCCTCGCCGACCGCCTCCATCCGCGCCAGGGTCAGCAGCGACTCGGTCAGGCGGCTGATCCGCTCCGTGTCCGCGGAGAGCCGGCCGAGGAAGTGCTCGCGCGCCTCGGGATCGTCCTTGGCGCCGGCGCGCAGGACCTCGATCGCCCCGGAGATCCCGGCGATCGGATTGCGCAGCTCGTGGGCGGCGTTGGAGACGAACTCGCGCTCGGCGACCTCGCGCCGCAGCTCCTCGGTGCGGTCGCGGACGACCGCGAGCACGGCGCCCTCGGCCGGCAGTTCGCGGGCGTTGAGCGCGTAGACCCGCTCGCCGACGCGGAGCGCGTCGATGTCGGCCACCGTGCGCACCGAGGCGCGGCGCAGCCACGGGATCAGCTGGGCGATCGCGCGGCCGTCGGGACCGATCAGGTCGCGCGCGGCGGCGTTCGAGAAGCGCACCTCGCCGTCCGGCTGCACGACCATGACCGCGTCCGAGAGCGCCTCGAAGATCGCCGAGAGCCGGTCGCGCTCCTCGCGCAGGGCGCTGAACGTCTGTCGCAGCGCACCCCGCATCGTCTCCAGCGCCCGCCCGAGGTCGGTGATCTCGTCGCGCCCGCCGGCCCCCTCGAGCGGCTCGTCGAGCTCCCCCTCGCTGATCCGCGCGGCGCTCTCGGCGAGTCGCTTGACCCGCGACGTGATCGCGCTCGCGATCAGGAACGAGACCAGGATCGCCACCGCGACCGCGACCCCGAGCGCGGTCAGCCGGTCCCCGCGCAGCGCCTCGATCGCGTGCTGGACCTCGGCGGAGCGCACCGAGCGCCCGAGGATCGCCCCGTCGATCGCCCCGTCGCGGAAGATCGGCACGGCAACCACGGTCACACCCCCCGGCAGCTCGTCGACGTAGCGGCTGCCGATCAGCGCCGCCCGGACGCCGCCGCGCGCGCCCGGGACCACGAGCAGCTCGACGCCCCGGGACGTGGCCGCGGTCAGCCGCCGCCCGTTCTCGTCGAAGACCCAGGCGGAGTAGCCCTGCTCGGTGATCCCGGCCAGGGTCGCCGCGGCCGCCTTCGGCGGCCGGTTGCCGATCTCGTCGGCGAGCCCGACCGTGCGCCCGACCGCGATCCGGGTCAGATCCTGGTCGGCGGCCTGCTGGCCGGTGTCGGAGACGAGCAGATAGGCGAGCCCGGCGGTGATCAGGGCGACGGCGGCGAACGCAAGCGCGAGGTAGAGGCGGACGCCGAACGGCCTTCGGCGTACCGATCGGGGTGCGGTCGAGGTTTTCGGCCGTGCCATCGGGGGCGATTATCCAGCCCGCGGCGGCGAGCCCGCTCAGCGTCGCGCGAGCAGGTACTCGACCCGGAAGGCGAGCGCCTCCAGCGCCAGCGCCTCGGAGACGTTGACCTGAAGCCGCCGGCGCGTCTCCATCACCAGCTCCCCGGCCCGCCGGGCGCGGCGCGGGTCGAGGCCCTCGGCGAGCTCCGCGACCTCGGCGCTGCGGTCGCTGTTGAGGACCAGCTCCGGTGCGCGCTCGGCGACCGCCGCGAGGTCGCGCATCCAGGCGCCGAACAGGGCCAGCCCGAGGTCGAGGGTCGCGTTGCGCTCCCGCCTCGCGCCCCGCTTGGCCGCATCCTCGGCCTCACGAGCGCGGCGGCGGGCGGCCGGGCCGCTGCGCTCGGCGGCGTCCTCCTCGGCGTCGGCGGCGCGAGCGCGGATCGCCGCCGACTCGCGCTCGCCGGCCGCGTCCGCCGAGCTCGCCAGCGCCTCCCAGGGGACGTCACCGAGCTCTCCGCTGCGCACCGCGCGCGCCAGCAGCTCGACCGCCGCACGCAGATCGCGGCCCTGCTCGTCGAGCAGGAACGAGGCGCGGCCGACGTCGCCGCCCGAAAGCCGGGCGGCCGCGCGGCGCTCCTCGGCCTCGGCCCGCTCGCCGAGCCGCGCCTCGACCGCCTCGGGCCCGAGTCGCGCGAAGCGCACGGCGCGACAGCGCGAGCGAACCGTCTCCAGCAGCCCCTCCGGCTCGGCGCTGACCAGGATCAGGTGGGCGAACGCGGGCGGCTCCTCGAGCGTCTTCAGCAGCGCGTTCTGGCTCTCCTCCGCCATCGCCTCCGCTGCCTCGACCACGAACACCCGGCGGTCGCCCTCGAACGGCCGGTAGGCGACCTGGGCGATCACCTGCTCGCGCACGGTCTCGACCAGATGCTGGTTGCCCGGCGGGCGCAGCCAGACCAGGTCGGGGTGCGGGGACGGGTCCGCGAGCACGCGCCGGCGGCTGCCGGCGGGGTCGCCGGCGCCCTCGGCGAGCAGCTCGGCGGCGAGCGCCCGCGCCGCCGCTCCCTTGCCCGATCCGCGCGGCCCGGCGAGCAGGTAGGCGTGGAAGGGGTCGGCCACGGCGGCCGAGAGCGCCACCCGCGCCGCGGGCTGGTCGACCGTGGCGTCGCGGATCGTCTCTGGCACCTGGCGGGCGGCGGTCATCGGGACTCGACCAGCTGCAGCACACGCTGCGCCACTTCGGAGACCTCACCGGACCCATCGACGACCTCGATCCGCTGATGGCGTTGCGCCAGCTCGTCGTAGGCGGCGGCGACCTTGCGCTGGAACTCGATCCCCTCGAGCTCGAATCGGTCGTCGGCGGTGCCGTCGCGGGCGGCGGCGAGATCCGGGTCGATTCGCAGCAGAACGGTCAGATCGGGAACGCAGGAACCGACGACGAGGTCGTTGACCCGCTCCACGTACTCGACCCCGAGTCCGCGGCCCGCCCCCTGATAGGCGACCGTCGAATCCATGAACCGATCGCAGACGATGTCGATGTCCCGATCGCGTGCGGGGGCGATCACCTCGGAGATCAGCTCCGCACGGGCGGCGCTGAACAGGAACAGCTCGGCCTTGGGCGTGAGCTCGAGCTCCGGATTCTTGAGCAGCTCGCGAACCCGCTCGCCCGCGCTGGTGCCGCCGGGCTCTCGCAGCAGCTTCGTCTCTGGACCGAGCGCCTCGGCCAGCAGGGCTGCGTGGGTCGTCTTCCCGGAGCGGTCGATGCCCTCGAGGGTGACGAACACGCCAGCCTAGGTGCTCGAGCGGGCCCGCTTCGTGCGCGCGGTCGTCGGCGCGGGCTTCTTCGGACGCCTCCGCGCGCCGCCCTTCGCCGGAGCCTTGGCCGGCTCGGCGTCGGCGGGCTCGGCGCCGGGTGCCTCGGCCTCGCCGTTCGTGTCCGCGACGGCCTTGGCCGCCTCGCGCGCCTGCTTCTGGGCTTCGCGCTCGGCGCGCTTCTCGCGCATCTCGACCATCGTCGGGCAGTCGTCGTTGAGGCAGAGCTTCCACGGGCGGCCGCCCTGACGCTTCTTCACCGTCAGCCGCGGACGCTCGCCGCAGACCGAGCAGCGCTCCTCGAGCCGCCAGAGCTCGAAGAAGCGCCCCGGGAGCGGGCCGCTGACCGGGCACGAGTCCGGTGACTCGGGCTCGTCGCGCTTCCAGCCCTCGCAGCCGTACATGCGCTTGCCGCCCTTGAGGTCGATGATCCGCAGCCGGTTGGGCTCGCCGTTCTCGCGCTTTCGCCCGGCCTCCTCGCAGACCTTGCACGGGCCGAGGAACTTGTCCTCGTCCATGCCCTGCCAGATCTGCTTCGCCAGCTCCTCCTTCTTCTCCTCGAGCTCGGAGGTGGTGGTGTGCAGCATCTCGCGGCTGATCCGCACGACGTCCTCCTTCGAGGTCTCGCCGGCGGCGATCTGGTCCATGTCGGACTCGAGCTCGGCGGTCATCTCCGGGGTCGCCATCCGCGGCACGTACTCGTGGAAGGCCTTGTAGAGCGCGATCCCCGTCTCCGAGGGGATCGGGGGGTTGGCGTAGGCATAGCCGCGGTCGTAGAGCTCCTGGATGATGTCGGCGCGGGTCGCCTTGGTGCCGAGGCCGCGCTCCTCCATCAGCTCGATCAGCTTGCCCTGGCTGATCCGCGACGGCGGTTGCGTCTCCTTGTCGACGATCCACGGCTCGCCGTCGAGCTCGAGGCTCTGGCCCTCGACCAGCGCCGGGATCTCCTCGTCGGAGGAGCGCGCATAGGTGTAGATGCCGGCGTAGCCGGGGTCGACGACGACCGAGCCGCGAACGAAGTAGGTCTCCGAGCCTGCCTCGATGTCGGCGCGCGTCGACTCGGTGATCATCGGCGGCGAGAAGGTGGCGAGGAAGCGGCGGACGACGAGCTCGTAGACGCGGCGCTTGGGCCCGTCGAGCGCGTTCGGGTAGACCGCCTGCGTCGGATAGATCGGCGGGTGGTCGGTGGTCTCCTTCTTGCCCCTGGTCGGCTGCAGCGGGCCGTCGAGCAGGCCCTTGGCGGCGTCGAAGTCCGGGATCCGGACCAGCGAGGTGACCAGCTCCTTGGTGTTGAGCGAGGCCGGATAGACCGTGTTGTCGGTCCGCGGGTAGGAGATGAAGCCGTCCATGTAGAGGTCCTCGGCGATCCGCATCGCCGCCGCCGGGGTGATCCCGAGCCGGCTCGAGGCGTCGGTGGTGAAGGCGGTCGTGTTCAGCGGCGTCGGCGGCTTGCGGGTGTTGCGCTTCGAGGTCACCTCCTTGACCACGCCGGGGCTCGAGGTCCCGGCAAGCGCGGCGTCGGCCTCCGCCGTGTCCCAGAACTTGTCGGTCGCGTGGTGGGCCTCGAACGAGCCGTCGGGGTGGCTGAAGTTCGCGAACAGCTCCCAGAACGGCTTCGGCACGTGGGCGCGGCGCTCGAGCTCGCGCTCGACGATCAGCGCCAGGGTCGGGCTCTGGACCCGGCCGACGGAGAGGAAGTTGGAGCCGAAGCGGCGGCTGGCGAGCGAGACGGCCCGGGTCAGCGTCGCCCCCCAGATCAGGTCGATGTCCTGGCGCGCGGAGCCGGCGTAGGCGAGGTCGTAGGAGAGCTGGTCGAGATTCGAGAAGGCGCGCTCGATCTCGTCCTTGGTCAGCGCCGAGTAGCGGGCCCGCTCGACCGGCGGCCGCTCGGCGATCTCGATCGAGGTGATCTTCGGGTTCGCCTCGAGCGCCTGCGCCAACGCCTCGAGGCCGATCAGCTCGCCCTCCCGGTCGAAGTCGGTGGCGATCACGATCGCGTCCGCTTCCTTGGCCAGCTTGCGCACCGCCTTGACCACGTTCTTGTCGGTCGGCTCGGGCACCAGCTCGGCGTCGATCAGCTCGTGAAGGTCTGTCTCCTGCCAGTTCGAGTAGCCCTCGGGGAAGGCGACGCCCATCACGTGACCCTTGAGCCCGACCGTCATCTGATCGCCCTCGGAGTCGCTCCAGGTGTAGAACGGCACCTTGTAGGTGGCGTCGGCCTTCGCCTCGCCGCCCGAGAGGATCTCGGCGATCTTCTTCGCCGAGTTGTTCTTCTCCGTGATGATCAGCCTCATAGCGGCGCGAGAGTAGCAGCAGGTCAAAACGGCCTTTTCGGGTCCACTACGCTTGCTTGGTGCCGGCTCAGTCATACGAGGGCAAGGAATGCGTCTGCCAATACCAGCGCGTGATCTGCGATCAAAGCTGCGTCCGGGGGATGCTCGAGACGCCTTTCTACATCGCCTGTCTGCGCCTCCAGGGCCGCGATTGCCTGGTCGTCGGCGGCGGCCAGGTCGGGCTCGAGAAGGTCGAGGGACTGCTCGCCTGCGACGGCCGCGTGACCGTGGTCGCCCCGGAGGCGGTCGACGAGATTCGCCGGCTCGCCGACGAGGGCTCGATCGCCTGGGAGCGGCGCGGCTTCAGCGAGGCCGACCTCGGCGGCAGGTTCCTGGCGATCGCCGCAACCGACGAGACCGAGGTCAACATCGCGGTCTACGAGGCCGCCGAGCGGCGGGCGACGCTGGTCAACGTCGTCGACGTGCCCTCGCTCTGCAACTTCATCCTGCCGGCGATCGTGCGCACCGGGCCGCTGGCGATCGCGATCTCGACCGCGGGCGCCTCGCCGGCGCTGGCGAAGCGGCTCAAGCGTGAGATCGGCGAAACCTTCGGCGAGCCGTACGCCCGGCTCGCGGTGATCCTCAACGACGCTCGCGGCTGGGCCAAGGGCAACCTGCCCACCTACCAGGACCGCAAGCAGTTCTTCGAGGGGATCGTCAACGGCGACCCCGACCCGGTGGCGCTGATCCGCGACGGTCGCGAGCGCGAGGTCCTGGCGCTGATCGAAGCCGCCAAGCAATCGCATGGGGCCGCGGTCGCCTCGGGCGGCTGACGGCGCCTATGCCCCCGATCGGCATCTACGCGATCTGCCTCGTGATCATGCTCGCGCTCTCGGTCGCCGTCTACATCAACCGTTACTACGCGACCCGCAAGTGCCACCAGTGCGGTGCCCAGGTCGAGCTCGGCCGCTCGAAGTGCCACGCCTGCACCTACCGGTTCATCAACTAGCCACGGGAGGACCCCGATGCGACTGAGAAAGCTTGGCGATTCGGAGCTCGAGGTCTCGGAGATCTCGCTCGGATCCTGGCTCACCTACTCGGGCGGGATCGAGCGCGAGCAGACCGAGGCCTGCACCCGGGCCGCCTTCGACGCCGGGATCAACTTCTTCGACACCGCCAACGTCTACGGCGTCGGCGCCGCCGAGGAGGCCTGGGGCGAGATCCTCTCCGGCTACGACCGCGACTCCTACGTGCTCGCGACCAAGGTCTACTTCCCGATGTCGGAGAGCGACGTCGGCCTCTCCCGCGAGCAGATCCAGAAGCAGGTCGACGCCTCGCTGGCCCGCCTGCAGACCGATCACGTCGACCTCTACCAGTGCCACCGCTTCGACCCCGACACCCCGATCGAGGAGACGATGGAGGCGCTGACCGAGGTGGTCGAGGCCGGCAAGGCGCGCTACATCGGCTTCAGCGAGTGGACCGCGGAGCAGATCCGCGCCGGGCTCGAGGTCCCGGGCGCGGCCAAGTTCGTCTCCTCGCAGCCGCAGTACAACATGATCTGGCGGGCCCCCGAGACGGAGGTGTTCCCGCTCTGCGCCGAGCACGGAATCTCGCAGATCGTCTGGTCGCCGCTCGCCCAGGGCGTCTTGAGCGGCAAGTACGAGCCCGGCCGCGAGCCGCCGGCCGATTCACGCGCGGCCAGCGACGAGATGAGCTTCGCGATTGAGCGTTACATGAACGATGCGGTGCTCGAGGCCGTCCAGCGCCTGCGCGCGGTCGCCGACGAGGCGGGGCTGACGATGGTTCAGCTGGCGCTGGCCTGGATCCTGCGCCGGCCCGAGGTCGCCTCGGCGATCATCGGCGCCTCCCGCCCCGAGCAGGTGCACGGAAACGCAGCCGCGTCCGGGGTCGAGCTCTCGGCCGAGACGCTGGCGGCGATCGACGATGCGCTCGGCGACGTCGTCATCGACGGCCCGCAGCTGGCGGCGTTCGCCCGCGAGGGCGTCAAGCGGCGCTGAGGCTCCTAGGCGCCACTCGGGAGCGGGCGGCGCGCGGCGATCACGCCGGCGAGCAGCTCGAGCGCCTTGAAGTGACCGGCGGTCAGGCGGCCGACCTCGGCGGCCTCGACCTTGAGCGTGCCGGCAATCGAGCCCGCGTCGCGGATCGCGACCGCGGCGATCGAGGCCTGAGTGCCGGGCGGGACTCCGCAGGAGGCGGCCTGGACGCGGATCCCGTCCTCGATCAGCTGGATCGAGGCGCAGTCGGCGGCGGTCAGCTCACGGGCCCACGAGCAGACCAGGTCCAGTACCCGGTCGAAGTCCAGCTCGCCGGCTGCGATCTCGTTCTGTATGTCGATCCCCGCCAACAGCGAGTCCGGCTGAGGGGCCTGGGCCATGGCGGTGAAATCGGCGCTCGCCGCCGATCGCTTTAGCGGGGCAAGGCGCCGTTGCGTTCAGGCCGGCAGGGCGTAGAACGCGACCGCCGCGAAGTGCGTGGCGGCGGCGGCGATCACGAGCACGTGAAAGATCTCGTGATAGCCGAAGACCGTAGGACTCGGGTCCGGGCGCTGGGCCGCATAGACGATCGCCCCGGTGGCGTACAGAGCGCCGCCGACGGCGATCAGCAACCCCGCGACGATGCCGGTTTCGACGACGATCGCCGGGAATCCGATCGCGCCGATCAGGCCGACGCCGATGTAGACGATCGCCGAGACCCACTTCGGATGATCGACCCAGACGAGCTCGACGATCGTGCCGGCGAGGGCGCCGGCCCAGACCGCGATCAGCAGCGCCGTCGACAGCGGCGGCTCCATCACCAGGAGCGCGAACGGGGTCACGGTGCCGGCGATCAGGAAGAAGATCATCGTGTGGTCGAGCCGCCGCATCCAGCGGCGCGCCGAAGGCCGCTCCCAGTGGTGGACGTGGTAGAGGGCGCTGACTCCGAACAGGGCCGAGAGGCTGATCGCGTAGATCGCGACGGCGAGCCGGGCCTCGCCGCCCTTGGCGATCACGATCAGCCCGATCCCGAGCACCAGGGAGACGAAGAACGCGTACTCGTGCGAGACCCCGCGCAGCCGCGGCTTCACCTTCGCGATCTGCTCGGCGGCCGCGGCCCTCGCGTCGGCGACCCGCTCGACCGCTGCGTCGCGCGCGTCGCTGACCCGCTCAACCGCGGCGTCACGGCGGTCGCCCATCGCCTCGATGGCCGCGTCACGGCGCTCGCCCATCGCCTCGAAGGCCGCATCGCGGCGTTCGTTGAAGCGCTCTCGCGGGGACATCCACGCAAAGCCTAGCCCAGGGAGGGCGCTGGGCAGGGCACGCGCTACATCTAGCGGTTCACGCGGGAAGGAAAACGCTAGCCCCAGTAGAATAGGTCGTCCATGGACTGTCCCAGATGTGATCGGCCGACCCGGGTGCTCGAGAGTCGCCGCGCCGACGCCGGCGCCTCGACTCGCAGACGCCGAGCCTGTCCGGCCTGCGGCCACCGCTTCACCACCTACGAGCGCCGCCAGCGCGAGCCGCTGTACGTGATCAAGCGCGGCGGCAACCAGCAGCGCTTCGATCCGGCGAAGCTGCGCGCGGCGCTCCTGCGCTCGACCCACAAGCGCCAGGTCAGCGCCGCCGACGTCGAGGCGCT
>DATBPT010000024.1:0-4978 GCA_036561205.1 Solirubrobacterales bacterium
CCCGTGCAGGCGGGCGTTGAACTCGAGGTTCTCGATCACGCTGAGCTCGCGATAGAGCAGCGGCTGGTGGCCGAGGTAGCCGATCCGGCCGCGCACCTTCCACGCCTGCCGCGGCAGGCTCGCCCCGAGCACCTCGGCCTCGCCGGCGGTCGGGCGCAGCAGCGTCGCCAGGATCCGGATCAGGGTCGTCTTGCCGGCCCCGTTGGGCCCGAGGACGACGAGCGTCTCGCCGACACCGAGCTCGAGCGTCAGCTCGCGCAGCACCGGGCGGTCGTTGTAGTCGCGCCGCAGGGCAGCGAGGGAGACAGCTGAATGAGGCGCCTCAACGGCGGCGCGGCTCGGCTTCGCTTCGCTACGCCTCACATGCATCGGCGAAATATCACCGAACACCTTTACACGGCGTGATGCGACATAATGCGGTGACATGCTCAGCACGCACGCGCGAGTCGCGATCGTCGGCGCGGGCTTCTCCGGGATCGGGATGTCCGCCCGCCTGCTGGAGGAGGGCATCGACGACTTCTTCGTGCTCGAGCGCGCGGATTCCGTCGGCGGCACCTGGCGCGACAACACCTATCCGGGGTGCCAGTGCGACATCCCCTCGGCGCTGTACTCGTTCTCGTTCGCCCCGAACCCGAACTGGAGCCGCTCCTACCCGCTGCAGGAGGAGATCAGGGAGTACCTGCGCCGCTGCGCCCGCGAGCTCGGGGTGATGCCGCACATCCGCTTCGGCCACGAGGTCACCGGGGCGGCGTGGGACGACGACGCTCGGCTCTGGCGGCTGCAGACCTCGGAGGGAGAGCTGACCGCGAGCGTGCTGATCGGCGGCATGGGCGGGCTGACCGAGCCCAAGGCGCCCGAGATCGAGGGGCTCGATCGCTTCGCCGGCAAGATCTTCCACTCCGCCGAGTGGGACCACGACCACGACCTCGGCGGCGAGCGCGTGGCGGTCATCGGCACCGGCGCCTCGGCGGTCCAGTTCGTGCCCGAGATCCAGCCCCGGGTCGGCTCGCTGCACCTGTTCCAGCGCACGCCCTCGTGGGTGATGCCCGATCCCGACCGGGCGACGACCGCGTTCGAGCGCCGGCTGTTCGGCCGCGTCCCGATCACCCAGCGGGCGCTACGCGCGGCGCTCTATCTGATGCACGAGACGACGACCCTGGGGACGATCGTCGATCAGCGGCTCTCGAAGCTGTTCGAGCAGATCGCCCGGCGGCACCTGCGACGCCAGGTTCGCGACCCGGAGCTGCGCGCGAAGCTGACCCCCGACTACACGCTCGGCTGCAAGCGGATCACGATGTCGAACACCTACTACCGGGCGCTGACGCAGGCGAACGCGGAGCTCGTCACCGAGCCGATCGCCGAGGTTCGCGAGCGCTCGATCCTGACCGCCGACGGCGAGCAGCGCGAGCTCGACACGATCATCCTCGGCACCGGCTTCAAGGTCTTCGACAACCCGAGCTTCGCCCAGGTCACCGGCCGGGGCGGGCAGACGCTGGCCGACGCCTGGCAGGGCAGCCCGCGCGCCTACCTGGGGACCGCGGTGCCCGGGTTCCCGAACCTCTTCTTCCTCGTCGGGCCGAACAGCGCCGGGGGCTACAACTCGATCATCTTCACCAGCGAGGCGCACATGAACTACGTCGTCAACTGCCTGCTGGAGATGGATCGCGGCGGGATCGGGGCGGTCGAGGTCCGCCCCGAGGCCTACGAGCGCTTCAACCGCCACACCGATCGCCGGCTCGCCGGCAGCGTCTGGAACGAGGGCGGCTGCTCGAGCTGGTATCTCGACCAGACCGGCCGCAACGGCGTCTGGTGGCCCGGGTTCACCTGGCAGCTGTGGCAGCGCACTCGGCGCTTCGACCGCGGCAACTACCTCGCCCATCCCGCCTGACGGCGGAGCGGACTCAGTCCCAGCGTGCCTGCGCGTCCCAGCGGGCGGTGAGCTGGTAGAGGATGACCACGTCGAGGAGGATCAGCAGGAACGCCCACAGCGGCGCGGCCGGGAACCAGACGATCTGCGAGATCGCGTTCACGGAGACGAAGAAGATCCCGGCAAAGCGGGCGGCCGTGTTGCCGGTGATCAGCCCGATGCCGGTGAGCGCGACGAGCGAGCCGAGGATCAGGTGCACCCAGCCCCAGGTCGTGACGTCGGCGATCAGCGCTCCCTGGCCGCCGACGATGACGACGTCGTCGTTGAGGATCCCGCCGAGCCCCCAGAGGGCGTCGAGCGAGCCGACGATGAACATGATCACCCCGGCGAACGTCGCCCAGCCCGAGTCGCCCTTGTGCGCCGTGTCCCCTGAATGCATCTCTGCTCCCTTTCGTGGGTTGAAGCTCTAGCCGGAATGTTACGACGCCGACGAGGCCGGACCTGCGCCGGCGGGGCGGCTACTTGCCCTTGCGCAGCGTCTTCGCGCCGACCTTGGCCAGCGGCACGAGGCCCTCGCGCAGTCCCTTGATCCGGGTCGCCCCGCGGCCGTAGAGGATCCGCGCCGAGGAGCGCAGCGCGGTCCCCAGGTCCTCGTCGTAGGGCTGCCACCAGAAGTCGCGGGTCAGGCCCGGCTCCCAGGCGACGTGCTTGACGTTGACGCACTCGTAGAAGCCGAACTTCGAGTGCGAGCGCCCGAGGCCCGACTCCTTCACCCCACCCCACGAGCACTGCATCGCCCCGTGGGAGTAGGAGTGGTCGTTGATCCACACCATCCCCGACTCGATCCGGCGCGCCATCCGCTCGCCCTTGGCCCGGTCCGTGGTCCAGATCGAGGCGCCGAGGCCGAAGTTGGAGTCGTTGGCGCGCTCCACCGCCTCGGCCTCGTCCTTGACCACGATCACCGGGACCACCGGGCCGAAGATCTCCTCGCGCATGATCCGCATCTCCTCGGTGACCCCGGCGAGCACGGTCGGGGCGATGAAGCGGCCCTCGTAGCCGGGCACCTCGCGCGGGCCGCCGGTGATCCGGTCGGCGCCGCCGGCGAGCGCGTCGTCGACCAACCCCGTGACCAGGTCGGCCTGCTCGGCCGAGACCATCGGCCCGATCTCGGTCTCCCAATCGAGCGGGTCGCCGACCGTGAGTCGCTCGGTCTCGCGCCGGACCCCGTCGAGGAAGCGATCGGCGACCGCCTCGACCACGTAGGTGCGCTCGATCCCCGAGCAGGTCTGACCGGCGTTCGCGAACCCGCCCCAGACGCAGCCCGAGACGGCGTTGGCGAGGTCGGCGTCGGCGCAGACGATCTGCGGGTCCTTGCCGCCCAGCTCGAGCACCGACCCCTTCATCTTCTGGGCGCAGATCTCGCCCACCTTGCGCCCGACCTCGACCGAGCCGGTGAAGAAGATCTTCGCCGTCGAGGCTTCGCAGAGCGCCTGGCCGATGGCGCCACCGCCGTGCACCGTGCGGACGAGGCCCTCGGGGAAGCCGGCGTCGTCGAAGACCTTCTGGATCCGCTCGCCCAGCAGCGGCGTCAGGCTCGCGGGCTTCAGCACCACGCCATTGCCCGCCATCAGCGCGATCGCGACCTCGCCGAAGGGGATCGACCAGGGGTAGTTCCAAGGCGCGATCACACCGACCACGCCGAGCGGCTCGTAGCTGAAGAAGCTGCGCTTGGTCTTCAGGAACGCCTGCGGGTAGCGGACCTTCTCGTCGGCGAGGATCTTCGGCCCGGCATCGGCACACCAATGCAGGGCGTCGATCGTCGGGATCAGCTCCATCACGTAGCTCTCTGTCAGCGGCTTGCCCTGCTCGCGCGTGAGCAGGTTCGCGACCTCCTCCATGTCGTCGACCAGCCCGTCGGCTGCGCGGCGCATGTAGCGGGCCCGGTCGGCGAGCGTCAGCTGGGCCCAGAACGGCTGCACCTCGGCGACGTCGTCGACGACCGCCTGCACCCGCTTTGGAGTGATCGTCTCGACCGTGCCGATGAGCTCGCCGGTCGCCGGGTTGAAGGATTCGAGCTTGCCCACCGGGGGTGATTCTATGGACGCCGGGCCGGGTAGACGGTAGGTGCGGCCGTCGCCGGCACCTCCGTCGCGAGCGGGCCGAGCCGCTCGCCGACTACCGGCGGCGGTCGCTACTACCGATCCGGATCTGCGCGCCGGCGCCGGGCCGCATCGAGCCGTTTGCGCAGCTCCGCTTCGAGCCCGCGGTCGGTGGGCTCGTAGAAGCGCTCGCCCTGGACCTCCTCGGGCAGCAGCGGTTGATCCGAGACGCCGCCGGGCTCGTCGTGGGCGTACCTGTAGCCCTCGCCGCGGCCGAGCTTCTTCGCTCCCGGGTAGTGGGCGTCGCGGAGGTAGTCCGGGGGCAGCTTCGCGCCGTGCTCGCGGATGCTCGCCGTCGCCCGCGAGATCGCGACCGTAGAGGCGTTCGACTTCGGCGCCAGCGCCAGATAGGCCGCCGCCTGGGCGAGGTTGAGCGCGCACTCCGGCAGGCCGACGCGATCGACGGCCAGCGCGGCGTTGGTCGCCACCTCGAGCGCCTGCGGGTCGGCGTTGCCGATGTCCTCGGAGGCGAGGATGACCATCCGCCGGGCGATGAAGCGGGGGTCCTCGCCGCCCTCCAGCATCGCCGCGAGGTAGTAGATCGAGGCGTCGGGATCGGAGCCGCGCATCGACTTGATCAGCGCCGAGGCGTAGTCGTAGTGGCGATCGCCCTGCTTGTCGAAGGTGACCGCCTTGCGCTGAAGCGCGTCCTCGGCCGTCGACAGGTCGATCTCGCCGTCGCCTGCCCGGGCCGCCTCGACCGCGCGCTCGAGGGCGCCGAGGGCCGTCCGCGCGTCGCCTCCGGAACGCTCGGCCAGCAGGGTGAAGGCCTGCTCGCTGATCGCCGGGGGCTCGGCGATCCCGCGCTCTCCGTCGGCGAGCGCCCGCTCGATCAGGGCGCGGAGCTGGCCGGCCTCCAGGGCACGGAGCTCGTAGATCTGGCTGCGCGAGAGCAACGCCGAGTTGACCTCGAAGTACGGGTTCTCGGTCGTCGCCCCGATCAGCGTCACCA
>DATBPT010000025.1:0-6000 GCA_036561205.1 Solirubrobacterales bacterium
CATCTTGTCCTTGCCGCGCAGCCCGGTGACGCTGTCGCGGCCGTTGGTCCCGGTCCAGTTGTTCGGCCCGTCATCGAGCTTCTCCTTGCCCTTCAGGCAGGCCGGTGCCTCCTGGGCGGGTGCGGCGGCGGGCAGCGCGAGCAGCAGCGCCCCCGTGGCAAGGGTCAGTGCGACGACCCGAATCCCCCCTGGATGCGGCGAATGCATGCAACTCCCCTGCGTTTGTGATCTCCGAATGGAGAACACTAACGGGCCGCCAGGATCACGCCCAGAAGCGGCGCGCGCGGGATTTCGGTCACGTCGGCCTCGCCGACGGAGGCGAGACCGCCGGCGGGCTGGTGATGCTCGACGGCGTGCCGGCGGAGGTGGCGACCCGCGCGACCGAGTCCGAGCTCGGTTGCCAGCGGCGATTCGTCGCGCTGCGCTGGAACGGCCACCAGGGTTACGGGATCAGCGAGTACCTGACCCAGTCCCAAGCTCGCGCTTGAGCACCTTGCCGGTCGGGTTCCGCGGCAGCGCCGCGATGAACTCGACATCCCGCGGGACCTTGTAGCGGGCGAGGTTGGCCTTCACATGGCCGCGGACGCCGTCGGCGTCCAGCTCCGCCCCCTCGCGCACGACCACATAGGCGCAGAGCCGCTGGCCGAAGTCGTCGTCGCCGACGCCGATCACCGCCGCCTCGGCGATCGCCGGGTGGTTGGCGAGCAGGTCCTCGACCTCGCCCGGGAAGACGTTCTCGCCCCCGGAGACGATCATGTCGTCCTCGCGTCCGTCGATGTAGAGCCTGCCCTCGGCATCGAAGTGGCCGAGGTCTCCGCTCGACGTGAAGCCGTCGATCACCTGCTTGCCGCCGCCGCCCGTATAGCCGCTCGCGGCGAGCTCGGAGCCGACGAAGATCCGGCCCGGCTCGCCCGCGGGCAGCGCGCGCCCGCCGGCGTCGAGGATCCGCACCTCGGTCGCCGGCAGCGGCCGCCCGGCGGTCGCCGGCGCCGCCCGCAGGTCGGCCGGGGTCGCCGTCGTCGCCAGCGCCACCTCGGTCGAGCCATACGTGTTGAAGACCACGTCACCGAGCGCGTCCATCGCCCGGATCGCGAGCTCGCCGGGAAGCGCCGAGCCGCCGAGGGTCACCGCCCGCAGCGAGCGCGTGTCGTGGCGGCGGCGGACCTCCGGGTCGAGGTCGACGATCCGCTGCAGCATCACCGGCACCAGCGACGCCGTCGCCGCCCGGTGGCGGGCGATCGACTCCAAGGTCGCCTCGGGATCGAACCGCCGCCGCAGGACCACGGGCGTCCCCAGCAGCAGGCTGACCCCGAGGTGCAGCAGGCCCCAGCCGTGGAACATCGGCGCCGCGATCACCTGGGTCTCGCGGGCTCGCAGCCCGACCCGCTCCATGTAGCCGAGCAGCGGGGCGAGCGACCCGTCGCCCTCGCGCTGCACGCCCTTCGGCGTCCCGGTCGTCCCCGAGCTGAGAATCGTCAGCCGGCCGGGCTCGGCCGGCGGGTTCGGCGGCGACGGGTCGCCGGCCGCGATCAGCTGCTCGAGCGAGGGCGCCGATCCCGGCTGGTCGATCCAGCCGAGGAAGCGGGGCACGTCGCCGGCCCCGGCCCCCCCGGCGAGCAGGGGCTCGAACTCCTGGTCGCAGATCACGGCCGCCGGGCGCTCGCGCTCGATCACCCCGGCGAGCTGCGGGCCGGCGAAGTCGGTGTTCAGCAGTACGCAGTCGGCGCCCAGCTTCGAGCAGGCGAGCGCCGCGTCGATGAAGCCACGGTGGTTGCGGCACATCAGGGCGACGACGTCGCCCGGCCCGACCCCGCCCTCGGCGAGCGAGCTCGCAAGCGCGTTCGTGCGCCGCTCGACCTCGCCGAAGCTGAGCGTGCCGAGCTCGTCGATCACGTACGGCTCGTCCCCGTACAGGGCGGCCAGCGCCGCGATCCCGGCGGCCGGGCTGCGTCCCCAGCGCCGCAGCGAAATCGCCAGCCGGGGCAGGTGATCGGGGCGGCCCGGCCGGATCACCCCGGTGGCGACCAGCGCGCGCAGCATCCCCGCCGTCTCGCCGAGCTGCTTCGGAACCCCGATCACCATCGCCCCGATCCTCTCACCGAATATCGTTCGAGGTTGTCATGGCGAGCAGCAACGGAGCGAGTCGCGAGCTCTCGGTCGGCGTCGTCGGCGCCGGCTTCGGCGGCGTCGGGATCGGGATCAAGCTGCGCGAGGCGGGGATCGAGAACT
This sequence comes from Solirubrobacterales bacterium, assembly GCA_036561205.1. GTDB lineage: Bacteria > Actinomycetota > Thermoleophilia > Solirubrobacterales > 70-9 > WHSW01. The sequence goes on from DATBPT010000025.1 coordinate 2,230, forward strand.
TCACGATCTTCGAGCGCGGCGAGTCGGTCGGCGGCGTCTGGCGCGCGAACACCTATCCGGGCGCCGCCTGCGACGTCCCCTCGCACCTCTACTCCTATTCGTTCGCCCCGGGACACCACTGGTCGCGGCGCTACGCGCCGCAGGCGGAGATCCTCGTCTACCTCGAGCAAACGGCCCGCGACTTCGGAGTCACGCCCCACCTGCGGTTCGGCACCGAGGTGACCAAGGCGACCTTCGACGCCGAAGCGGGCCGCTGGACGCTGATCACCGACGGCGGCAAGCGCCACGAGTTCGACCTCCTGGTCACCGCGTGCGGCCAGCTGACCCGACCGGCGATCCCGCGGGTCGAGGGGATCGAGGATTTCGAGGGCCCGGCATTCCACTCCGCCGAGTGGGACCACGACCTCGACCTGGAGGGCAAGCGGGTCGCGATCGTCGGCACCGGCGCGAGCGCGATCCAGTTCGTTCCGGAGGTCGCCAAGATCGCCGGCTCGACGACGATCTACCAGCGCTCGGCACCCTGGATCCTGCCGAAGTCGGACCGCCTCTATCCCGAGTGGGAGCGCCGCCTGTTCAAGCGCTTTCCGCTGCGAGTCGCCGCCAGCCGGCTGGGCAACTTCGCCTTCTTCGAGATGGGCACCTACGGCTTCACCGGTCACCACGGCGTCCTCGCCCCGTTCCGCAGGGTCGCCGACTGGGAGCGCAGCCGCCGGCTCGGCAACGACCCGGAGCTGCTCGCCAAGGCGACCCCCGACTACACGATCGGCTGCAAACGGGTGCTCTTCACCAGTGACTGGTACCCGACCCTGCTGCGCGACGACGTCGACCTGGTCACCGGCCCGGTCGAGCGGGTCACCGCCACCGGTGTGGTCGGCTCCGACGGAGTCGAGCGGGAAGCCGACGTGATCATCTACGGCACCGGCTTCGAGAGCCACAACTTCGTCGCCCCGATGGACGTCCACGGCCTCGACGGCCGCGAGCTGAACGCGGTCTGGGGGGAGCGCGCCGAGGCCTTCCTCGGGACCACCGTCTCGGGCTTTCCGAACATGTTCGTGCTCTACGGCCCGAACACCAACCACGGCTCCGGCTCGGTCCCGTTCACGCTCGAGTCCCAGTTCAACTACGTGCTCGACGCGATCCGGCGCCTGCGTGAGGGCGGCTTCCGCTGGATCGATCTGCGGCCCGAAGTCCAGGAGGGGTGGCGAGCCGAGATGGCCGAGCGCAGCGCGAACACCGTCTGGACGACCGGCGGCTGCGGGAACTGGTACGTGAACTCGAAGGGCGAGAACACCAACAACTGGCCCGGCCCGTGGCTCGAGTACCGCCGGCGGACGAAGCGGATCAACCCGGGCCACTACCGGGTCGCGATCTAGATCGACGGGCCGCTAGTCGGGCCGCAGGACCGCGGCCGCGGCGCCCGCCGTCTGATCGGAGAGCCAGCCGGCGGTGAGCGGGTCGTGCTCGAGAGCCTCTCGCATCGCGGCCAGCGCCGGCGCCCGCAGCTGCGCCTTCACCGCGGCGTAGGTCGCCGCCGGTAACGCCGCCAGGCGCCCGGCGACCTCGAGCGCCGCCGCGAGCACGTCCTCGGGCTCGGCGAGCTCGTCGACCAGCCCGAGCGCGAGCGCCGCGTCGGCGCCGACCAGCTCTCCCCCAAGCACCAGTCGCCGGGCGGCAGCCGGCGCGAGCTCGGCGCGGACCGCGGCCAGGGCGGCGCCCGGGTACGGCGCCCCAACGCGAACCTCGGTAAGGCCGTATGTCGCCCGCAGCGAGCCGACCCTGTGGTCGGCACAGAGGGCGAGGATCAGGCCGCCGGCGACGGCGTGGCCGTTGACGGCGGCGACCACCGGGTGAGGGAGCGCGTACCACTCGTAGAAGAGCCGGTTGATGCCGCCGACCATCCCCCGCTGCTCGTCTTCGGAGAGCGTCGGCACGAGCTTCAGGTCGACCCCACCGGAGAAGAAGTCGCCGGAGCCGGTGATCACGATCGCCGCCGGGCGCTGCTCGCGAAGGCGCTCGACCACATCCGCCCCGGCCGCGAGCAGGCCTGGCTCGAGCGCATTCGCGGGCGGCCGCTGGATCCGCACGACGGTGATCTCCCCCACCGCCTCGATCTCGATCAGATCCGCCATCGCGGCCGATCCTAACCTGCCGGTACCCGGATCCTGGTGCCGCCGTCGCCGACCCCGACGACGGCCGGCCCGCGCGCCGCCAGGGCGCGCACGCTGCGCTGGGTCGGCAGGGCGACCGGGGCCCAGGTGAGGCCGTCTTCGGAGGCGATCGCGACCCCCTCGCCGGTGGCGAGGAAGCGTTCGCCGGTCCAGATCACCGCGTCGAGGTTGACCTCGACGCCGCTGGTGGCGGCGCTCCACGAGAGGCCAGCGTCGGTGGAGACCAGGGCCTCGCCGTTGTGGCCGACGGCGACGAAGTTCCCCGCGCCGTAGGCGACCCCGGTCTGGAAGCGGGCGAAGCCGACCGGTTCCAGCTCCCAGTTGGTCTCGCCCGGGCCGAGCCGGGCGATGGTCCCCGCGCCGGCGGCGATCAGGGTGCTGCCGTCGGAGGCGAAGCTCCGCACCGAGTGGAAGCCCGGGAAGTCGACCCGCCGCCAGTCGCGGCCGTCGGGCGAGCTGATCACCCGGCCGATGTCGCCGCCGGCGATGTACTCGTCGCCGGTCCAGTAGACGGCGTGGAGGTTGAGTTGGGTGTGCGCACGGCGCTCCCTCCACGTCTTGCCCTCGTTGCGGGAGCTGAGGATCGTGCCCGCCGACCCAACCGCGACCACGAGCCCCGGTCCGTGCGTGGCGCCGTAGAGGTCCGCGCCGGTCGGGCGCGCCGCCCTGTGCCAGCGGCGGCCACTGCTGGAGGAGAGCAGCACGCGACCTGCCCCGCCGACGGCGACGAACCGGTGCTTGGCCCAAGCGACGCCGAGCAGCGCGCACGGCATCGCCGTCACCTCGGCGCGCCAGCGGCGGCCGTCGCCGGACGAGATCACCGTGCTCTGGTCGCCGACCGCGACCCAGCGGCTCCCGGTCCAGGCGACGCCGCGCAGGTCGACCGTCGTCGGCGCGCTGCCGAGCCGCCAATCGACGCCGTCGTCCGAGAACAGCACCTCGCCGCCCGAACCGACGGCGACCCAGCGGCCATCTGCAACGGCGACCCCGCGAAGGATCTCGTCGGTGGGGCTGGCGACGCCCGTGAGCCCGGCGGCGAGCGTGCCGTGCAGGATCGCGCCGAAGTCGCCGACCGCGACGATCTCGCTCCCGTCAGACCCAACACCGTCGCTCGCCGAGGCGAGCTGCCAGAGCAGCGGCCGCGGCGCCACGGTCGAGTCGGTCGGCGCCGGGAAGGTCGGCAGCCCGGTCCAGGTGACGCCGTCGGCGCTGTGGATCACGGTCGATTCCTGGCCGGCCAGCAGGAGCTCGGAGCCGGCCGCGGTGCCGCCCCAGAGGATCCGGTCGGTGCCGCTGTCGGCGATCTGCCACCTGAGCCCGTCGACGGAGCTGACGACGACGCCGTTCGTGCCGGAGGCGGCGACGAGGCCGGAGCGCGCGGCGACGCCGCGCAGGCCCGAGACCGGGATCCCGGTCGCCTGCAGCCAGTCCCCCTGGTCGCGCGCGATGATCGTCCCGAGGTCGCCGACCGCGATCCAGCGCTGACCGTTGAAGGCGATGCCCCTGAGGTTGTGCTCGACGGGCGTCGCAACCACTCGCCAGTCGTCGAGCCGCCGCGCCGCGGCGACGAGCCCGTTGGAGCCGACCGCGCGCACCCGGACGC
>DATBPT010000026.1:0-28005 GCA_036561205.1 Solirubrobacterales bacterium
GGCGGCGACGAAGCCGACGTCCGCGACCACGATCCAGGCCGCGGCGGTCGCGTCGTCGAACTCGGCGAGCACGACCAGCGCCTGCGGCTGCACCGGGCCGCCGACGAACACCGGCTCGCCCTCGACGACCACGTTCAGCTCCGGCGCCACGTCCCCGACCTCGATCTCCGAGGGCCGGTTGAGGACGACTCCCATCGCCCCCTCGGGCCCGTGCTCGGTGATCAGCACCACCGAGCGGGCGAAGTTGGGGTCGACCAGCGCCGGCGAGGCGATCAGGAGGCGCCCGCGCAGCGACTCGTCCGGGTCGGACGGGGCGTCGGCTGGACCGGGTTCAGCCATCGGGGCGGATTCTGCCCGGTCGCTAATCTCGATGGCGCCGTGATCAAGGAAGTGAACGAATCCGATTTCATCGCCGAGGTGGTGGAGCGCTCGCGCGAGCTGCCCGTGGTCGTCGATTTCTGGGCCGAGTGGTGCGGCCCGTGCCGTCAGCTCGGGCCGGCACTCGAGGCCGCGATCGCCAAGCGCGACGGCAAGGTCGAGCTGGCGAAGGTCGACGTCGACGCCAACCAGGCGCTCTCGGCGAGCTTCGGCGTCCAGGGGATCCCCGCGGTGAAGGCGTTTCGCGACGGCAACGTGGTCGCCGAGTTCACCGGCGCGATCCCGCCGGCCGAGATCGAGCGGTGGCTCGACACGCTCGTGCCCTCGCCGGCCGACGAGCTCGCATCCGCCGGCGATGAGGATTCGCTGCGCCGGGCGCTCGAACTCGATCCCGGCCACAGCGACGCCGCCGCAAGCCTCGGCAGGATCCTGCTCGAACGGGGCGACTCAGGGGAGGCGCTGGAGCTGCTGGAGCCGCTCCGGGGGGACTTTCGCGCCGAGGGCCTCGCCGCTCGCGCGCGACTCGCGCAGGCCAACGGCGACACGGAGCTCGACCCGAGGCTGGCGACGGCCTTCGCCGCCTGGGATGCGGGCGACTACGAGCGCGCGCTCGAGGCGCTGCAGGAGGCGATCGCGGACACCGGCGACGCCGACCGCCGCGACCTGATCCGCCGGGCGATGGTCGGCATCTTCGCCGAGCTCGGCGCCGACCACGAGCTCGCGCGCCTGCATCGCCGCCGCCTCGCGGCGGCGCTGAACTGATCCGCGCTTCGCGCGCCCGGTAGAAACCCTCGCATGGACCCGGTGAATGGAGCGGATGTGCCGGTCGCGTTCGTCGCCGGACTGGTCTCCTTCCTCTCCCCGTGCGTGCTGCCGCTGGTCCCCGGATATCTCTCGGTCGTCACCGGCGTCAGCATCGACGAGATCGAGGATGCCGAGTGGCGCAGCGTGCTCGTCCCCAGCCTGCTGTTCATCGCCGCCTTCTCGACCGTCTTCATCCTCCTCGGCCTCACGGCCACGGCGCTCGGTTCGACCCTGCGCGACCACCAGGAGCTGCTCACCGACATCGGCGCGGTGCTGCTGATCGTGATGGGCGTGCTGTTCATCGCCGCGACCACGTTCGACCGCCTCAACCGTGAGTGGCACGTGGACGCGTTGCTCGCCCGTGCCGGGAAGGGAGGGCCGATCGTCGCCGGTGCCGCCTTTTCGATCGCCTGGACGCCCTGCGTCGGGCCGGCGCTCGGCGGCGTCCTGACACTCGCCGGAATCCAGGGCGAGGCTGCGCACGGCGCCTTCCTGCTCGCCATCTACTCGCTCGGCCTCGCCGTCCCCTTCCTGGTCACAGCGCTCGCCTTCTCCCGCGCGACGACCGCCTTTGCGGTGGTCAAGCGCCACTACGCCGCGATCGTCGCCACCGGCGGCGGGATCCTGATCGCGATGGGAGTCCTGATCCTCACCGGGGTCTTCACCGAGCTCAACGTCTGGGCCCAGAAGGTGACCTCCGAGCTCGGCCTCAACCTCTAGCTGGACAACGTCCAGCTAGACAGGCGGTGCAAGCGGCGGATCGTCGCCGCCGACGCCGACCTCGACCGGGGTGCCGATCGCCTCGACCTCCTCGATCTCCTCGCCCTCGCCGTCGCGCGAGCAGATGATCCGGAAACGGCCCGTGCTCAGGGCCGGGTCGGCGACCACCGGCAGGCCGCGGATCTCGTCCCAGCCGAGCCGTTCGAGCTCGTAGGGGTTCATACGCACCTCCGCGGCCGGCCAGGGGCAGGTCGCGTTGTGCTGGTCGATCGCCTTCGAGATCGCCTCGAGGTTCTTGGCCTCGGACTTCACGGCGTTCTAGTCCCCGTCGTTCTCGCTCGAGTGCTCGTGGTCGGCCTCGCCGCCCTCGTCACCCTGGTAGTCCTCGGGCTTGCCGGCCAGGCCGCTCGGGTCAGGGCTCGGATCGCCATGTGAGGCGTGCTCGATCAGCTCCTCCTCGGCCAGCTCGAAGCCCTCGGCCTCTCCCCCGCCCGCCTCGCGCACGGCCCGCTGCTCCTCCTCGTGGCGCTGCTCGCGCGAGAGCTCGCGTTCGTCCATCTCCTCCATCGTGCTCCTTCGGGCTTCAGGGGGTCTCCCCGCGTATCGACTCTACCGTCCGTGGTCGCTCGGACGCGCAGGCGAAGCCGAGCACCAAGAGCATCGTCTGAGAAGATCCGTGCATGAGCTCTGATCGACTGACCGGCCTCGACACGTCGTTCCTGCACCTCGAGCACGGCCCCGCCCATATGCACGTAGCCTCCACCACCCTGTTCGAGGGCCCCACCCCCGGCTACGACGAACTCTGCGACCACATCGAGTCCCGGCTCCACCTGGTCCCCCGGTTTCGCCAGAAGCTGCGCATGGTCCCCTACGGCCAGGGCCGTCCGAAGTGGGTGGACGATCCGCAGTTCAACATCAGGTACCACATTCGCCACACCGCCCTCCCCGACCCCGGCAGCGAGGAGCAGCTGCGCAACCTCGCCGCCCGCGTCTTCTCCCAGCGGCTTGACCGCTCGAAGCCGCTCTGGGAGCTGTGGCTGGTCGACAAGGTCGACGACGGGCGCTTCGCGATGGTCACCAAGTCCCACCACGCGATGGTCGATGGCGTCTCCGGGGTTGACATAACCAATGTCCTCTTCGACACCATGCCCGAGCCGGAATCGGTCCCCCAGGCCGAGCCGTGGACACCGCGTCCCGAACCCAGCGACGCGCAGATGCTGGGCGAGGCGCTGATCGAGCGGGTGACCAGCCCGGCCGAGATCGTGCGCGGCGCCCGCGCCGTCTTCCGCGCCCCGCGCCGGATCGCGCGCAGCCTGATCGACGCGGCCGAGGCGGCCGGCGCCTTCGCCCGCGCCGGGCTCGCGGCTCCGGACTCGCCGTTCAACGTCGCGATCGGGCCCTACCGCCGCTTCGCCACGGTTCGCACCGATCTCGCCGAGCTCAAGCGGATCAAGAACGTCGCCGGCGGCACCGTCAATGACGTCGTCCTCGCCGCCGTCGCCGGCGCGCTCGGGCGTTACCTGCGCCAGCACGGCCACTCGACCCACGAGCTCGAGCTGCGGGCGATGGTCCCGATCAGCGTCCGCGGCGACGACGAACACGGCGCGCTCGGCAACCGGGTCTCCTCCTTCATGGCGCCGCTGCCGGTCTGGTGCGACGACCCGGCCGAGCGCCTGCGCCTGGTCAGCGAGACGATGGGCGACCTGAAGCAGTCCAAGCAGGCGGTCGGCGCGACCCTGATGACCGAGCTCGCCGACTTCGCCCCGCCGACGATCGCCGGCCAGGCGGCGCGGCTGCAGTCGCGCCAGCGCTTCTTCAACCTCGTGGTCACCAACGTGCCGGGGCCGCAGTTCCCGCTCTACCTGCTGGGGCGCGAGCTCGAGGCGATCTTCCCGATGGTGCCGCTGGCCCAGCGCCAGGCCGTCTGCTTCGGAATCATGAGCTACAACGGCCAGGTCAACTTCGGCCTGATCGGCGACTACGACGCGATCACCGACCTGGAGGCGCTCGCCAGCGACCTCGAGGCGTCGCTCGCCGAGCTCGGTGCGCTGGCGCCGGCCGACGAGAAGCCCCGCAAGAGCGCTACCAGGCGCTCAGCGCCTGCGCCAGCGACGAGCGCCTGATCCCACGCGCGGCCCAGCGGTCGCGGTCGCCGAGTTCCAGCAGCAGCGCGAGATCCTCGGCCCGGCCGGCGTCGTAACCCGAGCCGATCGCCGGATCGCTGTGGCCCGGGTGCACGAACCACTCGCTCACCCCGGGCAAGGGATCCCTACCCGCGAGCCAGCCGGCGAGCGGCTCGGGAAGCGCCGGCTCGGACTCGTCGAGGCGGCCGAGGAGGCGATCGGGGGTGGCGACGCCGAAGTCCCGCAGCAGGTGCCTGTGGTCCTCATCGATCGAGCGCACCGCGACGCCCAGGCCGGCCGCGAGCTCGGCGACCTGAGCGGCGATCGCCGGATCGGCGTGGCAGTGGTGGTGACCGTCGATCGACTCGGGTGGGCGCCCGACCAGGCGCTCGAACTCCCGGAGCTGCTCAGCGGCGGAGGGCCAGAGCTCGAGGTGGAGGCCCAGCGCGATCCCTGCCGACAGCAGCGGCTCGGGGTCGGGCCGGCGCATGACCATCAGCGACGCACCATCGATCGCGCCGGCCTCGGCGGCGGCGACGATCCCGGCGTCGTAGGCCGGCGCGTAGCCGTAGTCGTCGGCGTTGATCGCGAGCGAGCCGGAAGTCATCCTCGGGAGGATTGCGCGTCGCCGCAGACGGGACTATGCTGCCCGCGTTAGCCGCACTGGTGGGGTCCAGCGTGCGGACAAGCAGTCATTGGAGAGGTGGCCGCGGAGACGGCCACGAGAAAGGAACGCAGTTGAATAAGGCAAGCACGCTGCGGCTGCTGGGAGCGGTCGCCGCCCTCGGGGCGCTGACCGTCGTCGGCGCCGGGGCAGGCGCCGCGTCGGCCAGTCCGGCCGCCAAGTCCGGCGCCACCGTGATCAAGATGGAGAGGGACGGCAAGGATCTGTTCTTCACTGGCCCGGCGACGGTCGCGGCCGGCACCGAACTGAAGATCAAGAACAAGACCAACCCGCGCCAGGTCGGCCCGCACACCTTCTCGCTCGCGCACGAGAAGTACCTGCCCGAGGGCAACAAGCAGATCAAGGCCTGCGCGAAGAAGCTCAAGGGCATCTGTGGCGCCGTCGTGCTCTGGCACGACGTCGACCTGCAGACCGGCGACATCGGCGAGAACCCGGTCGAGGTCGGCAAGCAGGGCTGGGACAAGGAAGGCAGCCTCAAGCACAAGGGCGACTCCTGGGTCGCGACGGCGAAGGGCGAGAGCTTCTCCCGCCCGGTGACCGCCAAGCCCGGCAAGGTGCTGCACTTCTTCTGCGCAGTTCACCCCAACATGCAGGGCGCGATCACCGTCACCGAGGGCTAGAACGACCCCTCGTAATGATCCGAGTGAGCACGGCGGGCGCCTCACGCGCCGCGCCGTGCTCACCGCTGGAGTCGCAGGCGCGCTGGCACTGGTGCTGCCGGTGCGCCTGCGGCCCGGCAGCCTCGGGGTGCCGGCCGTCGCCGCCCGGGCCGCGAAGACGCGCTTCAAGGCGGCGCTGAGGATCCCGCCTGTGCTCACCGGCCCGCAGCTCGAGATCGAGATGCGGGCGGCGAAGGTCGCTGTGCTGCCCGGCCGCAAGACGAAGATGTGGACCTACGCGGGCAGCTTCCCCGGGCCGACGATCCGCCGGCCGGCGGGAGAGCAGACCGAGGTCACCTTCATCCACAAGCTGCCGGCGAAGGCGGGCGAGCTGAGCGTCCACCTGCACGGCGGCCACAACCGCTCCTCCGAGGACGGCCAGCCGGGCGGCCTCACCGCCGCCCAGCCGCGAGCGATGTACTGCGAGATCTCCGAGCGCCTCGCCCCGAGCGAGTCCGGCAACGACCTGCTGATCCCCCCGGGCGGGCGTCGTACCTACACCTACGACCTGATCGAGGACGGCGCCCCCGAACGCGCCGCGTTTCAGTGGTACCACGACCATCGACTCGAGCGCACGGCGCCGAACGTCTGGCGCGGGCTCGCCGGGATGATGATCATCGACGATCAGCTCGACGCCTCGCTGCCGCTGCCCACCGGAGAGCGCGACCTGCCGCTGATGATCGTCGACCGCAGCTTCGACAAGCACAACCAGCTCACCAATCCCTTCGCCGCCACCGCGCACGCGCCAAACGACGGCATCGTCGGCCGCTACGCGCTCGTCAACGGCGTCCACCTCCCCCACCACGACGTCAGCGCCGCGCGCTACCGGGTCCGGATCCTCAACGCCGCCAACTTCAGCCTCTACAACCTCGAGCTCTCGAACGGCGACAGGGTGACGCAGATCGCGACCGAGAGCGGGCTGATGCCAAAGCCGGTGAGCCGGCGCCAGGCGCTGATCGCGCCCAGTGAGCGAGTCGAGCTGATCCTCGACTTCAGCAAGCTCGCCGGCAAGCGGGTCGTCCTGCAGAGCGCCCGGCACAAGGGCAGCGGCGGAATCGCCTCGAAGACGCACGTCGGGCCGCTGCTCGAGTTCCGGGTCGGTGCGGCCGCCGAGGACCAGACGAGCGTCCCCGCCTCGCTGCGACCGTTGCCCGAGTGGGTCGCCAAGGCTTCGCCGACACCTCAGCGCACCTGGGTGTTCACGGTCTCCAGCAGCCTGGTGGCGACCTGGCTCGTCAACGGCGAGACCTTCGACCCGGCGCGTTCGGACGCGTTCCCGAAGCTGAACACGACCGAGACCTGGGAGCTCTACAACCGCACCGCGGTCGCCCACGCGATCCACATGCATCACACCGACTGGTACATGCTGTCTCGCAACGGCAAGCGCCCGGCGGCCGCCGAGGATTGCCTCAAGGAGACCTTCCTGCTCGAGCCCGGCGACCGGGTGGTCATCGCCGGCCACTTCTCCGACTTCACCGGCAAGTACGTGATCCACTGCCACATGCTCGACCACGAGGACCATGGCCTGATGTCGCAGTTCGAGGTGGTCGAGGGCTAGGAGCCGAGGTCGCGCAGGAACTCGGGTTCGTGGCCCTCGATGAACACGAACGCCGGGTGTGGGAGATCCTTGTTGGTGGCCGTGTCGGCGGGATCCGGCGGCGTCGAGTCGTCGGCTTCGGCGAGCGGCTCGTCGGCGTCCTGCCAGAAACGCTGCTCGGGGTTCCAGCGCCGCCGCCGCAGCTCGCTCTCGAATCCCTCCTCGGCGAGCACATCGGCGACCACCCGCTCGGCCTCCTTGGCCGCCTCTGCGGTCTGCGCGTAGACGTACATGCGCTCGCCGTCGCGGGTGACGATCACCCGGTCGCCGAGACGCTCGGCCACCTCGTCGTCGAGGTCGAGCGAGCGCAGCCGCTCGCTCAGCCTCCCGTGGACCGACTCGTGAATGTCGACCTCGACTCGGTATTCGTCCTCGGCCATCGCGGCGCGAGGCTAGCAGTCCCACCTACTGCGTGACTAACCTGGGCAGGTGGACCAGGTGATCCAGGTTGTCGGCGCGGTTTTGATCCTCGCCGGGTTCGCGGGGGCCCAGGCCGGTCGCCTGCGGGTCGATTCGGTCACCTACCTCGTGCTCAACCTGATCGGCTCGCTGGTGCTCGCCTTCCTCGCCTGGGACCAGAGCCAGTGGGGCTTCCTCCTGCTCGAGGGAGTCTGGGCCGCGGTCTCGCTCTGGAGCCTCAGTCGCGTGGCTCGCGGCCTGCCCGTCGCCGGCGCGCACTAGCGCTTCTCCGTCCGGCCGCGCCCCTATGAAAGGGGCATCGCGACTTCCACCACCCTGCCCCCGGACGCGAGCGTCCTCCGCCGCCACTTCCACGGCGACGGCTACGGCTACGGCTGGCTGCTGGTCCTGATCCTCGCCGGGATCGGTTTTCAGATGGCGGCGCCGGACACCGACTGGGCGCGGATCGTGACCATCTTCATCCAGGGCTTCACCCTGATCGCCGCCCTGGTCGTTTCCGGCGTCCGGCGGTGGCTGATCCACTTCGCCACCGTGGTCACTGCGATCGCGGTGCTGAGCGCGACCGGGATCCTGATCGGGTCCGGCGACCTCGACGTCGGCGGCGGCCGCGCGCTCGGCCTCCTGCTCGTCGTCCTGGCCCCGGCTTCGATCATCGTCGGAGTCGTGCGGCAGGCACGGCAGTCCGGGATGATCACGCTGCGGACGATGTTCGGCGTGCTCTGCGTCTACCTGCTGATCGGCACCGCCTACTCCTACGCCTACGGGATCATCTCGGCCGTCGACGACGGCGGCTTCTTCGCCCAGATCTCCCGCGGCGATCAGTCCGATTTCCTCTACTTCAGCTTCACCACGATGACCACTACCGGCTTCGGCGACCTCACCGCCGCCCACGACCTCGGCCGCTCGCTGGCGATCATGGAGGCGCTGATCGGCCAGATCTACCTGGTCACGCTCGTCGCCCTGATCGTCAGCAACCTCGGCCGGCCGCGCACCGCGCGTTGAGCGCCGCGGTCCGCCGCCGCCGGCTCGTGCTTGCCGCGGTCGCCCTCGTCGCAGTCGCCGCCGGGGTCGCCGTCGGTTCCGGCGCCGGCGGCGGCTCCGACGAGTCGGACGAGGCCGACAGCGCCGCGCCCGCGCCGCCCAGCTGCCCGCGGGAGATCGCCTCCCACCCACGCCGACTGGTCGGCCAGATGCTGATCGTGCGTATGGAGCAGAGCGCGGCCGGGCTGCGGCAGCGGATCGCCGACGGCGAGATCGGCGGGGTGATCCTGTTCCCGCCCGACGGCAGCGACGCGGAGGCTCTCGCCGACGAGGTCGGCTCCCTGCGAGCCGCGGCGGCGCGTGGCGACGGCCAGCCCCCGTTCGTTGCGATCGATCAGGAGGGCGGCGACGTCAAGCGCCTGCCGGGCCTGCCCCCGGACCGCTCGCCGGCGGCAATCGCGCTCGACGGCGAGCGCCTCGCGCGGTCCCAGGGCGGGGCCACCGGGCGCGCCCTGCGGGCGCTCGGAATCGACGTCGACCTCGCCCCGGTACTCGACGTTCCCGGGGTCGACGGCGCCTTCATCGGCTCGCGCGCCTTCTCCGACGACCCGGCGGAGGTGGCGACGCTGGGGACCGCCTTCGGGCTCGGGCTCCAGGACAAGGGTGTCGCCGCGACCGCGAAGCACTTCCCCGGCCTCGGGCTGGCGACCGAAAACACCGACCTGGCACCAAGCTCGATCGACGCCTCACGAGCCGATCTCGAAGCCGGCCTGGAGCCGTTCTCGGCCGCGATCGACGCCGGCTTCGAGCTCGTCATGGTCGCCAACGCGACCTATCCGGCGCTCGACCCCGATCAGCCCGCGTCGCAATCGCGGCGCATCATCCACGGGCTGCTGCGCGCCCGCCTCGGCTACGGCGGCGTCGTGATCACCGACGACCTGGGGGCCGGAGCCCTCGCCGGCGCCGGGCTCGACGAGGGCGCAGCGGCGGTCGGGGCCGCGCGCGCCGGAGCCGACCTGCTGCTCGTCGCGCTCACGGATGGGGTCGCGGCCCAGGACGCTCTGTTGCGGGCCGTTCGCAGCGGCGAGCTCGACCGCCAGGCGCTGATCGCCTCCTGCGCGCGCACGACCGCCCTCCGCAACCGCCTCGCCGGCGGCTAGGGCCTAGCCCGAGAGCCGGGCGCTGAAGCCGGTGTCGTCGCCGCTGTAGACCCAGTCGCCGCCGGAGAAGCCCTTGACCGCGTCGTCGGCGTTGATCAGCACCGCCGTGATCCGCTCGAACCGGCCCGGGTCGGAGAGCGTCACCGAGCCGCTGCCGCCCTTGTCCAGGAAGCGCACCTTCTTGGTCACCGCTCCGCTGAGCTCGTCGCCGTCACGGGCGACGAGGGCGAGGCCTGCCCGCACCCCCTCGTCGACCTCGGCCGAAAGCTTCAGCTTGCCGCCGCCGCTCGGCTGCACGTTGAGCAGCCGGTAGGCCGTGTGGTCGAGCGCAAAGCTCTTCTCGCCGCCCTTGGCGAGCGAGCCCTTGCGCTTCATATCGGGATAGGAGGCGTGGTCGGGAAAGTTGCCGGCGCCGCTGCGCCACTCCGCGGTGGTGGCGGCGAAGGGGACGAACTCGCGGCTGAACCCCTTGCCGCCGCTCTTCTCGATCGAGCGGTCATAGGCCGAGAGCGCGAAGTCGGCCGGGTTGACGACATCGGAGAGCTCCCAGGCGCGACGGATCGCGTCCGAACCGTAGCCGCCGCCCCCGGTGTCGAGCCAGTGGTTCCAGACTGCGGCGCCGTAGATGCGCAGCGACTTCTGCTCGCTCGGCGGGAAGGTCGAGGTCATCGGCTCGCCGGGGAACTTGGCGAACGCGGAGATGTAGCCGAGGTAGTCGTTGACGTCGGGGTAGACCTTCTCCTCGGTCCAGACGGCGGTTGCCTCGAGCATCCAGGTGTCCTGGAAGGTGTCGTAGTTGACCTGCAGCAGGTGGTTGAACTCGTGCGCGAAGGTGACGCTGGCGGGGATCGCGGGGTCGTCGTAGCCGTACTCCGACTTGGCGTAGTCGTTGTCGAGCACCATGTAGCCGTACTGGCTTCGCGCCCTTCCCTGGCCCGGGTCGACGGTCTGGTAGCCGAACAGCCCCTGCTTGCCGAGCTGCTTCAGATAGAGATCCGAGTGCGTGCTGGGACTGGCGCCGCAGCCCTCCTTGTCGGGCTTCGGCGGCTCCCATCCGAGCGCCCCGGGCGCGACCTCGACGCTGTAGGAGTACTCCGCGATCTGCAGCAGCGACTCGACATAGTCGGGGGTGCCGTCGCCGTCGGCGACCCCGTTCGCGTCGGTCAGGCTGGGGGCGTCCGGGAAGCCCGGGGAGTTGACCCAGAAGACACAGAAGTGCGGGCTCTCGGCGCTCGCCACCGGTGCTGCGGCGGGGAAGCCGTCGCCGAGCGGATCGCCGCTGCCGTCGGTGGGCCGGGCGAGCAGGCTGTCGGCCCGGCGGCGACCGGCGGGACCGAGCTCCGGGTAGGCGGCGGCGAGGTCACGAAGCGCGATCGTGGCGTCGGCCGCGGGCTCGGCATCGGCGGGCGCGGATTGGGGTGCGATCGTCGCCTGCGCGGTATCGAGCGCCGCGGCGGCCTCGTTCGAGGTGATCGCGGCCGGCGGCTCGTCGGCGGCCGCCGAGGCGACGCAGGCGAAGGTCGCGCATAGGGTCGCCAGCCCGGCTGCCGCTGCGCGGCTCTTCGTCATCTTGATCAACGCTCTGAACATACTGTGCGAATGAACGAACCCCCGCCCGCCCTGATCGTTGCGCTGGCGCAGATCAACCCGACCGTCGGCGACCTCGCCGGCAACTCGGAGCTGGTGGCCGCATCGATCCGCGACGCCCGCGCCGTTGGCGCCGGGATCGTGGTGGCGCCGGAGCTCTGCCTGCCCGGGTACCCGGCCGAGGACCTCTACCTCAAGCGCCATTTCGCCGCGGCAAACGCCGCGGCCGTCGAGGCTCTCGCCGCCGAGGCGAGCGGGATCACCGCCGTGGTCGGATTCGCAGAGCCGGTCACGGTCGAGGCCGAGCGGCGCCGCGACGGGCCGGCGCGGCGCCCGGCCCACAACGCGCTCGCGGTCCTGCGCGACGGCGAGGTCGAGACGATCTATCGCAAGAACCGGCTGCCGAACTACGGCGTCTTCGACGAGGTTCGCTACTTCGAGCCCGGCTCGGAGCCCACGGTGATCGAGGTCGACGGGGTCACGGTCGGGTTGACGATCTGCGAGGACCTCTGGGAGCCGGGGCCACCCGCCTCGCTCGAGGCCGGCGCGGGCGCGGAGCTGATCCTCAACCCCTCCGGCTCGCCGTATCTGCGCGGCAAGGGCATCGATCGGGAGGCGATGCTGGCCGAGCGCGCCCGCACCTACGGGGTCCCGATCGCCTTCTGCAACCTTGTCGGCGGCCAGGACGAGCTGATCTTCGACGGCCACAGCTTCGTCGTCGACGCCTCCGGGGCGGTGGTCGCGCGGGCGAAGCAGTTCGAGCCGGACATGCTGATCTGGGAGCTCGCCGGTCAGGGCTCGTCGCGGGTGGAGCAACCGTTGGCGGATCTCGACGAGATCTACGCGGCGCTCGTACTCGGGGTTCGTGACTACGTGCGCAAGAACGGCTTCGAGCGCGCCCTGGTCGGGCTCTCGGGCGGAATCGACTCCGCGCTGGTGGCGCTGATCGCCGCCGACGCGCTCGGCGCCGAGAACCTCACCTGCGTGGTCATGCCCTCACCGCACTCGAGCCGCGAGACGCAGGCCGACGCGCGCGCGATCGGGGTCAATCTCGGCTCCGAGACGATCGAGTTGCCGATCGAGGCGGCGATGGGCGCCTACGGCGAGATCCTCGGCGAACAGTGGTCGGCAGCGGGCCTCGCGGCGGAGAACGTTCAGGCGCGGATCCGCGGCAACCTGCTGATGGCGCTCTCCAACGACCGCGGAGCGTTGGTGCTGGCGACCGGCAACAAGAGCGAGATGTCGGTCGGCTACGCGACCCTCTACGGCGACATGGCGGGCGCCCTGGCCGTGATCAAGGACGTGCCCAAGCTGCTCGTCTACGAGCTCGTCAAGCACCGCAACGCGGCCGCCGGTCGCGAGCTCATCCCGGCCGCCGTGATCGACCGCGCGCCCTCGGCCGAGTTGCGCCCGGACCAGCGCGACCAGGACTCGCTGCCCCCATACGAGCTCCTCGACCGGGTGCTCGAGGGGTACGTCGAGCGCGACCTCTCGCGCGAGGCCCTGATCGCCGAAGGGCTGCCGGCGGAGACCGTCGACGAGGTGATCCGGCTCGTCGACCTGGCCGAGTACAAGCGACGCCAGGCGCCGCCCGGAATCCGGATCACGAGCAAGGCATTCGGCCGCGATCGCCGGATGCCGATCACCAACCGTTTCGGCGGCTAGCCACTCCGGGCGCCGGACGGCGGTGGGCGGATCGCGACCGTCATCCGCACCAGGCAGCAGACGCGGCCGGCGTCGTCGCTGATCTCCGCGTCCCAGACCCAGCTGGTGCGGCCCCGGTGGCGGGGCCGAGCCTCGGCGTGGACGACGCCCGCGCTGATCGGCCGCAGGAAGGTGGTGTCGTTGGATTGGCCGAGGGCGAGCATGCCGTCGTCCTTGACCGCCTCGTAGGTCGCCACCGAGCACAGTGTCTCGGCGAGCGAGGCGAGGGTGCCGCCGTGGACGATCCCGAACGGCTGACAGACGGCGGGCGTGACCTCGAGCTGCGCGCGCGCCGGGTCCGGGCCGGGATCGAGTATCTCGATCCCGAGCAGCTCCGCCAGGTGGGTGGGCCGATCCGCGATCGCGTGAGCCTATCCAGGCGGGCAGGGTTACCTGCGTGCCCGGGGTGGCGCAACCCGTAGGCTTCCGCGTTCGATGGCGATTGCCCCCGAACAGCAGGCGACGCTGCAGCTCCTGCTCGAGCGTGGTCAAAGCTACGCCGACCTGGCGCAGCTGCTGGGCCAGGACGAGGCCGAGGTCCGCGCCCGGGCCCGGGCGGCGCTGACCGAGCTCGGCGGCGCCGACCCCGACCGCAACGTCGGGCTCACCGACTACCTGCTCGGCCAGGCCGACCCGATTGGGCGCGCCGACGCCTCGCGCCACCTGCGCGAGGACACCGCCGACCACCAGCTCGCGGCCGACCTCTGCGAGACCCTGCGAGCGATGTACCCGACCGCGGAGCTGCCGCGGCTACCGGGCGAGCCCCGCACCGGCGGCGGCCTGTTCGGCCGCAGCCGCCGCCCCGCGCCGCCGGCGGGCGAGCAGGAGGCCGCACCGCGCAAGTCACCGTTCTCGGGCCTCTCGCACTCGCAGACGCGGATGATCGTGATCGCCGCCAGCGCCGGCGTCCTGCTGCTGGTGGTGGTGCTCGCCGTCGCCGGCGTCTTCGGCGGCGGCGACGACGAGAGCACCGCGGCGAGCTCGGACACGAGCACGACCGCGGCCGCCGACGAGCAGATCCAGAAGGTGCCGCTGCGCGCGGTGAGCGGCGGCGACGCCAAGGGCGAGGCGGTCTTTGGCCTCGCGACCGGCGACCAGCCGTTCGTCGACGTCTCGATCGAGGGGCTCGACCCGGCCCCCTCCGACCAGACCTACGTGATCTGGCTGATGATCACCGACACCCAGGGCTACCCGCTCTCGCCGATCAGCGTCTCCGACAGCGGCAGCTTTCAGGACCGCTTCTCGATCCCCTCGGCCGTCCTGCCGCTGGTCGCCCGGGTGCAGTTCGTCGACGTCTCGATCGCGCCCGTGAAGGCGATCCGCAAGCTCGTCCGCGACGCGATCGACAACACCGCGCTGGTGCTCGAGGAGCCCGGCGAGGTCGTCCTCCGCGGCGAGATCCCGAAGGCCGCCGATCAGCAGGGCTCCGGCGGCCAGGGCTCCGGCGGCGGCAACTAGTCCGGCAGTAGCTTCCCGGGGTTCATGATCCCGGCCGGATCGAGGCGCTCCTTGAGCGCCCGCAGGGCATCGAGACCGGTCTCCCCCACCTCGGCGCCCATGTAGGGCGCGTGGTCGCGGCCGACGGCGTGGTGGTGGGTGATCGTGCCGCCCGCGGCGACGATCGCCTCGCAGGCGGCGGTCTTCACCGCCCGCCACTGCTCGATCTCCTCCCCGCGCCGGGCACGGGCGGCGAAGGTGAAGTAGAGCGAGGCACCGTCGCGATAGGCATGCGAGAGATGGCAGATGACGATCCCAGGCGTGCCCTGGGCGCGCAGGGCGCCGTCGATCGCCCCCGCGACGCCCCGATAGAGCTCGTCCAGCCGAGACCACGTATGCGACGTCTCCAGGGTCTCGATCAGATAGCCGAGGTCGATCAGCTCGTCGCGCAGGTACGGCCCGGCGAACCGGCCCCGGTCCCAGGCGCGCCCGGCGGACTGGCCCAGCGGCACGGCGCCGCCGCGGCGCAGCAGCCGGGCCGAGAGCGCGTGCCGTCGCTCGACCGACTCCTGCTCGCCCTCCCAGCCGCAGATCACGAGGCAGCCGGCACTGCGCCGGCGCAGGCGTAGGTAGGCATCGAGCAGCGCCCGCCTCGCGCCCTCGGTACCGGCGAGGCCGAGCGAGACCCGTGTCTCGCTCTCGTCCGAAAGCCGGGTCACGTCGGGGAGCACGTCGGCCTGGGCGAGCGAGCGCACGAGCTCGCGCCCGGAGTCGAAGTCGGCCACGATCCACGCCTCGTAGCGGCGCTCGACCGGCGCCGGGCGCACCCGGACCGTGACCTCGGTGATCGCCCCGAGCACGCCCTCCGAGCCGAGCGCGAGCTCGCGCAGCGCCGGGCCGGCGGCTGTGTGCGGGGTGGCGAGCGTGCGCAGCTCGCCGACCGGGGTCACCAGCGCCAGCGCGGTGACGATCTCGTCGAAGCGCCCGTAGCCGGCCGACGCCTGGCCCGCGGAGCGCGTGGCGGCGAAGCCGCCGATGGTCGCGTACTCGAACGACTGCGGGAAGTGTCCGGCGGTGAACCCGTGCGAGCCCAGCGCCTCCTCGGCCTCCGGTCCGAGCAGCCCCGGTCCCAGGGTCGCGGTCATCGACACCGGGTCGACCTCGACCTTGCGCATCCGGCGCAGGTCCATCGCGATCACGCGCTTGTGGCGGCCCGCGAGCGGCTCGACCCCGCCGACGACGCTGGTCCCGCCGCCGAACGTGACCACGGCGACTCCCTCGCGCGCGCAGGCCTCGAGCAGGGCGCCGACCTGCTCGGCGCCGGCGGGCATCACGACCGCGTCCGGGGCTCGCTCCAGCGTCCCCATCCGCATCCGCACCAGGTCCGGATAGCCCTTGCCGGCCGCGCGGCGCAGCCGCTGCTCCTGGCCGACGAGCACGCTCGCCTCGTCGACCGCGGCGGCGATCGAGGCGGGCAGCTTGCGCGGCTCGGCGATCGGTACCCGATCGAGCTCGACCGCCGGTGCCGGGTCGCCCTCACCGAGCTCGGAGCGCAGCATCTCCAGCCCGGAGGCCGGCAGCGGGGCGCGCTTCGCCGGGTCGCCCCAGCCCCACCAACCCTCGCCACTCATCCGACCAGCACCCGCTCGATCGCCGCCAGGGCCTGATCGAGGCGGTCGCGGGCGGCGCTTCGCATCATCATCACGCCCAGCCTCGAGATCCCGCGCAGACGCTCCTCGCTGGTCAGCGTCACCGCGGTTCCTTCGTCGCCAGGGCTGAGCCCGATCTCGAGCTTCGCCGCGCGCAGCACGCGGGCGAAGGGCGTGCCCTCGATCTGCTGCTCCCACTCGTAGCGCCGCTTGGCCGTCGCGGCGGTGCAGCGAAAGTCGCCGCGGACGCCGGCGCCGCGCTCGGTCTCGAACACCGAGGTCCAATGCGCACGGGCGCCGGTCGGCCCGCGCACGTCCTCGACCCGGACGGTCTTCGGCCACCAGCGCGGCAGGTTGTGCGGATCCGAGACCAGATCCCAGACGCGGCCCTGATCGGCGGCGATCACCCGGCTTCGCGACACGCGCGGCATCGCGGTGTCCTACTCAGCGGTGGACTTGAGGCGGCGCAGGTCCCGGACCAGGAGCAGGTGCTTGAGATGGCCGCATACCGCGGCCAGGCTCTCGAGGTTCTCGACCGCCTCTCGTCGACGCGCCTGGCTGCGCGAGCGCAGCTGCGCGCCGAGCAGTTGCTCGAGCAGCGCCGACTCGCGGTCGGCCGAGGTCTTGAACACCCGCAGGTTGCGCCCGCCGACGCCGAACTTGGACAGCTCCGAGGCCGCACGGACGATCTCGAGGTCGGTCTCGTCGTAGGCGTCGCGGCCATCCCGGCGCTTGGAGGAGACGATGCCGAAGTCCTGCAGCTCGCGCAGGAACTGCTCGCCGACGCCCGCCTCGGCCAGCAGATCGTCACGAGAGAAGGTGGTCACCGCCTCGCCGACCGAAGCCGCGCGGCGCTTCTGGCTCTCACCGCTCGGCCGTCGCCCGGTGAAGTCCCCGGTGGCGAGCTCCTGGCGGATCACCCGCAGGGGCAGGAACTCGTCGCGCTGCATGCGCAGGATCGCCCGCAGGCGCTCGACGTCGGCCTGGCTATAGAGGCGGTAGCCACCGGCCGTGCGCCGCGGCGCCAGCAGCTTCTGGTCCTCGAGATAGCGGATCTTGGAGATCGAGATGTCGTCGAACTCCTGGCCCAGGATCTTCGCCACGGCGCCGATCGTCAGCGCCTTGCGGGGGCGCGAGTCGCCACCCTCGCGGGCCGCCGGAGCCTCGCCCCTGCGCTCGGGACCCATCCCAGTCTTGCTCGCCATCACGGCCATCCCGATTCCTCACTTCTCCAAGTAGCTGAGCTTGTACTTGCCGATCTGGATCTCGTCGCCGTCGTCCAGGCGGTGCGATTCGATCCGCCGGCGATTCACGTAGGTGCCGTTGAGCGAGCCGAGGTCGTCGATGTAGTAGCCGTCCTGGCGATGCACGAGCAGCGCGTGGTTGCGCGACACGGTGACGTCGTCGAGGAACACGGCCGCGTCCGGGGTGCGGCCGATGCTCATCCGGTCCTGGTCGACGGTGAAGCTCTCCCCCGCCCTACCGCCGCCGGAGCGGATCACGAGGGCGGCGCCGGACTTGTCGACCTCCTCGTCGATGTCGATCGGCGTGTACTCGCCGGTCTCGTCGACCTTGTAGGTCATCGTCGTCGGCTCCTCGCCGCCCTCGGAGTGGCCCAGGTAGGCGCCGCACTTCTGGCAGTAGTTGGCTCCTTCGGGGTTGACGAAGCCGCACTCCGGGCAGTGGAGCGCCATCGGCTAGCTCTCTCTCCGGGGCCGCCCCACCTAGGACTCGTCCCCCTCCGGCGACGGTACCTTGCCGAGCAGGATGTCGGTGAGCTGCTGCAGGTCGGCGCCGGTGAGCGCCGCGTCACCCTCCTCGCGCTTGACCTTGAGGCGGTTGACCAACTCGGCGCGCAGAATGTCGATCTTGCCGTGCAGGACACGGCGGCGGTAGGAGACCTCGCGCTCGTCGTCGGTGAGCTGGCTGATCAGGTCCTTGAGCTCCTGATCGCTCATCGACCCGATATCGGGAAACGTGTCTTCGTAGTCAGTCATCTCGTCCTGGTGGATCGGCGTTCTCCGGCGGTGACCGGCTGCGGCGATTATAGGGCCGATCTACAAACTTCAAGTTGAGCTTGACGGTTGCACGTCCGCCTGCGAGGCGTCAGCCGAGGCGCGCCGCCGTTGAGGCGCCGTTTTGCGTGCGCCCGAGCGCGGCCCGCACGTAGACGACGGTCGCCAGCACGGTCATCGCGACGCCGACGACGAACCCGGCGCGGATGATCCACCAGTCGAGGACCATGCTCCAGAAGATCCCGCCGAAGACGAGGAAGACGCCGATCCGCCCGATCCAGTTGACCTCGATGTCGATGCCCCGCCGCAGCGCCAATTGCGCGAGCACCAGGGTGACCAGCTCGCGCGCGGCGAGCACCGCCAGCGCCCAGCGTGGCAGCAGCTCGAAATGCCAGCAGACCGCGGCGCCGGCGAGCACCGCGGCGCGGTCGACGACCGGGTCGAGCAGGGCGCCCATGCGCGAGTACTGGCCCGTGGCGCGAGCGAGGAAGCCGTCGAGATAGTCGCCGGCCGTGATCCCCAGGTAGAGCAGCGCCGGCGCCGTGGCGCGACCATCCTCGGTGTTGAAGGCGAGCACGAGGAAGACCGGGATCGCCGCCAGCCGCAGGTATCCGACCAGGTTCGGGATCGTCCACGGGTGCAGGGGCGCTCCGCGGCGGGTCTGGGAGGGCAGCGGGCCGGAGCGGTCGATCCCGAACAGGCGCCGCTTCGACGGCATCGCGGCGCCCTCAGGAGAGCGCGTCGAGGATCTCGCACGCCCGCCGAGCGGCGTCGCCCACCCCAAGCCTGTGGTCGGTGCCCGAGCGCCGCTCCTGGGCTTCGACCTCGCCCTCCGCGAGCGTGCGCTTGCCGACCACGATCCGCAGCGGACAACCGAGCAGCTCGGCATCGGTGAGCTTCTCCCCCGGTCCCGCCTCGCGGTCGTCGAAGAGCGGCCCCAGGCCCGCCTCGGCGAGCTCCTCATACAGGCGCTCGGCCGCCTCGAACGTCTCCTCGCCGGCCTTGCCGAGCGCCACCAGGTGCACCGGCCAGGGGGCCAGCGAACGCGGCCAGACGATCCCCTTCTCGTCGGCGTTCTGCTCGATCGAAGCGGCGACGATTCGCGCCGGGCCGATCCCGTAGCTGCCCATGACGATCGGCCGCTCCGTGCCGTCCGGGTCCAGGTAGGTGGCCCCGAGCGGCTCCGAGTAGCGGCTGCCGAGCTTGAAGATGTTGCCGACTTCGATCGCCGTCTCGATCTTGATCTGGTCGCCCGCGGGCGAGAGGTCGCCTGCCTCGACCGCACGGAAGTCGAGCTCCTCGAAGTTGAAGTCGCGCCCGGGCTCGACCCCGATCAGGTGGGCGTCGGGGCGGTTGGCGCCGGCGAAGAAGCCGCTGCCCTGAATCGCGGCGTCCTTGAGCACCGCGATCTCGGCGCCGACGGGGCCGATGAACCCGGGCGGCCCGAGCTCCGCCTCGATCTCCTCCGGCGTCGCCTGGCGGAAGTCGGCGCCGAGCGCGTTGCGGAGCTTGATCTCGTTCAGGCGATGGTCGCCGCGCAACAGCGCCAGCACCATCCCCCGCCCCTCGACGATCACCGGCATCGCCTTCAGAGCCGCCGCCGCGGGGACTCCGAGCGCGCTCGAGACCTCGTCGACCGTGGTCAGGCCCGGGGTCGGCACCTCGCGGGGCTGATCGAGCGCCGGCGGCAGCTCGACCGCCTGCGCGGTCGCCGAGGCGACGTCGACGTTGGCCGCATATCCCGGCGCCAGCGCAACCTCGTCCTCGCCCGCCTCGCACGGGGCCATGTACTCGTGGGCGCCGGTGCCGCCCATCATCCCGACGTCCGACTCGACCTCGTACCAGCGCAGCTCGCAGCGGTCGAGGATCCGCGCGTAGGCGCGGCGGTGGAGCTCGTAGCTGGCGTCGAGGCCCTCCTCGTCGCGGTCGAACGAGTAGGAGTCCTTCATCGTGAACTCGCGCGTTCGCAGGACGCCGGCCCGCGGACGGGCCTCGTCGCGCTCCTTGACCTGCACGTGGTAGAGGATCTTCGGCAGCTCCCGATAGGAGCGGATCTCGCGGGCGACATGGAAGGTGAGGGCCTCCTCGTGGGTCAGCGCCAACACATAGTCGGAGTCCTTGCGGTCCTTGAGCTTGAACAGCTCTTCGATCTCATAGCGGCCCGTCTTTCGCCACAGCTCCGCCGGCTGCAGCACCGGCATCAACATCTCCTGGCCGCCGATCGCGTCGATCTCCTCGCGGATCACCGACTCGACCTTGCGGATCACCCGGTACCCGGCCGGCAGCCAGGTCCACAGCCCGGCGCCGAGCTGGCGCACGAGCCCGGCGCGGACCATGAGCCGGTGCGAGAGCGACTCGGCGTCGGCGGGGTCCTCGCGCAGGGTCGGCAGGAAATAGGTCGAGAGGCGGGTCACCGTGCGGCGAGACTACTGGCCGCCTACCATCGCCGTTGACGTGAAGTTGGTGATCCAGATTCCGTGTTTGAACGAGGAGGAGACGCTGCCGGTGGCGCTCTCCGGGCTGCCGCGCGAGGTCGAGGGCTTCGACGCGGTCGAGTGGCTGGTGATCGACGACGGCTCCAGCGACCGGACGGCGGCCGTCGCCCGCGCCGGGGGCGTCGACTACATCGTCCGGCTGACCAACAACAAGGGCCTCGCGGCGGCCTTTCAGGCGGGTCTCGACGCGGCCCTGAAGCTCGGCGCCGACGTGATCGTCAACACCGACGCCGACGATCAGTACCGCGCCAGCGAGATCCCGAAGCTGGTCGCGCCGATCGTCGCCGGCAGGGCCGACATGGTGGTCGGCAACCGCCAGGTGCAGCAGATCGAGCACTTCTCGGTGACCAAGAAGCTGCTCCAGCGTCTCGGCAGCTGGGTGGTCAGGCGCGCGTCGGGCACCGACATTCCGGACACCACCTCGGGCTTTCGCGCCTATAACCGTGAAGCGGCGCTGCAGCTGCTCGTCGTCTCGAACTTCACCTACACGCTCGAGAGCCTGATCCAGGCCGGCAAGATGCTGGTCGCGGTCGAGCACGTGCCGGTCGAGACCAACCCGCAGACGCGGGAATCGCGGCTTTCGGACTCAACCGGCTCCTACGTTCGCCGCAACGCGCTCGCCGTCTTCCGTGCCTACGTCCTCTACGAGCCGCTGCGCGTGTTCACGATCGCCGCCTGCATGTTCGGGCTCGGCGCCCTCGCCGCCTGGAGCCCGTTCGCGCTCGACGTCCTCCTCAACGGCGATTCGAGCGGGCACGTGCAATCGCTGATCCTCGGTGCCGTGCTCGCCGTCGTCGCCGTGCAGATGTTCGGTCTCGGGATCATCGGCGACGCGCTGGCCGGCCAGCGCGTGATCGCCCAGCGGGTGTTCGAGCGCGTTCGGCGGATCGAGCTCGAGCTCGGAGTCGCGCCCTCTCACCTCGAGGGCGAGGAGGCCGAGCGGTCGCGGGCGCGGTTGAAGACGATCTCCCTGTAGACGAAGTACTTGCCCAGGGCCGAGACGCAGACCGAGCCGCCGGTCGCGATCAGGTAGTTGACGTCGAAGCCGAGGTGGAGGACGAGGAAGATCCCGTACTCGAGCGCCCGGAAGGCGAGCGAGGTGACCGCGGTCTCGGCCAGCTGGCGCCCGACGGGCGCCGATTGGCCGGGAAAGACGAAGCCGCGCAGGAGGGCGAAGTTGACGACGAAGGCGAGCACCAGGGCGAGGGCCGGCGCGAGCGTCTCCGAGAGGCCGACGACCTCGTGCAGGGCGGCGGTGCAGCCGATCACGAAGAAGAAGCTGAACGCGGAGGCGAGCGCGTACCGGGGCAAATCCGTTAGCGCTCGCACGCGCGTGGAGTGTAGAAGTCGCGTCCCGGCGCGCGAGCGTGGAATCATTTCCGGCCGCATGGCGGTTGGCGGAAACGTCTACGACAAGTACGCGACCTCGAATCCGATCGAGCGACGGCTGGTGGGCGGCTTTCTCGGCGACGTCCGCGAGCTCGCCGTGCGTACGGGCGCCCGCGATGCGCATGAGGTCGGCTGCGGGGAGGGCGAGCTCTCACTGATCCTCGCCCGCGCGGGGCTGCGCGTCCGTGGCAGCGATATCTCGGCCGAGGTGATCGAGGAGGCCCGCCGGCGGGCCGGCGCCGCCGGCCTCACGGTCGGCTTTCGGGCGGCCCCGATCTCGGCACTCGCCCCCCCGGAGGACACCGCGGAGCTGGTCGTCTGCTGCGAGGTGCTCGAACATCTCGAGGACCCGGCTCACGGTCTCGACATCCTCAGCGCGCTGGCGAGACCCTGGCTGCTGGTCAGCGTCCCGCGAGAGCCGATCTGGCGCGCCCTGAACATCGCGCGGCTCAAGTACCTGCGCGAGCTCGGCAATACGCCCGGACACCTCGGCCATTGGTCCCGACGGGGTTTCCTCGACTTCCTGCGCGAGCGGGTCGAGGTGGTCGAGGTCCGCAATCCGCTCCCCTGGACTATGGCGCTGTGCAGGGTGGCGCGGCGATGAACGTCCGCCGCGTCACCGCTTGGATGCGCGTCCGCGCCGGGACGCTGGCGATCGTTGCCCTGGGGATCGCCTGGGGCACGGTCATGCACACGATGGGCTGGGCCCAGCTCGCCCACTTCTCTGAGGTCCGCGCGCTCGCGGCGGGCGAGAAGACGATCGATCGCTGGCATTGGGAGACCGGGGACGTCGCCTGGATCGACGGCCACTACTACTCGGTCAAGTCGCCCGGGATGGCCGCGCTCACGACTCCGCTCTACCTGCTGATCGACGCGACCGGGGGCCGCGAGCTGGCCGCCGACGCGGCTGCGAACGCCGCCCGCGCCTACGAGCCCCGCTGGACCCCCAACGACGACGCGCCCTACGTCAACTACGGCTACGACGGCGACCGCGCGTTGCGGATCGAGTCGCAGATCGAGGATGAGACGCCGGTCGTCTGGGCGTTGACCCTGCTCGCCGCCGTGGCCCCGTCACTGCTGCTCCTGTTCATGGTCCGGCGGGTCGCCGAACGGCTCGAGCCCGGCTACGGGACGGCGGCGGCGATAACGCTCGGCGCCGCCACGATCCTGATGGTCTTCGCGGCCGAGTTCTTCTCGCACGCGATCTCGACCATGGTCGGCTTCGCCGCCTTCGTCGTGCTGATGCGCGAGCGGGCCGGCCCGGCGCGCCTGTCGCTGGTCGCACTCGCCGGTCTCCTCGCCGGCCTCGCGGTCACGTTCGAGTTCCAGGTCGGCCTCGTCGGCGCAGTGCTCTTCTTCTATGCGCTGTCTGGAGCGGACCGCGTCCGGCGCGGCGCTGCCTACGCCGCCGCAGCCGTCGCGGGAGCGTTGCCCGCGCTCGCCTTCAACTCCTGGACCCTGGGCTCGCCGTTCACGCTCGCCTACAGCAAGGCGGTCGCGATGACCGGCGCCTCCGGTCATGACTCGATCGGGCTCAACAGCGACGGCTTCTTCGGCATCACGCTGCCGCGCTGGGATGCCGTCCGCGACCTCCTGTTTGCCGGCAGGGGCCTGCTGGTGCTGACGCCGGTGCTGGTGATGGCGGTGGTCGGGGTCGTGCTCATGCACCGCCGCGGCCACCGGGCCGAGGCGTGGACGATCGCCGCGGTCGCCGGCGCCTACTTCCTCTACAACATCGGCTACTGGCAGCCCTACGGCGGCGGCACCCCGGGCCCGCGCTTCCTGATCCCGACCCTGCCCTTCCTCGCCCTCGGGTTTGCTTTCGCCTGGAGACGCTTCCCGGCGACCACCCTGGCGCTGGCGATCCCGTCCGCGCTCTGGATGCTGGCGGCGAGCCTCACCTATCCGCTGATCGGCGAGCAGGGGACCGGCGTCTGGGTCGACGACCTCGCCGGCGGCACGATCGAGCACACGCTGCTCACCGTGCTCGGCGTGCATGCGAACTGGATCGCCGCGCTACCGGTGCTGGCCGGGGTCGGCGCGGCCGTCGTCTTCGCCGTCGTCGCCACACCGCGCGTCACGGTCGAGGCCCGGGACCTGCGGATCGCGATCGCGGCGCTGGCGGGCTGGGTGGTGATCTCGATCATTGGCCCGGTCATCAGCAGCGACCCGGTCACCCCACTCGACGGCAGCACCGCCTCGCTGGTGCTGATCGGGGTCGGCGCGGGTGCGGCGCTGGTCGCGCTCGCGAGGCTGCGAAGCGGGACCCCTCGAGCCGCTGCCCGTCATGGCTCGACCGCGACCGCGGAGTTGGCGCTCGGCGAGCGCACGTCGTAGATCTCCAGCGGCCCCTCCCGCCGCCGGCTGATCCCGAGCCCGGCGATCGGCTGCGACGCGGCCGCTTCCTGCGCCGTTCCCCGGACGCGGTCGAGGTGGATGATCACCGAGGCGACGCCGAGGCGACGCAGCTCGGCCACGCTGGCCGCGTCCGGGAAGGTCCCCATCTCGCCGATCAGGCGGTCGGTGAACGGCGGCAGGGTGCTGGAGCGCCCGTTGACGAGCTTCGGGAAGCCGTCCGTCGACCAGAGCAGATAGCGGCGATTGTCCTCCGGCCGCCGGGCGGGTAGGTGCAGCTGCGGCGCCGGGACGCTCGCGACCGAGGGTGGAATCCCGGGCACGGCGGGCTGGGCCTGCGAGTCGGTGGGGTCGAACGGCAGCCCGCGCCCCTCGATCAGAACCGCCAGCGCCAGCACCGGTGCCGCCGCCGCGATCACGACCGGGCGGCGCCCGGAGCGGCGCAGGGCCGCGATCAGGCGCTCCGTGCCCCCGGCGGCGAGCAGCGCCAGCGCCAGCGAGGAGAAGGTGACCAGCCGACCAGGGGTGCGGATGCCCTGCCACCCGGGCAAGAGCTCATAGGCGATCCGGTCGGGCCACAGCAGCCCTCCCGGTTCTCGGAAGCCGAGCGCGAGGATCGAGATCGCCAGCGCCGCGGCGGCAAGGCTCCAGCCGAGGCGGCGCGGCCATCCGCCCCACCGGACCCCGGCCACGGCGAGGCCGAGGATCAGCAAGCCCGGGAACAGCGTCTTCTCCGGAATGCTCGAGAGGTCGTCGCGCAGCCCGGCGGTCGCCGGGCCCCAGATCAGGTTCTCCTCGGGTGCGACCAGGAACACCTGCGGTGGTCCCGAGTAGCCGGCCACCGTGCCCGGCGAACGGGTCGCCTGCGAGAAGCGGTCGGCGACGCGCTCGTAGGGCCGGCTGAGCAGGCCGACGCAGGCGACGAACACCAGCGCCCCGGCGGCGGTCGCGAGGAGCATGCGGCGCGGGGGCGGCGGGCGGCCCCGCCGCCCCCAGACGACGGCGCCGATCGCCGCCAAGGCGAGCAGCAGGTACATGAACGGCAGCCCGAGGCTGAATCCGATCGAGACCTGCCAGGCCGCCACCAGCCAGGCGGCGACCATCGCGCCGGGGCTCGCGCGGCGCGCTCCCCGGACCGCTAGCGCCAGGGCGAGCGGGATGCCGCCGCTCGAGATCACCTGCAGGTGGCCGTCCTGCTCCAGCCTGAACGGCGCAAACGCGAACGCCGCTCCGGCGACCACGGCGCCCCAGGGCCCGACCCCGAGCTCGCGCGCAAGCAGGTAGGCGCCGACGAAGGCGAGCGCGTAGGCGAACAGGAACAGCAGGTCGTAACGGACGACCGCCGCGTGCGGGCCGGAGCCGACGAGGCCGGCTGGGGCGTAGCCGACCAGGGCGTCTGAGAAGGCGAGCGTGTCTCGGAAGGGCCAGAACTGGTTCGCCTGGAAGAGGTCCAGGGGCCGGTGGGCGAGCGCATGCCCGTCCCAGGCCGCCTGCCACGCCTGCGGCAGAGGGTCGCCGATGTCGCGCGGGACAGTCTCCCCGAGATGCAGGATCAGCGGCCAGTGCATGACGATCGACAGCAGGCAGGCGCCGGCGACGAGCAGCCCCAGCTCGCGCCCGGTGACCTCGCGTCGGATCCCCGCATTCACCGGCGCGGATCCTCGCAGGCCAGGCGCGGTTGGAGCGGTGGATCAGAAGTGCGAGCGGTGAAGGATCGCGGCCCCGCGCTCGCGCAGCCAGGCGGCGCGCTCGCAGGAGCCCGTTGTAGAACTCGAGCTGCGCTCGAGATCGGTGACGACCAGGTCGAGGTGGTCGACGCCGCGCACGCTCAGGCGCCGGAGTCGGCCAGCGGCTCGAGCACCTCGGCGCGGCTGTAATGCCCGGCGGCGTCGAACCAGCGCTTCGCGGCGAGTCCGGCGCGGAGGTCGCAATCGGCGATCACCATGCCCTCCTCGTCATAGAGCGGGCCGGCGATCAGCGCGCCCTCCTCGGGCTCGGCGATCAGCGCGCCGCCGCGGCCGAACACCTCGCGGCCCTCCGGCAGCGGCACCGGGAAGTCGGCCGGGAACGCCGAGGCGGGGATGTACTGCGGAACCGAGACGACGTAGGCGCCGGACTCGATCGCGATGTGGCGCATGCTCGCGACCCAGCCGTCGGAGTCGTCGGCCGTCGGCGCGACCCAGATCTGCGGGCCGTGCCGGTAGAGGGCGTAGCGGGCAAGCGGCATCCGGTTCTCCCAGCAGATCAGGCCGCCGATCCGCCCGTGCGGTGTCTCCGCGACACCGAGGTCGTCACCGGCGCCGATCCCGTGGAAGAGGCGCTCGTGGTGGGTCGGCATCAGCTTGCGGTGACGGAGTGCGACGCCCTCCGGGCCGATCACGAGCAGGCTGTTGTAAAGGGTCCCCGGGCGCTCGGACTCGCGCTCGTTGACGCCGATCGCGCACCAGATCTCGCGCTCGCGGCAGGTCCCGGTCAGCCGCTCGACCTCCGCTCCGTCGATGTCGACCGAGTTCTCCCACAGCCGCGCCCAGAACTCGTCCCAGCCGTCGAACTTCGACGCCTCGGCGGCCCAGCTGTTGGACGGATAGAGGGGCAGGAAGGTCTCGGGCAGGACGGCGATCCGGGCCCCGGCATCGGCCGCCTCGCCGAGCAGCCGGCAGGCCTTGTCGACGCTGGCCTCGAGGTCGAGGATCACCGGCGTCGCTTGGATCGCGGCGACGCGGACGGTCTCCAGGTGCGCCATCGTCCTAAGCCCGGGTGAAGCGGCGCCCCGCCGTCGGCGAGGCCTCTTCGTCCAACTCCACCTTGCGGCCCTTGACCGGCTTCAGGAACGGCTCGGCGGTGATGTCGTTGCCCTCCGCACGGGCCTTCTCGGCCTCGAGCTTGGCGATCCGCTCGGGGGTGAGCTCGTCCGCGTTCTCCTCCTCGATCCGCGCCAGCCACTCGGCCCCCTCGGCCGCCTTGGTCTCGTCGACCTCGAGTGAGCCGCGGTCGAGCGTCTTGTCGATCTCGCGAAAGAGCGCGTCGACGAGATCGTCCTGGGGAACCTTCTTCAGCGGCTTGCCGTGGGCGAAGATCAGGCCCTCGTTCTTGGCCCCGGTGATCCCGAAGTCGGCGTGCGAGGCCTCGCCGATGCCGTTCACCGCGCAGCCGAGCACGGCGACCTCGATCGGCTCCGTATAGGCCTCGAGCCGGCGCTCGATCTCGGCGACGACCGAGTCCATGTCGAACTGCAACCGGCCACAGGTCGGACAGGCGATCAGCACCGGCCCGCGCTCGCGCAGATGCAGCGCCTTGAGGATCTCCCAGGCGACCTTGACCTCCTCCTCGGCGTGGAAGGTCGAGAGGCTGATCCGGATCGTGTCGCCGACACCGTCCGCGAGCAATGTCCCCAGGCCGACGGCCGACTTCAGCGATCCGGACCACTTGGTTCCGGCCTCGGTGATCCCGAGGTGAAGCGGATAGGGGATGCGCTCGGAGAGCAGCCGGTTGGCGGCGATCGTGTTCGGGACGTTGGTCGACTTGATCGAGACCTTGAAGTCCTCGAAATCGAGCGACTCCATCATCGCGACGAACTCCGCCGCCGCCGTCACCAGGGCCTCGACCGGGTTCTCACGCTCGAGCGCGTGCAGGTGTTTCGGCAGCGAGCCGGAGTTGACCCCGATCCGCATCGGCACCCCGGCCTCGGTCGCCCTGACCGCGACCTCGGCGACCTTCTCGCGGCCGCCGATGTTGCCGGGGTTGAGGCGGATGCAGTGGGCGCCGGCGTCGATCGCCTTCAGGGCCAGCGTGTAGATGAAGTGGATGTCGGCGATCACCGGGATCGGCGAGCGCTCCACGATCGTGC
>DATBPT010000027.1:0-1856 GCA_036561205.1 Solirubrobacterales bacterium
GTGATATAGCCGCGGGCGACGCACTCGACCGGGTACATCTGCAGGCGCTTGACCCGCAGCGCCTTGCCGGCGACCTCCTCGGGCACGTCCTGGGAGATGTAGTGGTTGGGGACGATCTCCCCGGTGGTCTCGAACCAGAACACCGACATCTGGGTCAGCACCCTGCCCTTGTCGGGGATCGCGGTCGGCAGGATCACGTCGTAGGCCGAGATCCGGTCGGAGGCGACCATGAGGATGTCGTCGCCGTCCTCGTACATCTCGCGCACCTTGCCGGAGGCGACGAGATTGAGATCTGCCAGTGATGGGGTCACCGCGGCGATGCTAACAACGAGTCAGGCGCCTCGACGGCGGCGCGGCCGACGGCCCGGGGCGCCGTGCACATCGGAGCACGCTGGGCGGGCGCATCGGCGTCGAGCGCGCCGGGTGCTGCCAGACTGGGGGCGTGGAAGCCGCCACCCGCGAACGTGCTGAAGCCGGGCAGGGCGCCGAGGCCGGCGCTTTCTCCGACGTCCCCGCGATCCCGCTGTCGAAGCCGCTGCAGACCGCGCGCTTCGTCTTCCGGCCGCTCCCGTTTCTCGAGCACTGGCGCCGCCAGCTCGGCGAGACCTTCCGCGCCAGCCTCTTCGGGCCCGGGGACGTCGTCTTCCTCTCCGACCCTGATTCGATCAAGCGGCTGTTCACCGCCGACCGCGTGAACACGATCGCGCCCGGGCGCAACATCATCCTCGAGCCGCTGCTGGGCCGCTCCTCGCTGCTCCTGCAGGAGGACGAGGAGCACATGCGCCGGCGCAAGCTGATGTTGCCGCCCTTCCACGGCGAGCGCATGCGCGGCTACGAGCGGGTGATCCGCGACGCCACGGAACGGGCGGTCGCCGGCTGGCCGCTGGAGACCGAGTTCGCGCTCCACCCGAGCATGCAGGCGATCACGCTCGAGGTGATCCTGCGCGCGGTCTTCGGAGTCGAGGACGCCGAGCGCCGCGAGCGCCTTCGCGACGGGCTGGTCGAGATCCTCTCCGCCAGCGCCTCGCCGGCGGCGCTCGGCTTCGCGACGCCCGGCCTGCGCAGGCTGCCACCGTTCCGGCGGATCGCGGAGATGCGCGATCGCACCGACGAGCTGCTCTACGCCGAGATCGCCGAGCACCGGCGACGCCCCGACCTCGCCGAGCGCGACGACATCCTCTCGATGCTGCTGACGGCGCGTTTCGACGACGGCTCGCAGATGGAGGACCGCGAGCTGCGCGACCAGCTGATGACCCTGCTGCTAGCCGGCCACGAGACCACCGCCACCGGCCTTGCCTGGACCTTCGACCTGCTGCTGCACACACCGGAGGCGCTCGCACGTCTGGAGGCCGAGCTTGCCGGCGGCGAGCACGAGTACCTCGATGCGGTCATCAACGAGTCGCTGCGGGTACGCCCGGTGGTCCCGTTCACCGGCCGCGAGCTGCGCCAGGACTCGGATCTCGGGGGCTACCGGCTCGCGGCCGGGACGGTGATCCTCGCCGGCATCTACCTCGCCCACACGCGCGGCGACAACTACCCCGATCCCCATGCCTTCCGCCCCGAGCGGCTGCTCGGCGACGGCGCCCCGGAGACCTACTCCTGGATCCCGTTCGGCGGCGGCACCCGTCGCTGCATCGGCGCCGCCTTCGCCCAGCTCGAGATGCGAGTCGCGATCGAGACGATCCTCGGCGCGGTCTCGCTGCGGCCCGCCTCGCCCGAGCTCGAGAAGCCGGTGCGCCGCAACGTCACCCTCTCGCCCGCGAACGGGACCCGGGTGATCGCGACCGCTCGCTAGAGCTCCCGGCTCTGTCAGTTAGACGGCCCCGGCGAAAAGTGCCGCTCTTCGTTGCGACCTC
>DATBPT010000028.1:0-6400 GCA_036561205.1 Solirubrobacterales bacterium
CGGGCTCGAGGTCATGCTCGACCGAGCCGAGCCGGAAGCGCAGCGTGCCCTCGAGCATCCGGAAGTGCTCGTCCTGGCTCGGATGCAGATGCTTGGGCGGCGGCTTGCCGCCGGGGCCGTAGCTCGCCTCGACGACCAGCGCCTCGGGCGTCGCCTCGACGATCGTCAGCGACTCGCTCGCGGTCAGCCTCAGGCTCTCGGCCATCGAAGCGAGCGCCTCAGCAGCGCTCGACCTGCTTGGCGATCGCCCGTGCCCGGGCCTGATATCCGGTCGCGTTCACGTGCACGCCGTCGCCGGCGAGCCAGCCGCGGTTGGCGCTCACCAGCCGCGCCCAGTCGACCACCCGGAGGTTGTCGTGGTGCTTGGCGAGATCGGCGAGCGCCTGGTTGAAGCCCGCGTAGCTCGCTCCTCCCACCGGCGGGCGGACGATGTTGGGAACGACCACGCAGCGGGTCGAGCCGGCTATCTCCAGCACCGCTGCGACCGAATTGCGAAACAGCTCCGCCTGGTGCGAGTCGTTGTTCGTGCCGAGAGCGAAAACGATCACCGCGGGCAGGCTGCCGCGGCTGCGGACGATCGAGACGCCCTGGTCGAGAAAGCGGGAGACGGACACCGACTGGCTCACCTTCCACCCGGGCAGGGCACCTGGCAGATACGGCCGCGTGCCCTCGCCGAGCGAGTCGCCGATCGCGAACACGCTGCGCTCGCGGACGACCAGCTTGTCGCGGTCGACGGCGCGGCCGTTGGCGAAGTAGGCGAGCTTGTACTTGCCGGAGCCGTCGATGTCGAAGCGGGTGCGCGAGAGCTGGCCCGGCTTGCGGGTGTGCCGGTCACGGCAATGCTGGCGATCGCCGTCCTTGCGGAAGCAGAAGCGGTACTGCACCCGGCCCTTGTCGAAGGCCCGAAACACTGCCACCGGGTGGTCTCCCTCGAAGCAGAAGTCGGCGGGATGCTTGCCCTTGGCACCGCAGGAGGCGTAGGACTTGAAGTGCTTTGCGGCCGCGGGACCGACGCTCGCCAAGGCTGCGGTGAGCACCAGCGCGAGCACGACGGCGACGGTGAGTCTTGGCTTCATCCGCGAACAGGCTAGGCGCTGGTGAGACCTATGCGCTTCGGAGGCGCGGCGACGCAAGCACGGATGCGAGCGTGGCCGCGAACAGCGCCGCGATCAGCCCATAGGAGGCCGCGTCGGTGGTCGCGTCGGCAAAGCCCGAGAACGCCGAGCCGCCGATCACCTGGCCCCCCGCCCAGGCGAGGCTGACGAGGGCGCTGGCGAAGGCGAGGTCGAGCCCGGCGGCCTCGGCGTTGTCGGAGAGCAGCGCCATCGCCGGGGTCCAGATCAAGCTCATCGCGAGCACCACGGCGACCAACGCCACGGCGAGCAGGACCACGCTCTCCGGCAGCGGCAGGACCAGCGCCGCCAGCGGGCAGGCGATCAGGCCGGCGAGGATCGGCGTCATTCGCCCGCGGCGGTCGGAGAGGCGGCCGATCACCGGCGCGGTGAAGGCCTCGATCGCCGCGGCCGTGAAGAAGGCGGCGCCGACCGCGATCCCGGTTGCGCCGAGCGCGTCCATGCGCAGCGGGATCAGCACGTCGAAGGCGCCCGAGAGCACCGACGGCATGACCACGAGCCAGAAGGCGAAGACCACCGGGCCGCTGACGATCGCCGCCGCCACCCGGCGCACGTTGGGGACCCCGAGCGGCTTGATCCCGGGGGTGGCGAACACCCACACGCCGAGCCCGGCGGCGACCGCGGCGACGGCGCAGAAGACGATCTCGGGCCCGATCACGGTCGCGATCCCGCCGATCACCGGGCCGAGCAGGATGCCGAAGATCGCCGCGGCAAGCGCGGCGCCGATGACCTCGCCGCGCCGGTCGGCGGGCGCCGCCGCGAGCAGCCAGGCGAGGCCCCCGGTCCAGGCGCAGGCGCCGCCGACTCCCTCGGCAAAGCGCGCGAGATCGAGCACGACGACGCTGCCGGCAAAGGCGAAGGCGACGCTGGAGACGCCGATCAGCCCCAGGCCGAGGATCATCACCGAGCGAAAGCCGATCCGCGCCGCGAGGAAGCCCGCGGGCAGCGCCGCGAGCAGGGTCCCGGCGGCGTAGGAGGCGCTGAGCAGCCCGGCCGACGTCTTCGAGAGGCCGAGGTCGTCGGCGTACTCCGGCAGCAGCGGCGTGATCGCCGCGTAGAACATCGTGTCGACGAGGATCACCGCCGCGACCAGTGGGAACAGCCGTCGCATTCGGGGGACCGTAGCCCGAGGGC
The DNA here is from genome assembly GCA_036561205.1 of Solirubrobacterales bacterium. GTDB lineage: Bacteria > Actinomycetota > Thermoleophilia > Solirubrobacterales > 70-9 > WHSW01. Next base: position 2,268 of record DATBPT010000028.1, read on the forward strand.
CTCGACCGGGGTTCTGAGCCCAGATACCCGGCTAAGGTTGCCGCGGGGCGGGGGCCCCGGGGCGCATGGACTCAGACCTTCTAAAGCAGCTCTCGATCCCGCTGTTCACCGGGGCGATCGGCTACATCATCAACTGGACCGGGGTCTGGATGTTGTTTCACCCGATCCGCTTCGTCGGCATCAAGCTGCCCGGCCTCGCGGCGCTCGCCCAGCTGCTGCCGCGCCGGCTGCAGGAGATCCCGGGGATCATGCACGGGGGCATCGGCTGGCAGGGGATCGTCCCCAACCGGGCGGCGAAGATGGGCTCGATCGCCGTCGACAAGGGGATCGCCAAGCTCGGGACGGCGAGCGAGTTCTACCAGCAGCTCGAGCCGGAGGCGATCGCCGAGCACGTCGTCGCCGTCGCCCAGGCCGACATCTACGACGTGGTCGAGCGGATCATGGAGCGCGAGCATGCGCAGCTCTGGCACGACCTGCCGCCAAGGGTGCGCGCGGCCGTCCATGAGCGCGTTCGTGAGCAGCTCCCGGAGATCGTCGAGGAGATCATCACCGGGGAGATCGCCGAGAACATCGACCAGGTCCTCGACCCGAAGATCATGGTGATCCGCCACCTGGAGGCGCATCCGGAGCTCGCCAACCGGGTGTTCGAGGACGTCGGCAAGCGCGAGCTGCGGCTGATGATCAACTTCGGCTTCCTGTTCGGCTTCCTGCTCGGGATCCCGGTGATCTTCATCGTCGAGGCGGTCCCGCACTGGTGGGTGCTGCCGATCTGCGGCGTCGTCGTCGGCTGGCTCACGAACCTGCTCGGGATGCAGCTGATCTTCGAGCCGGTGGAGCCGCGGCGGCTGGGGCCGTTCAAGCTCCACGGCCTCTTCCTGCGGCGCAAGGAGCAGGTCGCCGACGTCTACGCCGGGATCATTGCCGAGGACATCGTCACGCTCGGCAACATCGGCGATCACATGCTCTACGGCCCGCGCTCGGATCGCACCCGCCAGATGCTGGAGACGGCGCTGCGCCCGGCCGTCGATCGCGCCACCGGCCCGGCCCGGCCGGCGGTCCGCGTGGCGATGGGGACACGGGAGTACGACGCGATCCGCGACTCAGTCGCCGCCGAGGCGGCCGAGTACACGATGACCCCGTTCCAGGACCCCGAGTTCAGCCGCCATCAGGCGTCGCGGATGCGCGATCTGCTCGCGAGCAGGATGAGGGAGCTCCCCTATCCCGACTTCGTCGAGCTGCTGCGCTCGGCGATCAAGGAGGATGAGTGGATGCTGTACGCACACGGAGCCGTGCTCGGGTTCGGAGCCGGCCTCCTCCACCTCGCGATCTTCGGGGTCTGAGCTGATGGCGGGCGAGATCGAAAACCACGACACCGGCGCCGACGGACGCCGCGAGGGGATCGAGGCTCTCGCCCGTCTCGGCGCCGGCGCTTGGCTGCGAACGGCGCGCTGGTCCGTGGGCACCGGGCTCAAGGTCGGCTCGCAGATGCTCGGCGCCGTCGATCGCGACGGGCGGATCGCCGAGGCGGTCTCCGACCTGCTCGGCGACCCCGAGTGGCTCGGCGGCACGAAGCCCGACTCACCGCCGTCGCTGCGCGAGCGCGGCGAGCTGCTGCTGACCGAGTCCGCCGACGTCAACTACGAGCAGGGGTCCCACCCGGCCTACGCGCGAATCCTTGCCGACCTGGCTCCCGACGAGGCCCGGATCCTGCGCCTGATCGCCCAGCAAGGGCCACAGCCCGCCGTCGATGTGCGCGCCGGCTTCGCCTTCGTCCCCGGCTCGCGGCTGGTCGCGCAGGGCTTCTCGATGGTGGGCGCCGAGGCAGGGCTGCGGTTCGTCGACCAGGTCCCGGCCTATCTCTCGAACCTCAACCGCCTCGGGCTGGTCTCGTTCTCGCGCGAGCCGGTGCGCGATCGTGAGCGCTACCAGGTGCTCGAGGTGCAGCCCGAGGTCTCGGAGGCGCTGAAGCGCGCCGGCCGCTTCTCGCACGTCGTCCGCCGCAGCCTGCGGATGAGCCCGCTCGGCGAGGACTTCTGCGAGGTCGCGCTGCCGCTCGACACCGCCGAGTTCACGGCCCTGAGAGCGCCTCCTGAGCCGCAATCCTCCCGTTGAGCGCGATCACCGAGCCCCCCGGGTGGGTGGCTGCGCCGCAGAGGTAGACACCGTCGACGGGCGTCCGCGCCTGCAGGCGCCGGTCCCACATCTGCGCCGGCAGCGCCTGTCCCTGGAAGATGTGTCCGCCCGTGAGCCCGATCCGCCGCTCGATGTCGGGCGGCCCCATCACCTGCATCTCCTCGATGCAATCGCGCACGTCCGGGGCCCGGGCGGCGATCGCGTCCAGCGCCAGCTCCGCGATCTCGTCGCGACGCAAGTCCCAGTCGCCCTCGGCGAGTTCGTAGGGCACGTACTGGCAAAAGACGCTCATCACCTCGCGGCCCGGCGGCACGACCGAGCGGTCGTAGGCGCTCTGGAAGTAGAGCTCGCAGAAGCCGATCGCCGGGACCCCGGCGCGCGCCGACTCGACCGCCGCCTGGGCCGCGTCGACACCGTCGGTGATCGTCACCTGCGCAAGCTGCGGCTCGAGCCCGTCCGGCGCTGCGGTGAAATCAGGGAAGCGGTTGAGGGCGATGTTGAGCTTCATCACCGGCGAGCTCACGTCCCAGCCCAGCAGCCGCTCGCGGTAGGAGGCGGGGATCTCGGCACCGCCGGCATCGAGCAGGCCGAGCATCCGCTTCGGGTCGGCGTTGCAGATCACCACCGGCGCCTCGATCCGCTCGCCGGACTCGAGCTCGACCCCCTCCCCCGGGTGGATCGCGGCGACCGGTAGCCCGGCGGCGAGCGTCGCCCCCGCCTCGATCGCCGCCTCGGCGATCGCGAACGAGGCCCGGCCGAGCCCGCCCTCGACGTAGCCCCAGACCGAGCCGTGACCGAGCAGGTCTCCCTGATGGTGCATGAGCCGGATCGAGGCGGTGCCCGGGTCGCGAGGACCGGCGAAGGTCCCGATCGTGCCCTGGCAGGCGATCGCATCGCGCAGGCGAGGGTCGTCGACGTAGCGGTCGAGCATCGAGGCGATCGACTCCTCGAAGACGACCGAGACCAGCTCCGGGTCGTCGCCGAGCAGGCGCGCGACCTCGTCACGGCCGGGCGAGGGCCGGCGCCAGGTGTCGCCCCCGGGCCCGCGTCGCAGCAGGTCGCGGATCCGGTCGAAGACGGCCCCGAACTCCGCCACCCCGCGGATGTCGGACTCGGCGAACCCCTGTCCGCGCAGGAACTCGACCGTCCGCGCCCGGTCGAGGAAGGAGGCGTAGGAGCTGCCGTCGTCGAATGGGCACCAGAGGTTCGGGTCGGCGGGCGTCACCCGGTAGCCGCGCCGCTCGAGCTCGAGCTCGGCGATCACGACCTCGTCCAGCAAGCCGACCAGGTAGGCGCACGGGCTGACCACGTAGCGGCGGTCGGCGAATGGCCGCTCGAGCGTGGCAGCGCCGCCGAGGCGCTCGCGACGCTCGCAGACCAGCACCTGCTTGCCCGCCCGTGCCAGATAGGCAGCCGCGGTGAGGCCGTTGTGACCGCCGCCGACGACGATCGCGTCCCAGCGTCGACCGGCGAGCTCGGCGACCGGCGCCGGCAGCCCGACCTCGCCGAGCACGGCGTTGACGTCGGCGACGCCCAAGCTAATCGAGGTACTTGACGCCGGTGAGCTGCTCGGAGACCTGCCACAGCTTCGTCGCCGTCTCCTCGTCGCGGGCCCGGCCGACGGGCTGCACCTCGGTCGGCGCGCCGCGGCCCTGCATGAAGCCGTCGGGCCCGAAGAACTGGCCACCGTCGACCCCGGGGGCGGTGGCCGCGAACAGCTGCGGCAGGGCGCCGCGGTCGGCGCCCTGGGCGAGGATCTTGTTGCCGACCGCGAGGAATGTCTTCATCACCCCGGTGGGCCCGGTGCTCTGCAGGTTGGTTGCCGAGTAACCGGGGTGGGCGAGGACGCTGATCACCGGCAGGCCCGCAGCGCGCAGCCGGCGATCGAGCTCGAGCCCGACGACGGCGTTGGCGAACTTCGACTGCTGGTAGGCCCCGCGAGGCGAGTAACCCGACTCCGACTGCAGGTCATCCCAGTCGAGCTTGCCCGGGCGGTGCTC
>DATBPT010000029.1:0-4498 GCA_036561205.1 Solirubrobacterales bacterium
CGCCGAATCGCCGGCGCTCGACGGAGCCGAGATCCAGACCGTGCTCCTGGTCACCGGATCGACCGCCTGTGACGCGATGGCGCTCGAAGCGACCAGCCTCGGATTGACCCCGGTGGTCGTCTCGACGACGCTCGAGGGCGAGGCCCGCCAGGTCGGCAAGCTGCTCGCCAACCTCGCCCGCCAGAGCTCTCTGCAAGGGGCGCCGTTCGCGCCCGGGTCGGTGATGGTCGGCTGCGGCGGCGAGAGCACCGTCACGCTCTCGCGCCATGGCAGCTGGGGCGAGGGCGGCCCGAACCAGGAGGCCGCGATCGCAGCCGCCCTGGAGCTCGAGGGCGCCCCGGTCGCCGCGGTCTTCCTCGACACCGACGGCTCCGACGGCGGCACCGGGCATGCTGGCGCGGTCGTAGACGGCCAGACGGTTCGCCGCGCGGCCGCATCCGGGATCGATCTGCGGGCGGCGCTGCTCGAGCACCGCTCGCAGGTGGCGCTGGCGGCGCTCGAGGACGCGCTGATCACCGGGCCGACCGGGACCAACGTCAACGACCTGTTCGCGATCGTGGTCGGGGGCGAAGGATGAGCGCGGCGCCGATGATCGTCGTCGACCGGCTGGTGAAGCAGTTCGGCAATGTCCGCGCGGTCAACGACGTCACGCTCGAGATCGCCACCGGGGAGTTCTTCTCGATGCTCGGGCCCAGCGGCTGCGGCAAGACCACCACCCTGCGGGTGATCGCCGGCTTCGAGGAGGCCGACCACGGTCGCGTCCTGCTCGACGGTGAGGACGTGACCTTCGTCTCGCCGAAGAAGCGCAACGTGAACATGGTCTTCCAGGACTACGCACTGTTCCCGCACATGACGGTGGCCGAGAACGCCGCCTTCGGGCTGAAGCTGAAGCGCGTCGCCGCCGCCGAGATCCGCTCCCGCGTCGCCGAGATGCTGACCGTGGTCCGCCTCGACGGCTACGAGAACCGCCGGCCGGCCGAGCTCTCCGGGGGCCAGCGCCAGCGGGTGGCGCTGGCGCGGGCGCTCGTCAACCGCCCGGCGGCGCTGCTGCTCGACGAGCCGCTCGGCGCCCTCGACCTGAAGCTGCGCCGCGAGATGCAGCTCGAGCTCAAGCGGATCCAGAAGAGCACCGGCACGACCTTCGTCTACGTCACCCACGACCAGGAGGAGGCGCTGACGATGTCGGACCGGATCGCGGTCATGGAGGGAGGCGTGGTGCAGCAGGTCGACGTGCCGAAGGCCCTCTACGAGCGCCCGGCCACCGCCTTCGTCGCCGATTTCATCGGTACCTCGAACCTGCTCGCGCTCGCCGGCGCCAGCCTCCGCGATGGGCTCGCGGTGATGGAGTTGGGCGACGGCGAGCGTATCGTGGCCCCGAACACATCCGGGGTCGCGGACTGCAGGATCACCGTGCGCCCGGAGAAGATCCGGATCGGGGCGGCCACCGGCTCCGAGGGGTCGGTCGTCTCCGGCACCGTGGTCGAGATCGTCTATCTCGGATCGCTCTCCCAGACCGTGGTCGAGATCGCGACCGGCGAGCGCCTGATCGTCCACGAGCTCAACGACGACGCCCGCGAAGCGCCTCGGCCCGGCGACCGGGTGATGCTCAGCTGGCACGCCCACCACAGCCTCGTGCTCGAACGCCCCGACGAGGAGCCATCCTGAACCCGTTCGGCAAGGCGACCGCGGTCGCGGCCCTGGCCGCATCGATCGCGCTCGCCGGCGGCTGCGGCATCGACTACGGAGAGACCTCGGTCGCGCCGCCGCCCAAGGACCCGGACGCCGCGGCGACCGGAACCCTGCGCCTGTTCGCCTACGGCGACTCGGTCACCGACGAGATCCTCGATCCATTCCGGGAGCAGAACCCCGACCTCAACCTCGAGACCGCGAGCTTCAACTCCAACAAGGCGGCGGCGGCGAAGCTCGCCGGCGGCTTCGAGGCCGACGTGATCGAGGTCTGCGCCGACGAGATGCAGCCGCTGCTCGCCCGGGGCCTGGTCCGGCCGCTCGATCCGCGTGGCGTCAAGGACTTCGACCAGCTGGCGCTTTCGGACTCCGGCGAGATCCGAAACGACGCAGGCAAGGTGCTCTTCGTCCCCGCCTCGGCCGGGCCGCACGGCCTGATCGTCAACTCCGAGCAGCTCGACCCGAGCTCGATCGACTCCTACACCGACCTGTTCGATCCGGCCTACGCCGGGCGCGCGGCGATGGAGTCGACGCCGCTGACCGCGATCGGGGTCACGGCGATGGCGCTCGGCATGGACGACCCGATGAATCTGACTCCGGACCAGATCGGCGAGGTCAAGGACTACCTGTTCGAGCATCGCGACCAGTTCCGCGACTTCGCCGAGTCGGACGCGTCGATGGGCAACCTGTTCAAGTCGGGCGAGGCGGTGATCGCCGACGGCGGCCGGGGCACCACCGAGACGATGATCCGAGACGGCGTCCCGGCGCAATGGATCGGGCCCCGCGAGGGCGTCCTCTCCTGGGTCTGCGGCCTCGCGATCACCTCCCACGCGGAGAACATCCCGGCGGCTTACAAGCTGATCAACTACTACGTCTCGCCGGCCGCCCAGGCGATCGGCGGCGAGAACGGGTTCGTCGTCATGAACCCGAAGGCGTTGCCGCTGATGGCACCCGAGTTCCGCGCCACGGCCGACCCGAAGACGCTGAAGACGGCGATCCCGGAGACCGAGCCGGCGACCCAGGAGCTCTATGACCGCGCCTGGCAGGAGGTCGCCGCCGGATGAGCGAGCTGCCTCCGCGCAACCGCCCCGGCCTCGGGATCCGCCTGCGCCGGCGGCTGCCGGGGATCGCCAGCGTGCTCGTGATCGCGTTCGCGATGGTGATCCTGTTCGGCCCGGTGCTGATGCTGGCACTGTTCTCGTTCAACGACTCCTCGATCATCTCGCTCCCGTGGGAGGGCTTCACCACCCACTGGTACAAGGAGGCCTGGGACTCACGCGAGGCGCGCGAGGCGATCGTCAACTCGCTCGTCGTCGCCTCGCTGGTGACGATCGGCTCGATGGTGCTGGGAACGCTTTCGGCGTGGGGCCTGACCCGGCTGCGCTTCCCCGGCCGCGGCGTGCTCGCCGGGGTTCACGGCTCGGTCCTCGTCGTACCCTGGCTGATCATCGGCGTCGCCGGGCTGATCTTCTTCAGCCAGTCGGGGATCGCGCTCTCGCTGACCACGGTCGGCGTGATGCAGCTGGTGGTCACCTTCCCGCTCGTGGTCGCGATCATCTCCGCGGGGCTGGTGCGATTCCCGCGCTCGGTCGAAGAGGCGGCGATCGACCTCGGCGCCTCGCAGCCGCAGATGATCCGGCACGTCGTCTTGCCGCAGATCGCGCCCTCGCTCGCGGCCGCGGCGATCTTCGCCTTCGCCTGGTCGTTCAACAACTTCGAGGTCTCGTTCTTCACCGGCGGCTTCGAGCAGACGTTCCCGGTCTGGGTGTTCTCGATCCTGCGCCAGTCGGAGAACCTGCCGATGGTCAACGCCGTCTCGACCGTGATCGCGCTGGCCCAGGTGATCGCCGTGTTCGCCGGTTGGCGGTTGATGAGGCGCCTGACCCGCGACCGCGGCGGCGACAGCGCGCTCACCGACCTGATGACGGGGACGGTGCGCTGATGGAGGCCGCCTCGTTGCCGACGGCCAAGCGGCGGCGGCGCGGCGGCGGCCTGCTGCGCCCGCTCGCGTTCCTGATCGGGCCGGCCGCGGTGCTGGCGCTGTTCTTCCTCGGCCCGATGGTCGCGATGCTGATCATCAGCCTCCAGTACGGGATCCTCAGCGGCTCGTCGGGGTTCACGCTGACCAACTTCACCGACGTGCTCGGCGATCCGCTCTATCGCGAGGTGGCGCTGACGACCTTCGAGATCGCGACGATCGCGATGCTGGTCCAGCTCGCGATCGCGATCCCGATCGCCTACGTGCTCGCCTACAAGGCCGGCCGCTGGGAGCTGCCGCTGCTGCTCTTCCTGGTGCTCGCCGACGAGCTCAACCCGATGGTCCGGATCTACGCCTGGCGGATGCTGCTCGGCCGCGAAGGGTTGATCAACGAGGGGCTGGAGCGGATCGGGCTGATCAACCAGCCGATCGACGCGCTGCTGTTCAGCAAGTTCGCGGTCATCGTCGTGCTCTCGACCAGCTACCTGACCTACACCGTGATCCCGATCTACGGGGCGATGAAGGCCGTCGACCGCAACATGTTCGAGGCCGCCCTCGACCTCGGCGCCGGCTGGTGGACCAGCACCCGCCGCGTACTGCTGCCGCTGATCGCGCCGGGCATCTTCGTGGCGCTGCTGCTGGTCTACATCCCGCTCTTCACCGACTTCGCGAGCCCGACCCTGGTGGGCGGCACCAGCGGGTACATGCTCGGCCAGGTCGTCAACGACCTCGTGCTCGAGAGCGGCGACCTCAACGGCGGCGCCGCGGTCAGCCTGTTGATGCTGGTCGCGTCGGCGCTCTTCGCCCTCGTCGCCTACAAGCTGGCGAGGATCC
>DATBPT010000030.1:0-10164 GCA_036561205.1 Solirubrobacterales bacterium
CCGCGTTCGCGGCGCGGTCGGGCTCGCGGGCGAGCAGCTCCCACTGCTCGGGGTGAGCGGCGAACAGCCGCAGCGCGTGGGCGAGCTGTGACTGGGTCGTGTCGACGCCGCCGACCAGGACATTGAGGACCAGGTTGCGAAGTTCGGCGTCGTCGAGGCGGTCGTCGCCGTCGCGGGCGGCGATCAGGGTCGAGAGCAGGTCGTCGCCCGGGTCATCGCGCTTCGCCGCGACCAGGACGTCGAGGTAGGTGTAGAGCTCCTCGCAGGCGCGCTCGACCTCGTCGCGGTGGTCGGCGAGGGTCGGACCGTCGAACTGGAGCTGGATCCACCGAGACCAGGTCGCGAGCCGGTCGGCGTCGGCGATCGGCGCCCCGGCCACGGTCGCGATCGTCATCGCCGGATAGGGCTTGCAGATCGCGGCGACGGCGTCGGACTCGCCGGCCGTCTCGATCTCGGCGAAGAGGTCGGCGATGAAGCCGCGCATCACCGGACGCCAGCGGTCGGCGGCCTTCGGCGTGAACGCCGGGTTGACAAGGTTTCGCAGCCGGCGGTGATCCTCGCCGTCGATGTGGAGGATGTTGCGCGCGACTTCCTCGCCGAGCGCGCCCTGCTTCATCTCGAACAGCTCGGCGAGCGCCTTGCCGGGGAAGGTCGCCTGTTTCGAGCGCAGGAAGAACTCGCCGCCCTCGCGGTCGAGGACGACGTAGCCGAGCTTTCCGCGCACGATCCAGCTCTCCGCGGCGAGCTCGGCCATGCGATCGTCGAAGGCCGGGCCGCGGAGGCTCGGGTCGAGCTCATCGAACTCGGGCAGGTCGAGGTCGGCAAGGGCGGGGGCGCTCATCACCCCTTATCTTGCCTTGTATGTGTCGAAACATCCGCACCCTCCACAACTTCGAGCCTCCCGCGACCCGGGAGGAAGTCCACGACGCCGCGCTTCAGTACGTGCGCAAGATCAGCGGTTCGACGAAGCCGTCGCAGGCGAACGAAGAGGCGTTCGAGCGGGCGGTCGAGCGCGTCGCCGCCGTGACCGCCGACCTGCTCGACGAGCTGGTCACCTCGGCGCCGCCGAAGGACCGCGAGGTCGAGGCCGCCAAGCGCCGCGCTCGCGCGGCCGAGCGCTTCGCCACCGCCTGAGGCTCGAACCGCGACTCAATCGGCCGCGGGCTTGCGGGCGCTGATCACGAGGTTGTAGAAGAGCTCCGGCGGCAGCCGGGGCTCGAGCAGGCTCGTGTCGAGGCGCTGCAGGGCGAGATAGCTGCGGTAGGCGAAGTGGCGCCAGCGAAACGGGACCTCGGCCGGCTCGGCCGTCGCCTCGAGCGAGCGCAAGAGCCAGCCGTAGGCGTTGGCGACCAGCTCCTCGCCGCGCAGGCGGACCGCCTCGAACCCCGCGCCGCGGACCGTCTCGCGCAGGTCGGCGGGCGTGAACGCATGCACGTCGACCTCGCTTTCGAGCGCCTGCCCATCCTCCCCGGCCTCGCCGCTGACCCAGGGGGCCGCCGAGGCGCCGATCAAGCGCCGCCAGGCGGGCGCGGCGAGCAGCCCGGCGCGCTTCGGCAGCGCCGCGATCCGGTCGCCGTAGCGCGAGGGCTCGCCGCAGAAGGCGACCGTGCCCCCGGGGCGCAGGACGCGCTCGAACTCGGAGAAGGCGCGGCCGAGGTCCGGGATGTGGTGGAGGATCGCGTGTCCGAAGACGAGGTCGAAGCTGTCGTCGGCAAACGGCAGCGTCTCCGCCTCGGTGCAGACGGTCTCGACCTCGAGCCCGAGCTCGGAGGCGCTGCGGCCGAGCGTCGCCAGCATCCCGGGCGAGATGTCGGTCGCCGTCGCCCGCTCGATCAGCCCGAGCTGCACCAGGTTGAGCGAGAAGTAGCCGGTCCCGGAGCCGATCTCGAGCGCGTCGCCGAACACCTCCGGCTCGTGCCCGAGCGCCTTGACCAGCTTCCCCCGCACCTGGGCCTGTCCGACCTCGCCGTAGTCGATCCCCCACTTGGCGTCGTAGGAGTCGGCAGCGGCGTCGTGGTAGCGCGTGTTGACGTCCTTGATCTCGGCGGCCGTGGCCGTCGGCGAGGCGGGCATGGGCGGGGATAGTAGGTGCTCGCCGCCGCCAGGCACTACGGTCCGGCGCCGTGGAAGAGGCCCATCTGCAACAGGGTCAGCCCGACGGCGTGCCGCCGCTGGCGCTGACCGGCGAGCGAACCCTGCCCGACGTGCCGGAGGAGAACTACTGGTTTCGCCGCCATCTGGCCGTCTACGAGTGGATCGCCGACCGCGTCGGCGGCGCCGCCGTCGCCGACCTCGCCTGCGGCGAGGGCTACGGCTCGGACGTGCTCGCCGGCCGCGCCGCCGAGGTGGTCGGGGTCGACGCGAACCCCGACGCCCACGAGCACGCCCGGCTCCGCTACCGGCGCGGCAACCTGCGCTTCGAGCGCACCCTGGTCGAGAGCTTCGACGAGCGCCGCGACGCGATCGTCTTCCTGCAGACGATCGAGCACATCGAGGACCCGGGAGCGCTGCTGGCGCATTTCTCCGAGCTCGCGCCCGTCTCCTACGTCTCGACCCCGAACCGGCTCACGCTCGCTCCCGAGGGCGCCGAGAAGTCCGAGAACCCCTGGCACCTGCGCGAGTACACCGCCGACGAGTACCGCGAGCTGGTCGCCCCGCACTTCGACTCGGTCGAGCTCTTCGGCGTCTTCCACGCGGGCAAGCTGCGGCTGCACGAGCTCGCTCTGAAGGCGGGCTGGGACCGCGTTCATCCGCCCCTGCGCCTGACGAAGCGGTTCTACGGCTGGTTCGTGCCCGCGATCGCGGCCTCGGACTTCGACCTGCGCCGCGAGCAGGAGTGCGATCTCGACCGGGCGCTCGACTTCGTCGCGGTCTGCCGCTCGTGAGCGACAGGCCAACTGGTTCCGTGGGCGATCTGGCGATCGTCCTGCACTCGCACATGCCCTACGTCGAGGGCTTCGGCACCTACCCGTTCGGCGAGGAGTGGCTGTTCGACGCCGTGATCCGCTCCTACGCGCCGATCTCGGAGTTCGCCGAGCGACTGACGATGACCGTCACCCCGGTGCTCGCCGACCAGCTCGAGGCCGACGGCGTCCACGACCGCCTGCTCGAGTTCTGCCGGCGCTTTCGGATCGGCTCCTGCGAGGCCGATGTCGCCGACGTCGAGCCGCCTCTTCGCCATGCGTGCGGCGCCGAGGCGGCGCGCTACCGGTCGGCGCTCGAGCGGCTCGAGTCGCTCGACGGCGACCTCCTGCGGCTGTTCTCCGGTCCCGCCGGCGAGGATCGGATCGAGCTGCTCGCCTCGGGCGCCACGCACGCGGTGCTGCCGATGGTGGCCACCCGCCAGGCGCGCAACCTGCAGCTCGACGCGGGTCTGCGCTCGCACCGGCGGCGGTTCGGCGAGCCGGCCGGCTTCTGGCTTCCGGAATGCGCCTACGAGCCCGGGCTCGAGCGCCTGCTGGCGTTGCGCGGGCTCGAGTACTTCTGCGTCGACCAGAGCGCCCACGAGCCTCCGCTCACGGCCCTGGCGCCGACCGCGGCCGAAGCCGGGACCGTCGCCTTCACGATCGACTGGGAGGCGGTGCAATGGCTGTGGTCGCTCGACGGCTATCCGTCGGACCGTTCGTTCGCCGACTTTCATCGCAAGTCGCTTCGCGGCTCGCACCCGTGGTCGATCGGCGGCGAGCCCTATGACCCGGACGCCGCCGAGGCGCGAGCGCGCGAGCTCGGGCGCCAGTTCGCCGGCGCGGCTGCGGAGCGACTCGCCGCCTTCGCCCGTGAGCGCGGCCGCCCCGGCCTGATCGTGTTCGCGATCGACACCGAGCTGCTCGGGCACTGGTGGTGGGAGGGGCCGGCGTGGCTGCACGAGGTGCTCGGCTGCGCCGCCGATCACGGGATCGAGCTGCTCACGCTCGGCGAGGCTCGCGAGCGCCACCCGGGCGAGCAGCGGCCGCTGCGACCGTCGACCTGGGGTGAGGGCAAGGACCTGCGCACCTGGGACTCGCCCGAGGTCGCCGACATGGCCTCGGCCGCCCGCAGGCTCGAGCTCAGGGTGCTGCGCGGCCTCTCCACCGGTATCCCCGAGGCGGCCGCCGAGCGCGCCGTACGGGAGCTGCTCGCGGTGCAGGCGAGCGACTGGGCGTTCCTCGACCGCCGCGGCCAGGCGGGCGACTACCCCTGGCAGCGGACCACCGGCCATGCTCGCCTGCTGCTGGAGGCCATAAACTCCGCCGCCCGTCCGCCCGAACCGCGGTTGCGAAACCTGGCGCCCGACCTCAGCCTCAGTCCCCTGCTCGAGCCCTAAGCAGCAGTCCGAAAGACCTTGACCCGAGTCCTGATCCTTTCCTGGGAGTACCCGCCGCTGATCGAGGGCGGCCTGGCCCGGCACGTGCGCAAGGTCTCCGAGGGCCTGGCGCGCTCGGGCAATGAGGTCCACGTGCTCAGCCGCGGCGGCGAGGAGTCGCCGCCCGAGGAGCTCGCCAACGGCGTCCACATCCACCGCGTCCGCGAGCCGACCCGTCCCACCGACCTCGGCGAGTTCGTCGCCTGGGTCGAGCGGATGAACTCCGACATGCTCGCCGCCGGGGTCGAGCTCGGCGACCGCTACGACTTCGACCTCGTCCACGGCCACGACTGGCTCGTGGCGATGGCCGGCGACCACCTCGCGCGCCGGTTCGCCGCGCCGCTGGTGACGACGATCCACGCGACCGAGTACGGGCGCCACCAGGGCTGGGTCGACAAGCACCCGCAGAGCCACATCCACGGGGTCGAGCGCTGGATCACAAATCGCTCCGACCGCGTGATCTCGTGCTCGTACTACATGCGCGAGCAGATCGTCGACATCTTCGGCGTCGACGAGGAGCGCGTGGTCGTGATCCCGAACGGGATCGACCCGGGCGACCTGCAGCCCCAGGACGGCCCCGAGCTCGAGCGGCTGCGGGCGGAGTTCGCCGCCCCGGACGAGAACCTCGTCCTGCTGATCGGCCGGCTCGTCTACGAGAAGGGGTTCCAGCTCGCGCTCGAGGCGATGCCACGGCTGATCGAGGCCGTTCCCGGGACCCGCTTCCTGGTCGCCGGCTCGGGCACGCACGAGCAGGAGCTCCACGACCAGGCCTCGGCCCTCGGCCTGATGGAGCACGGAACCTTCCTCGGCTGGATCGGCGACGACGTCCTGCACTCGCTCTACCGGATCGCCGACGTCTGCGTGGTCCCTTCGATCTACGAGCCCTTCGGCCTCGTCGCGCTCGAGGCGATGGCCTCGGGCTGCCCGTGCATCGTCGCCGACACCGGCGGCCTGCGGGAGGTCGTGCCCCACAACGAGGCCGGACTGCGCTTCCGCGCTCGCGACTCCGAGGCGCTCGGCGAGATGGCCGAGCGGCTGCTCACCGACGCGCACCTTCGCGATCGCCTCGTCGCCGAAGGCTCCGAGCACGTGCTGCGCTTCGACTGGGCGGACGTCGCCGAGAGCACGGCGGAGGTCTACGCCGAGCTGGTCGGAGACCCGACCCGGATCTAGGCGACCGAGCCGCCGCCCTAACCTCCGTCGCATGCGCGAAACGATCGGTCCACCGCTGCGTGCGGCGGCCTTGCTCGCCTTCATCACCGGCCTCGTCCTGCTGCTCCTCAACCCGCCGTCGTTCGGCGGCCTGGGTGGTTTGCTGACCTTGCTCGCCGGTGCGGCGGCGATCGCTCTGATCACCGCCTGGGCAGTCGTCACCCTGATCGGCGAGGAGGTGCCGGAGCCCGAGTTCCGGCGGCTGGTCGACCGCAGCGAGGCCCTCGCGGCACTACCGCCGCCCGACGAGCCGCCGAGCGAGTTCGACGAGTTGGTGATGCAGGCCCTCGACGACCTGCCCGAACGGTTTCGCCGGCTGCTCGAGCGCACCCCCGTGACCGTCTCCAATCGCGGCCACGAGCACCGCGCATACGGCCACTACATCGGCGGGACGATCGCCCGCGACACCTACCCGGACCGCATCGTCATCTACCAGGACACGCTCGAGCGGGACTTCGGCCACGATCCCGAGCTGCTGCGGGCGCAGGTCGAGCGGACGGTCCGTCACGAGCTCGCGCACCACCTGGGCTGGGACGAGCTCGGGGTGCGCCGGCTCGGGCTCTGAGACGATCGCGCTCGGGCTACTCGTCCCTGGGCGTGATCCGGAAGATCGAGACCACCTCTGCCTGGTGCGCCTCGGGGTGGACGACGTAGGCGCTGGGGCCGCCGCCGAACCAGCCCGCGTTCTCGTTGTCGCCGACGAACACCCCCGGATGGTGCTTGCCGTCGCCGTCCTCGACCCAGACCGGGTCGCCTTCCTTGAATCCGTGGACGGGCTCCTCGCTCATCGGCCTCAGCCTAACGGCGGAATGTTCTGACAGTCAATCGGGCTCCCCCTCCGTCGTCGGTTCCACCGGGCTCGGCCAGCTCAGCGCTTGTGGCGCATCGCGCATCCGGATCAGCTTCGCCGGGACGCCGCCGACGACCGCGTTCGCGGGCACGTCCTTGGTCACCACGGCGTTGGTGCCGACGACCGAGTTGTCGCCGACGCGGACGCCCCGCAGGACGCAGGCGCCG
The DNA here is from genome assembly GCA_036561205.1 of Solirubrobacterales bacterium. GTDB lineage: Bacteria > Actinomycetota > Thermoleophilia > Solirubrobacterales > 70-9 > WHSW01. Next base: position 6,572 of record DATBPT010000030.1, read on the forward strand.
TAGCCGATCCAGACGTTGGAGCCGACCTCGACGTCGCGCATGTAGATCCCCTGGACGCGGATCGGTCGCTCGACCTCGACCACGCCGTGGTCGAAGTCGATGAACATCGCCCGATCGGCGATCACGCACTGCTCGCCGATGCGGACGCGGCGGTAGGCCGAGATCGTGCACTCCTGGCCGATCACCGTTTTCTGCTCGATCACCACCTCGCCCTCATGGCAGCGGATCTTGGTCCCGTCGCCGATCCAGACGAAGCGCCCGAAGCTGATCTTGCCGCGCTTGGCGATCTGCAGCTCGAGGTTCTTGCCGAAGAAGACCGGGCCGTCGGTCTGCCAGCGCCAGCCCGCGCGGGTGAACAGCCGCCGCCACAGATAGCGCCACAGCAGGCGCCCGTAGCGCACGTTGAGCATGCGGTTGGCGGCGAGGAAGCGGAGCGTCCGGATCACGGCGGCGCGGACTCTAGACTGCGCCGCCGTGGCCGAGCCCGCAGCGACAGACTCATTGGGCGAGCGACTCGTCGCCGGCGACAAGCGCGCGCTGGCGCGGGCGATCAGCCTGGTGGAGAACCGCGACCCGGCCGGCGACCGGCTGGTCGCCGAGCTCTTCCCGCGTACCGGATCGGCACGGATCGTCGGCATCACCGGCCCTCCCGGAGTCGGCAAGAGCACCCTGATCGGCGCGATCTGCGTCGAGCTGCGCAAGGCCGAGCGCGAGATCGGCGTGCTCTCGATCGATCCCTCGAGCCCGTTCACCCAGGGCGCCGTGCTCGGCGACCGCATCCGGCTCTCCGAGCACTTCCTCGACCCCGGGGTGTTCATCCGCTCGATGGCGACCAGGGGCTCGCTCGGGGGCCTCGCGGAGGCGGCTCTGCAGGCCGCTCTGCTGATGGACGCGGCCGGCAAGGACGACATCCTGCTGGAGACGGTCGGGGTCGGGCAGGGGGAGATCGACATCGTCGACCATGCCGACACCGTGGTCCTGGCGCTGATGCCCGGTTCGGGCGACTCGATTCAGGCGCTGAAGGCGGGGGTGATGGAGATCCCCGACGTGATCTGCGTCAACAAGGCCGAGCACCCGCTCGCCAACACGATGATCCGCGAGGTCAAGTCGGTGCTGGCGCTGGGCCCGCAGCGCGACTGGAAGGTGCCGGTGGTTCGCACCGAGGCGGCCAAGGGGGAGGGGATCGAGGAGCTGCTGGAGGCGATCGACGCGCACGGCAAGCGGATCGCCGAGGCTGGGACGCTGGCCGAGCGCCGGGCCCGCAACCTGCGCGCCGAGGTGCTCGGGATCGCCGCGGCCCGGATGCGGCGCGAGCTCGAGACCAGGGCCGCCAGCGACCCGGCCTGGGCCGAGCTGCTCGAGCGGGTCGTGCGCCGCGAAATCGACCCGGCGACGGCGGCGCGGGAGTTGCTAGAAAGGGAGCTCGATGACTGAGGGCTCGGAGCTGATCGCAGGTCCCGGTGCCGACAGCGTCCGTGCCTGGACCGGACACCGCCTCGACGAGATCTCAGGTGGCCACGTCGGCCGGGTCGAGGGCTTCTTCGTCGACGAGTCCGGCGCCGAGCCCGAATGGCTGCTGGCGCGCATGGGCCGCTTCGGCCACTACGCGCTGGTTCCCTGCCGTGACGCCGTCGAGGGCGTCGGTCACGTCTGGGTCCCGTATACCCGCGACGAGATTCGCGCGGCCCCGCGCGTCGATCCGAATGCCCCGCTGACGGCCGGCGCCGAGAGGAGCCTGCTCGACCACTATGGGATCGCCGTCAGCCCCGACCGCGCGGCCGAGCTCGAGCAGCTCGGCGCGGACGCCGTCAGCGCTCGCCCGGGCTGACGCCGGGCGTATCTACGCGGCCCGGCGGTTGCGAGCGTCGCTGATTCGCGACCAGCCGTCGGTGAACGAGAGCGCCTCGGCGAAACGCCTCGCCTTCGGCGACAGCTCATGCGGACGGCCGTCGAGCCTGCTGACGCAGATCGGGACGACCACGGCACGCTGGTCGACCTCGTCGCGCAGCGCGGCCAGATCGTGCCACCTCGCGTTGCTATCCATGGTTGCCATCGACTCTCCTCGATGCTTGACGGTGGGCTCGTCGGCGCGAGTGTAAGCGCCCCCTGCGGACGCACTTTTGTGCCGATGCGAACGAACCCGCAATTTCGGCATTCCGCAGCGGTTCGGAGCGCTGCGGGAGCGGGGCTAGCAGCCCAGGGCGCGGGCGATCACCATCTGCTGGACCTCGTCGGTGCCCTCGCCGATCGTGAGGATCTTGGCGTCGCGGTAGAAGCGGCAGACCGGGTACTCCTCGATGTAGCCGTAGCCGCCGTGGATCTGCACCGCCTCCTCGGTCGCGCGGACCGCGAGCCGGCCGGTGATCAGCTTCGCCTGCGCGGCCGTAAGCGTGAAGTACTCGCCGGCGTCCTTGAGCAGCGCGGCGCGGTAGGTGAGCAGGCGCGCCGCCTCGATCTGCGCCGAGAGGTCGGCGATCTTCGCCTGGATCGCCTGGAACTTGGAGATCGGCTGGCCGAAAGCGCGACGCTCCTTGGCGTAGGCGATCGCCTCGTCGAGCGCCCCCTGGGCGAGCCCGACTCCCATCGCCGCGACCCCGATCCGGCCGATGTCGAGGATGTGCAGGAACTGCTTGAAGCCGGCGCCGCGCGGGCCCAGCAGGTTCGACTCCGGCACGCGGCACTCGGTGAAGGTCAGCGGCCGCGTGTCGGAGGCGTTCCAGCCCATCTTGCGATAGGGCTCGCCCTGCTGATAACCGGGCGTGCCGCGCTCGACGATCAGGTTCGAGATCTCGTTCTCGCCGGTGAGAGCGGTGATCGCGACGTGCCCCGAGATCTCCGTGCCGGCGTTGGTGATGAACTGCTTCGCGCCGTCGATCACCCACTCGCCGCCGTCGAGCGCCGCGCGCGTCTTCACGTTGCCGGCGTCCGAGCCCGCCTCCGGCTCGGTCAGCCCGAAGGCCCCGAGCTTGCGGCCCGCGCACAGATCCGGCATCAGCCGCTGCTTTTGCTCCTCGGATCCGAACAGGTAGACCGGCTGCGTGCCGAGCGAGGTGTGCGCGGCCATCGTGATCGCCACCGAGGAGTCGATCCGGGTCAGCTCCTCGACCGCGAGCGTGTAGGCGAGCGAGTCGCCGCCCCCGCCGCCGTACTCCTCGGGGAAGGGGATCCCCATCAGGTCGAGCTCGCCCATCTTGGCGACGAGCTCGTAGGGGAATGCCTTCGTCCGGTCGAGCTCCTCGGCGACCGGTGCGACCTCGCTGCGGGCGAAGTCGCGCACCGTGTCGCGCAGCAGCCGCTGTTCGTCTGAGAGTTGGAAGTCCAAGCGGCGGCGAAGCCTAGTGCTAGGCCGCGTCGCGCCACTCCGCCGGCGCGCCGGGGCCGTACTCGGTGTAGGCATCGCGGGCGTTGAGGCGCCGGCCGCACTTCTCGCAGGTGCCGCGATCGTCGACCAGCCCGTCGCAGCGCTTGTGGCGAATCAACATCGGCGGGCCCGAGTCGTCGGCGAGGTTGCGGTCGCCCCAGTGGAGGATCGAGATCATCACCGGCCACAGGTCGAGGCCCTTCTCGGTGAGGAAGTACTCGTAGCGCGGGGG